>NZ_JBIAXT010000007.1:0-316322 GCF_042896945.1 Streptomyces sp. NPDC001222
AACGCTCGGCTGGGAAACCCCAGCCGAGCGCCTGCATAAACTGCTCGCGGCCTGATCAACACGACCACGTGTTGCGACGACCCCTAGAAAGCACCAACTTGGTCCGGGGCCTTTGACATCCAGCTGTCCGCAAGCGCAAGGTCAGCCGACGGCGTAGGCCTGGTTGGAGTAGGTCTGCACACTGTTGCCCGCCGCGTCCGTGACCTTCGCGCTGAGTGAGACCTTGGCCTCGGCGGGGTTGGGGACGTTGGTCGACCAGGTCGAACCGGTGTGGGTGACGTGCAGGCCGTGCCAGGTCTTGCCGTTGTCGGTGGAGTACCAGGCCTGCACGGTCTTCGCGGTGTCGGCCTTGTACGGCACGCCGTTGTGCGGGTCGGCGCGGTCCATGAACAGGCCGACCGGGGTGATGCTGTTCGGCTTCGCCCTGCCGTGCGTGCCGAGGCCGCCGATCAGGAAGCGGCTGAGCACGCCCGGGGCGACCTGCGCCGTCCGGGGGTCGGCGTGGAAGCGGAACACCGCGCGGGTGGAGGGCGACAGCATGCCCGCGGGGTAGGTGACACCGGGCTGGTAGCGGATGGCGTACGCGTCCAGCGTGTACCAGCCGGCCCCGCTCGCGGACGCCTGGAACTCACTCGGGCTGCCGCCCCAGTAGTTCCCGATCACCGTGTGCGTGGCGAGCTGCTTGCCGTCCCGGCTGAGCGTGACGCGCGTCTTGGAGCCGACCTCGAAACCGGCGGTGTACGGGTCCTGGAACATGTTGTTCACGCTGAGGCGGATCTCGCCGAACACCATGTACGGGAGGACTCGCGCCGGCCCCCAGCCCGCCCGGTAGAAGGTCTGACTGTACGACGTCCCGGCGGCCAGGTCGTGGACACCGTGGAAGATGCCACACGATCCAAGTTGGTTGAACTCGTCCGAGCGCACGTCCCACTTGCCCGCCTCGAGGTGGGCGGTGTACGGGTACGGCGCACCCGAACCGATGTTGGTGAAGCTGTTCAACTGCAGGCGGGCCTGACAGGGCGAGCCCTGCGGTACGAAGGACAGGTCCTCGCTGGTACCCCCGTTCGGGCCCACGTCGGACCAGCCATGCTCGGTGGCCAGGTTCTTCGCGTAGTGGACACCGCCCGGGTTCGCCGGGACGCCGACCCCAGCCCCGCTGACGGCATAGGTCTCGTACGACCCGCCGGTGTTCCATCGGGACACGTAGGCGAAGCGCAGCAGCGACGACTCGTTGGGGATGACGTACACGTGGCCCGCGGGCCCACCCCCCATGAAGTCGGTGGACCCGCTGGCCGGGGCGCCGTCCACGCAGATCGCGTCGGCGATGTCCTGCGTCCCGAGGCCGGGCGCGTCGAGCGACACCTGCACCGGCCTGCCCTTCCGGGCGTCGATGGTGACGGCAGTGTCGCCGGAGACCGTCACCACCGCGGCGCCGAGCGTCTCGTCATCGCCAACTGGCTCACGAATGTCGGAGACAACGACGTACTGGCCCGCAGGCAACGCAACGGAGCTGCCGCTTTCCTTGAGCGGGCCCATCGGCTTTCGGGTTCGGACATCCACGATCTGGAGACTCGAGCCGGGCACCACGGAGCCGTTCCGACCGATCGTGGTGACCTTGAGCGAGGGACTGGCCGCAACGGCGGGGCCGCCGGTCGTCGTGACAACCATCGATGCAAGAACGGCACCGGTCGCCAGCGCCACGCGCGGACGTGGTCGCATGATTCTTCCCCCCGGGAGTCCGGCCAGCCTCTACTAGGGCCTGCCGTCACAATGAGATCGCGAGCGTAGCAGCACGCCCCCGGCCCCGCTCCTGCCAATACGGGTGGAACAGCACCTCGCTCGACAGCCAGTGCAGGCGCCGCCGCAGCTCAGGACAGCCGCTTGGCGCGGCCCCGGTCAGTCGAGCCAGACGATCACTGCGTCATCCGCGGCAGCGGCGGTCTCGAAGAACTGAGTCCGGCCGTCGTACCAGTGGCGCCCACTCAAACGCTCCAGGCTCATCCGACCCTTCGCAGCCTGCCGTTCAGGCCCGCGCACGTCGTTTTGCGGGAGGGGAGCCGGGAGACGGAGTCCCGCGCGGACCTGTGTTGCGGTACAGCAGTGGAGTGCAGCAACTCCAGCAAGCGGCAGCGCCCGACGCCGGCCCCCATAGGCGTCACGGCAACCTGTATGGCTTTCAGGTCACCTTGCGCTGCCGCCTGATGGGCTCCCCCACCCGGTGCAGGTGGGTGAGCGCCTCGCGGTAGGACTGGATCAGCCCGGTCTCGTGATAGGGGACGCCGATCTCCGCGCAGTACGCCCGCACGACGACCTGGGCCCGCCGCAGATGAGGAGTGGGCATGCTCGGGAACAGATGATGCTCGACCTGGTAGTTGAGCCCGCCGAGCATGAGGTCGGTGAGTCGGCCGCCACGCACATTGCGGGAGGTGAGCACCTGGCGACGCAGGAAGTCGGGTCGATCGTCACCGGTGAAGGTGGGCATGCCCTTGTGGTTCGGGGCGAAGATGCTGCCGAGATAGACACCGAAAAGGCATTGGTGCACGGCGAGGAACGCCAACGCCTTGCCGGGAGAGAGCACCAGGAACAGCGCAGACAGGTAGGCAGCCATGTGCAGGATGAGCAGACCGCCCTCCAGCAGGTGGCTCTTCATGGACGGCGAGCGCAGCGCCCGCACGCTTGCCACGTGCAGATTGAAGCCCTCCAGCGTCAGCAGCGGGAAGAACAAGAACGCTTGATGGCCGCCGATGAAGCGGGCCAGACCGCTGCTGTTGCGGGCCTGCTCGGTGGACCACACCAGGATGTCCGGGGCGACATCGGGGTCGAGTTCCTCGTGGTTGGGGTTGGCATGGTGGCGCGTGTGTTTGTTCATCCACCAGCCGTAGCTCATGCCGATACCGAGGTTGCCGAAGAGACGGCCCCAGATCTCGCTCGGGCGGCGCCGCCTGAACACCTGCCGGTGCGCCAGGTCATGGGCAACCAGCGCGACCTGGCCGAAGATCAGGGCCATGAAGGCGGCGACCGCCAGCTGCCACCAGGTGTCGCCCAGCGCGACGAAGGCTGCCCAACCCGCCGCCAGCAACCCGGTCACCAGACCGAGCCGCACCGTGTAGTAGCCGGGGCGCTGCCGCAGCAGACCCGCCTCGGTGATGCGCTGGGACAGCCGCGCGAAGTCGCTGCCGGCGTCAGGGCGGGGCCTGCGGGGACGCACTGCGGTCGGTGCGGTCGCGACCGAGGCGTCGGAGGAGGTCGTCATGCAGCCGAGTCTGGCTACGGCCGTCCGACCGGGACCAGCCTGTCAGCTGTACGCCTCCTGGGGGCCGAGCCCCCCACCACCCCATCGGGTTATCCCCACCCCTGTACCCCTGAACTGGGCCTTCCCCGGGCAGTGAGGTCCGTGGCAGGAACGCCGGGCCTTTTGCCGCGCCGGCGACCGCTTTTCACGACCACACGTTCACGCATCCGACCCCGGCCGGCGCCCTTGCCGGTCAGGTCCGGCAGTCTTGACGGCGTGACCCTGCTCAGGCAGGGCAGCTTGCCAGGCCAAGGGCTGCTGAACGCGACCGGTCAGCCGCTGCGTGGCCTCCCTCTGAGCGCTTAAAGCGCCTGCTTTCGAAGCCCCGCTAGCCCTAGACTCCGCGGATGACCTTGGAATGGGAACAGGTAATCGTTCACTCGGTGGATCCGGTGGCCCTCGGGCAGTGGTGGGCCAAGGCTCTTGGCTGGGTTGTGGTCCACTCCTCCGATGAGGAGTTCGAGATCCGCCCGGAGCCGGATCGCCTGCCGGGGTTGGACTTCGTCCGGATCGAGGAGAGCAAGAAGGCCAAGAGCCGGCTGCATCTCGACTTCAGGCCTGATGACCAGGACGCCGAGGTGGCTCGCCTTGAGGCTCATGGCGCGAAGCGTGTCGACATCGGCCAGGGTGACCAGTCGTGGGTTGTCATGGCAGACCCCGAAGGCAACGAGTTCTGTGTCCTCGGCCGACGACGTCAGTGAGAACCCCTGAGAGACATCGCCCGCGCGGCCTCGACGCCCGCGTCGAGAGCCCGAGCACCGCGAGCAGGCAGACCGACGGTCGGTCCGGCTGCCGTCCGGTGGGGTGTGGCCGTGAGACCGCCGTGGTCGCGGCGGTCCGGGCGGTCTCACGGCGCTGACGGTCCGCTCAGCGGGTGACCATCAGGGCGTCCAGGGTGACGGTGGACCGTCCGGGTGTGCTGCCGGAGAGGATCCGCAACTGCACCTTGTGGGTCGTGATCGTGGTGCCGAGGGTGCGGGTGAACACCACCTGCCGGTAGGCGGTCTTCGCGGCGTAGGTGTTCACCGTGCCGACCGTCTTTCCGTCCACCACGACCGCGAATCGCCCGCCGTTCGACTTCCGGGTCGCCACTATGCGCAGCTGGGTGCCGTCCGCGGAGAAGGACACGTACGCGCCCTTCGCCGCGGAGGTACGTTCCGTGCCCGACCAGGCGGAGGATGCCGTCACCGACTTCCAGGCGCCCGTGTAGTGCAGTGCCGCCGCACGGTCGTCGACCGGGATGCCGCTGGTTGCCGCAGTGCTCCAGGAGCCGGTCTGGCCGGCGTCGTCGTGAGCGCGGACGTAGAAACGGTAGGTGAGTCCGGACACCGGCTTCACAGGGCTGCCCGCCTTGCCGAAGACCGCGGAGGTCGCCGTGGTACCGGTGCGCCAGGTCTGGAGCGACCCGAGCTTCCAGGCGCCCCCGCCGGTACGGGTGGCGACGCGCCAGCCGATGTCGTACGACGTCACGCCCGCGGTCTTCGCCGACCAGGTGACCGGCACCGCGGCGCTCGTCCCCGCGCTGCTCGCGAGGGCCGGCGCGGTGACGGAGGCAGCGGGGGCCACCCGGCGCAGGGTCACCTTGCCGCTGACGTCGGCCGCCGCCCGGCCGGTGACCGTGTCCCGCGCGGTCAGGGTCCAGGTGTAGGCGCCCTCGGGGGCTGCTCCGCCCGTCTGGGTCGTCCCGTTCCACACCGGTGCGACCTTGCCGTCGGCGGCCGTGCCGGTCAGGGAACGCACCTGCGTGGCACCGGACTTGACGGTGAGCGTCCAGCTCACCGGCCGGTTGTAGGTCCAGGCGGGGGACCAGACGTCGGCCGATCCGTCGCCGTTGGGACTGAAGCCGGCCGGGGCGGTGGCCGAGGCGGCGGTGGGAACGCCCGCCCAGGTCACATGAGTGACGCCGGCGTCGTCCATCCAGGCCGCCCAGGGCGCGTCGCGGTCGACCGCCCACCGCTCGGCGGCGGCGGAGTCGGCCTTCTGCGGGAGGGCGAACAGAGGCTGTGCCGTGGTCGCCGTCCCGCCCAGCGGCTGGGCGTTCAGCGTGACGGCGCCGCCGTCCGAGGACTTGGTGAAGGTGTAGAGAACGTCCGTGCCGAGGATCGGCGTACGGACGGAGGCGTCCACGGTGGTGCCGGTCGAACTCCCCGCCTTGAGCAGCAGACCGGTGGTGGACGCGGCCCCGCAGGTGGTCAGCAGGATCCGGGAGCCGCGCACCTGGAGGTTGCCGGGAAGGCAGTCCACGGTGGCGACGGTGGTGGCGGTGCCGGTGGTCAGGTCCGTCCGGCGGATCGACCAGGTGGACGTGGTGCCGTTGCGCACCGAGGAGTACACGGCGTCGCCGTTCAGCGCGGAGCCGGACGGCACCCTCTGCATCTGACCGTTCGCGAAGGTGTAGAGGAGAAGGGTGCCGTCGGTCGCGGTCGTCCTGTCCGACACCAGGACGCGCTCACCGTCGAAGTCCACGACGGTCACCGCCGAGGCGTTGTCGTAGTTGAGCGGTGTGCCGATCAGCCTCCCGTCCTCGTACACCTGGAAGTGGCCCGGCTCGTAGGGGCTGCCCTGCTCGACCAGGACCCGTCCCCCGGCCGCGGCGAGAGTCTGGTGCACCAGGCCGCCGGAGTAGGCCAGTACCCGGGACGGCGTGCCCGCCGAGGCCCCGGCCGGGCCGGCCGACAGGCCGGAGCGGAGCAGGACGCCCTTCCGCCGGGAGGAGTCGTCGGCCGTGTAGAGCGCGCCGTCGGACAGCGCCAGGGCGTCCAGCCTGGCAGGGCCGGCGGGGATCGTGGTGGCGTCACCGGCGGCGGTGGAGACCCGGCCGTCGGTGAGCGTCTGGATCGCGGCGTCCACGTCGGGCCGGTAGAGCGTCACCCGCATCCTGCCGTCATCGCCGACCGCGAGGTCGGTGAAGGTCCCGCCGAGGTCTTTCGCCGGTGCGGATCCGTCCCTGGACATCGCGAACAGCTCGGACGATCCGTCCGCCACGCTCCACTGGTACCAGGCGAGGGTGTCGTCGCTGATCCAGTGTGCCCCGCTGACGGGCAGGGTGACCGTGGACGAGCCGTCCCCGGGCGCCGACCGCTGCCATTCGGTCAGGGTCGCGCCGTCGATGACCCCGACACGACTGGGGGTGAACTCCAGGCCCTGCGGCAACTCGTCGGTCGTGGGCTCTGCCACGGTGACCGACGCACCGGTGGCGAAGTCGACGTACACGATCTTGTGGTCCCAGCCGGGCGCGGTCCGCCGGAGCACCAGGGCGCCGTGTGCGTCCGACGCGAGGATCTCGTACTGCTCGTCGTCGGACAGCAGCGTCCGGTCCGCACCGCCGGGTGTGCGCAGCAGCAGGCGCACTCGATAGGCGGAAGCGTCGTCGTAGCTCTGCTGGACGAGGATGCCGTTGCCGGCCTGCCCACGGTAGCGCTCGTCCCCAACGGCTCCCGAACTGTCGTAGGCGACCGGGAGAATGTCCTCGTCACCGGAGTCGAGGTGGCGCAGAGTGACATGGTCGGCGAGAGCACCGTTCGGGTTGACGGAGGTGGCGACGGCCACCACTCCGTCCTGGACGGACACCGTGTCGACGTTCACCGTCTCGCCGGTGTCCGCGAGCCGGCCGAGATCCTTCGGGGTGCCTCCGGAGACGGCGAGCCAGCCGTGCGCCAGCGTGTCGGCGGAGGTCTTCTGACGCCAGACGACCGCCGGGCCGGAACCGGATATGTCGTCCGCGGCGGGTACGGAGGTCGTCCGCGCGGCCAGTGTGGTCGACACGTCGGTCGCGGGCACGGCGACGGCCGTGAGGGGGGTGACGGCCTGGGCCACGGTGAGTGCCGTGAGGGCGGCCACCGGGACAGCGAGGAAGCGGCGTCTGTGCGAAGGCATGGCAGCCCGATCTCTACTCGAACGTCAAGGCAGGGATTGTCACACAGAGGTCCGCGACGCCCAGTGGCCGGATCCGTTTCTCACCGGACGGGGACTTCGCGCTCCGGTCACGCCGGACCGGTCTGTTCGTAGCCGGTTCCGAGCGGGGGCTCGGGCCGGCCTTCCCCGGCACCACCTTCGCCACCCAGGCCCGGGGCCGTGACGTCGTCGCCGCCGAGCTGAAGCGGAGCCGGCCGCCGGACCGGCTGCCTGACCGACCCTGACCGCCCTGGGAGGCGCTGTGGACCCGCGAGAGCTGCCTCACGGGTGCCCGACTCGCAGACACCGGCCGCTCCCGGTGCCGCCTGCCACCCCCATGACTTCCTCCGTGGACACACCGCCGCGCGAATGGCGGCCCCGTCCTGGGCCGCGATGTTGGCCTGGCCGGCGGCGTCGGGGTGCACGATCGTGGCCCGGTGCTTTCGGTGATATGGCCGAGGCGGCCCGCTCGTTCACTCCACCGCGGCGGCCCCAAGGGGTGGACCCGTCCCCCCGTCAAGGCCGATCGTGAGCGGTATGGACGATCACCGCGACGCATCCGCCGCCCCCGCCGACTCCGCCGGCTCCACCGAACCCGCCCCCGCCCACGGCCCTTCGTACGATGCCGGATCGCCGAGGCCGAGCGCGGCCACCCGTGTACCGGCAACCACGAGCGACGACGGGGCGTCGGGCGGGGAGGCCGGTGAGGTCCGTCGCTTCTGGGGCCGGCTCGGTCTTCCCGGGCTGGTCGACGTCCACACGCACTTCATGCCCGAGCAGGTCCTGCGCAAGGTCTGGAACTACTTCGACACGACCGGACCGCTGATCGGTGGGCTGGAGTGGCCGATCACCTACCGGAAGGAGGAGGCGGAACGGGCCGCCCTCCTCCGGGAGTTCGGCGTCCGGGCCTTCACCGCCATGCTCTACCCGCACAAGCCCGGAATGGCCCGGTGGCTGAACGGATGGGCGGCCGACTTCGCCCGCCGCACCCCCGACTGTCTGCACACCGCCACCCTCTATCCCGAGCCGGGCGTCGGGACGTACGTCCGCGAGGCCGTCGAGGCGGGCGCGCGTGTGTTCAAGGCGCATGTGCAGGTGGGGGCCTACGACCCGGCCGACGAACTGCTCCGGCAGGCATGGGGGGTGCTGGCCGAGGCACGGATCCCCGTGGTGATCCACTGTGGCTCCGGCCCCGCCCCCGGCAAGTACACCGGCCCCGAGCCGATCGCGCGGGTACTGGCGCGGCACCCGCGGCTGCGGCTGATCGTCGCGCATCTGGGGATGCCCGAGTACGAGGAGTTCCTCGGCGTCGCCGAACGGTACGACCAGGTGCGACTGGACACGACGATGGCGTTCACCGACTTCACCGAGGGATTCATGCCGTTCCCCCGCCGGGCCCTGCCCCGGCTCGCCGCGCTCGGCGACCGCGTCCTGCTCGGCTCCGACTTCCCCAACATCCCCTATCCCTACGTGCACCAGCTCCACGCCCTGGAGCGGCTGGGGCTCGGGCAGGAGTGGCTGCGGGCGGTGTGCCACGACAACGCGGCAGCGCTGTTCGGACTGTGAGAAGGGCTCCGTGCGGCGGGCGCCCTCGCACCGAGGGCGCCCGTCTCGCTGCGCGCGTCAGGCGGCCGTCCCGGTCGTCGAGTGCGGCCGGGCCGGTTCCGGTGCGACCACGCGGCGGCGCCGGGTCGGTATGCCGATCGTCGGGTTGGCGACGCCCCAGGCCGCGCCCTTGCAGACCAGTTCCTTGTAGACGGCGGCCGGCCGTCCCGTCAGGGCCGCCCGGACCGCGCGGTCGTCGGCGGTGACGTACTGGATCAGGCCTTCCCTGCGGCCCAGCGAGATGCACTGGTTGAAGTAGCGCAGCGGCACCTTCGGGAGCTTCCCGCCGGTCAGGCGTGCCGCGATGGCGTCGGCGGCCTGCCATGCGGCGGGGGTGCCCGAGGCGCACGACATCCGCAGCGGCTTGTCGCCGGGGCCCATCGCAAGGGCCGCGTCCCCGATGGCGTACACGTCCGGGTGCGAGACCGAGCGCATGGTCCCGTCGACCACGATCTGGCCCGAGTCGCTGACCTCCAGGGTGGTGGCCGTCGCGATCGGGTGGACGGCGAAGCCGGTGGTCCACACGGTGACCGCGGCCGGGACGGCCTTGTTGTCGGCGGTGGTGACACGGTCGGCCTCGACACCGGTGACGGCGGTGTGTTCGTGCACCGTGATGCCGAGCCTGCCGAAGACCTTCCGCAGATGCCGGGCGCCCTTGGGCGAGAGCCAGTCGCCGAGGGCGCCGCGGGCGACGAGGGCGATGTCGAGGTCCGGGCGGGCCTCGGCGATCTCGGCCGCGGCCTCCAGGCCGGTGAGGCCCCCGCCGACCACGACCACGGGCTGTCCGGCGCCCAGACCGGCCAGGCGCGCGCGCAGCCGGAGCGCTCCGGGACGGCCGGCGATCTCGTGGGCGTGCTCGGCGGTGCCGGGGACGCCCTGGTCGTTCCAGGCGCTGCCGAGGGCGTACACGAGGGTGTCGTACTCCAGTGTCTCGGTGCCGTGCACACCGTGGACGGCGACGGTCCTGCGGTCGACGTCGACGGCGGTGACCTTCGCGAGCTTCAGCTCGACGCCGGTGCCCGCGAACATCTCGCTGAAGGGCCGGGGGGTGAGGTCCTGGCCGACCGCGAGCTGGTGCATCCGCACGCGTTCGACGAAGTCGGGCTCGGCGTTGACGAGGGTGATGGCGACGTCCTCGCGGTGCAGGCGCTTGGCGAGGCGGCCGGCGGCGATGGCACCGGTGTATCCGGCTCCGAGGACGACGATGCGGTGCTGCATGTCCTGGCTCCTGTCTTCGGCGGGTTCGCCCCTTGAACCGGGCGGCCCGCCGTTTCCTGACAGCAGCGCGATGTGAAGCACCTCACATGCGGTCAGAACACCCGGAGCAGGGGTTCGCCGTGGTCGCTGGCCGCCCATCGCCGGCTCGCGCGGTCGAGCTTGTCGGGGTTGACCTGGTTGCGGAACGCGGCGATGCCCTCGGTGGTGATCTCCAGGCACATGACACCGATGACCCGGCCGTCGACGACCGCCACCACGGCGGGGCCGCCGTTGGCGGTCGTGGCGTAGAGCTCGGGTGAGCCGCCGACCAGGGCGCTCTTGGCCTTGCTGGGCTTGAACAGGCCCCGCATGAACTTCGCGACCGCGAGGGCGCCCTCGAACGCCTTGGCACGGGCCGGGATCTTTCCACCGCCGTCGCCGATCGAGACGGCGTCCTGGGTGAGGAGCCGTACGAGCGGTTCGGTCCGGCCGGTGGTGGCGGCCGCCAGGAACTCGTGGATGATCCGCCGGGCGGCGGCCTCGTCGATCTCGGTGCGGGCCTTGCCGTCCGCGACATGCTTCTTGGCACGGTGGAAGATCTGCTGGCTGGCGGCCTCGGTGAGGTCGAGGATCTCGGCGATCTCCCGGTGCGGATAGGCGAAGGCCTCCCGCAGCACGTACACCGCCCGCTCGCCCGGGGACAGTCGCTCCAGCAGGGCGAGGACCGCGTACGAGACGGATTCGCGCTGTTCGGCGGTGTCGGCCGGGCCGAGCATCGGGTCTCCGGCGAGCAGCGGCTCGGGCAGCCATTGGCCCACATAGGTCTCGCGCCGCGCGCGGGCCGAGGTGAGCTGGTTGAGGCACAGGTTGGTGAGCACCTTCGTCAGCCAGGCCTCGGGGACCTCGATGCGGTCGACGTCGGCGGCCTGCCAGCGCAGGAACGTCTCCTGTACGGCGTCCTCGGCCTCACTCGCGGAGCCGAGCAGGCGGTAGGCGATGGCCTCCAGGCGGGACCTGGAGGCCTCGAACCGGTCCACGTCGTTCATGGTCAGCGCCATGGGCCGGATCCTAGTGCCCCGCCGGGCGGCGTACGCCGCCCGGTCGTGACGCCCGCACGCACCCGCGCCGCCTCCTGTCCGGTCGGCCCGGCCGCCCGGTTCCCTCAACTCCCTTAATTCTCATGCGTGGACCTGCGCCGCCCCCATACGATCCCCTCGCCGCCCGCACACCAGTGCGCATCAGCACCCGCTGCGGGCATCCGAACGGGAGGGACCACTTGACCATGCCCTTCGGCGCGCGCCCGCGTGCCGTCCTCGCTTCCCTGGGAACCCTCGGCCTCGCACTGGCCGTCGCGTCGCCCGCGAGCGCGGCCGGCGGGACGCCCACCACACCCACTCAGTTGTTCAACGGCAACCGGAGCTGCTCGACCGACGCGGACCGGCCCACCTTCGTCCGGGCCGGCACCGGCCTGGTCGTCGAGGGCGTCCCCGCCACCACCGACACCACCGACAACTCATCGGTCAGCGTGCAGTACCAGGTCTGGCCGGTCACCGACCCGACGCAGATCACGACGGTCACCCGTGACCACGCCGCACCCGGCTTCGAGGCACCGGGACAACTGCCCTCCGACGCGCTCACCGACGGGCAGACCTACGCCTGGCGGGCACAGACGGTGGCCGGGGGTGCGGCCTCGGACTGGTCGGCCCCCTGTTACGTCGCGATCGACAACACCCACCCGGCGAACGCGCCCACCGTCTCCTCGCCGAACTACCCGCCGGACACGTGGAACCCGGGCGGCGAGCCGGTCAGGTTCACGCTGAACGCCAACGGCGTCGGCGATGTCACCGGGTTCGAGTACTCCTGGCAGCCGGACCTCCCGGTCATCGGCACGTCCATCGGCGACCACGGCATTCCCCAGCCTGTGGATCCGTACACGGACCCGAGTTACTTCACGCGCGCCGACGCCCCGGGCGGTTCGGCCACCCTCAGCCTGGTACCGCCGACGGGCTCCGGGCCGATGACCCTGTGGGTGCGAAGCCTGGACCGGGCCTACAACGTGTCGGCGATCACCAGCTACAGCTTTCTGGTCAGCTCCACGGCACCCACCGTCACCTCGGACGTCCCGTCGCCCGAGTTCGGCAAGCCGGCCACGTTCACGTTCCGGCCCAACGCCGCGCTTCAGTCGACGAGCCCGGTCCTCAGCTACTCCGTGCACACCGTGGGCAGCCCCGACGGCGACAAGACCGTGGACGTCGAGGCGGCGGCGGACGGCACGGCGAAGGTGAAGCTCACGCTGGACGGCCTCTACGGCGAGTCCCTCTCGGTGACCAGCAAGAGCGCGAACGGCTGGGTGAGCGACGCGGGATCGTGGTCCACCGGCTACGACACCACTCCCACCGTCGCCTCGGACGTCTACCCCGAGAACGGTTCGGGTGGCGGTGTGGGCGTCCCGGGCGCCTTCACCTTCACACCGAAGGCGAAGGGGGTCGTGAGCTACACGTACTCCTTCAACGGGGAGCCGGAGGTCACGGTCGCCGCGGGCGCCCACCACACCGCGAGGGTCGACTGGACCCCCACCTCGGACGGCCCCGTCGACCTGACGGTCTACGCGACGACCCGCTCCGGCCTTCGGACGGCGCCTTACTACTACTCGTTCACCGTGCAGGCGAACAGCGGATCGTGACCGCGGACCGGCCGCGCATCGGCCGTGCCCGAGCCCACCGCGACAGCGCGTGGGCTCGGGTGGCGGCCGTCCCCGCGCACGGCAGACAGGGGCCGGATCCCGATTCGCTCGCTACGCGGCGATGACGGCGACCCCTGTCCTGCCGCCGTCCACGTCCACCACGGTGCCGTGGACGAAGGCCGCTTCGTCGCTGGCCAGCCAGACCACGGCGGGTGCGATGGCGTCCGGTGTGCCGACGTCACCGGCCGGGGTGCCCTTCATCATGATCTCGCCCGGACGGGGCTCGCCGCCCGCCGGGGACGGGGGCAGGATCACGCCCGGGGAGACGGCGTTCACCCGTACGCCCATCGGGCCGAACTCCGCGGCCCATGCCCGGGTGAGCGTCTCCATGGCGCCCTTGGTGGAGCTGTAGAGCGCACCGAGGGGGACTGCCAGGCGCGCGATCCACGAACCGAGGTTGACGATCACCCCACCACCGGCCTCCGTCATGGCCGGGACGACGGCGGCGGTGAGGAAGAACGGCGCCTTGACGTTCACGCCGTAGACCTCGTCGAACGTCTTCTCGTCGGTGTCGACGGTGCCGGGGGCCGGATAGATGCCGGCGTTGTTCACCAGGATGTCGATGCGCCCGCCCAGGGTTTCCCGGGCCCGGTCGGCCAGGTCCTGGGAGGCCTCCTTGCTGCCGTCGAGGTCCGCCACCAGGAAGTCGGCCCGGCCGCCGGCCGCCCGGATCCCCTCGACGACCTGTGTCCCGCGTTCCCGATTGCGCCCGGACACGATGACGTGGGCCCCCTCGGCGGCGAACGCTTCGGCGATCGCCTGCCCGATATTGCTGGTCGACCCCGTGACCAGCGCCGTCTTGTTCCGCAGTCGTGCACTCATGACGCGTCTCTCCCGTCTCGTACGGCTCGTGGTGTGCGGATGTCTTGGTGTGCGGACCACTGTGCGTCGGGGATTTTGGACCGGCAAGTCCAGACTGGGTCGACTCTCCTCTCGCTCGTCACCCGCGCCTTCCGGCCGGTAAAATGGACCCGATGGTCCATTGAGGTCGAGGGACAGAGGAGGCCGTATGTCGGACGCGCCGACCGCGAAGGGACGCGCCACTCGGGCCCGCATCGTCGAGGGGGCGGCCGAGGTGCTGCGCGAGCAGGGTGTCGCCTTCACGACACTCGACGACATCCGCAGCCGCACCGGCACGAGCAAGAGCCAGCTCTTCCACTACTTTCCCGACGGCAAGGACGAACTGCTGCTGGCGGTCGCCCGGTTCGAGGCGGACCGCGTCCTGGCGGACCAACAGCCGCACCTGGGGCGGCTGGACTCGTGGGAGTCCTGGCACCTGTGGCGGGACGTGGTGGTGGAACGCTATGAACTCCAGGGCGACCACTGCCCGTTGGGATCACTGTTCCTGCAGGTCGGACGGTCCGGCCCCGGTGCGCGGGCGATCGTGACGGAGCTGATGCGCCAGTGGCAGGAGCAGCTCGCCCGCGGTATGCGCACCCTCCAGGAGAACGGCCTGGTGTCGCCGGACCTCGATGTGGAGCGGACGGCCGCCGCGCTGCTGGCGGGCATCCAGGGCGGCGTGACCATCATGATGTCCACGGGCGACTCGACCCACCTCAGGGCGGCGCTCGACACGGGGATCGCACACCTCCGTGCGGCGAAGGGTGCGTCGGCGACGGCCTGAGGCCGTCAGACCGTCGCCGTGGCCGGGGGTCAGTGGGCCGTCGCGGGCGCGGTCTTCTTACGGGCGCGGTACGCGGCCGCCTTGATCTTGTTGCCGCAGGACTCCATCCCGCACCACTGCCGGCGCTTGCCCCGCGAGCGGTCGATATACGTGCGGGTGCACTCGGGGTTGTCGCACTCCTTGAGCAGGGGCACGTCCGGACCGCTCAGCAGCTCGACGGCATGGCGCGCCACCATGGAGAGGGCTTCCTCCGGGGTCGCCTGCGTCCATCGCCCCGACGGAGTGAGCTGCGGTACGGCGGGCGGCCTGCGTGCCGCGTTGTTCACCACGGTCAGGGCCGCCCCGTCGTACTCCTCCCCGAGCCGACGGGCCGTGACCAGCTGATAGATGGCTTCCCGTACGGTCGTGGCCTGCTCGACGTCGGCCTCCCGGCCGGGGGAGACCGCATCGACGAGGCCGGACTCCACGTACCATGCGTTCAGCCGGTCCGGCGTCGCGAACATCTCGAAGCGAACCGAGCGGCGCGCTCGGAGCGTCGCGGCGAAGTCGAGTGCCGGGTTTCCGCATACGAAGACATGGTCGAGGTTCACATCACCATTCTGGCCGGTTACTGCGGTGCTGGGCAAGACGCGTCACCCGCCGAAGCGGCGGCCGATCGACGCCTCGGGCTCAGAGGCCCAGGTCGGCGGCCAGACAGGAGAAGGACATCCACGACGCCTCGGGGTCGTAGGCATATCGCGTGGATTCGGTGGGTGTAGCCGCCTTCTCCTCGATCATGTCCTCGTAGCGGATGCGCTCGGGCAGCCTGCCGAACCGCGCTCGGCGTGCCGCCGCGGCGCCGTCCTTCGTGTTCTGGCTCTCCATGGCCTGACTCCTTTCGATGTCTGCGTCTGAGGTGGTCACCTGTCAAGAGGGTGACTCAGAAGTGGTCCACGTCGATCACGGCCCGGGCGAAGGCGGTGGGAGCCTCCTGGGGCACGTTGTGGCCGATCCCCGCCAGGGTCCGGTGCTCGTACGCGCCGGCGAACCGGTCCCGGTACGAGTTGCCGCCACCCGGAGCGGTGAAGGGGTCTCGGTCGGGGTCGAGGGTGATGGTGGGCACCTCGATGACCGGCCGCGCGGCGAGCCGCTTCTCGAGTCCGTCGTAGCGGCGTTCCCCGTCGGCGAGGCTCAGCCGCCAGCGGTAGTTGTGGATGACGACGGCCGCGTAGTCGGGATTGTCGAAGGCCGCCGCCGTGCGCTCGAAGGTGGCGTCGTCGAAGTCCCAGGTCGGGGAGACGGTGTCCCACACGAGCCGGGTCAGGTCGTGACGGAGGGTCTTGTCCTCCATGGCGGCCCGGCCTCGCTCGGTGGCGAAGTAGTACTGGTACCACCAGGCGTGTTCGGCAGTGGGGGCCAGGGGCTTCAGGTTGGCCTGGAGGCTGGTGACGAGGTAGCCGCTCACCGACACGAGGGCCTTGCAGCGCTCGGGACACAGCGCGGCGATGATGTCGGCGGTGCGCGAGCCCCAGTCGAAGCCGGCCAGGACGGCCTTCTCGATCTTCAGGGCGTCCATCAGGGCGACGATGTCGAGGGCGATGGCGGACTGCTGGGCGTTGCGGAACGTCCGGTCGGAGAGGAAGCGTGTCGTGCCGTGGCCGCGCAGATACGGGACGATCACCCGGTAGCCCTCCCCGGCCAGCAGCGGGGCGACGTCGGCATAGCTGTGGATGTCGTACGGCCAGCCGTGCAGGCAGATGACCGCGGGGCCGTGGGCGGGGCCCAGTTCCGCATAGCCGATGTCCAGCAGGCCGGCCCTGATCTGCTTCAGGCGGGGGAACGAGGTGTGCGCGCCGGGGCTGGCCGAAGGTACGGCCCGCGCGGCGGTCCCGCGTGGTGTGGCGGCGGAGGCGGACGAGAGCCCCTGCACTCCGCCCAGCGAAACGGCCGCCGCGCTCGTGCCCACGGCCCTGCCGAAGGTGCGCCTGTCGATCACGTGAGCCCTCCGTGAATACGTCGCCAAGGTGCGTACGGGATGACTGTTGCAGAGCTGGCGTCACCGGTCAAGACAGTGACGCAAGGTTTCCGTTCATCCCGGCCGACCCCTAAACAGGCACAGGAACTCCCCTCGATGTGAGTCAGCGCCGCCTTGCGTCACCCGCTTGACTGGTGACGATCTCCGCTGCCAGCATTCAGTCACCGCCTGAACAGGTGACGCAGAAGGGCGTCCCTGTCGGCCTGGTGTTTGATGCACGAGAGGGGACCCTGGCCATGGCAGTCAGCTACACCGCCGCCGTCCACGTCGACGGAGAGGGCCGTAACGGCGGCCGCGTCCGGTCCGCGGACGGACTGCTGGAGACGACGCTGTCCATCCCGAAGGAGCTGGGCGGTGCCGGCGACGCCACGAACCCGGAGCAGCTGTTCGCCGCGGGATGGGCGGCCTGTTTCCTCGGAGCCGTACGCCGGGCGGCCGCGCAGCGCAAGGTACGGCTGACCAGCACGGCCATCACCGCCGAAGTCACCCTTGAGCACGGGGACGACGGAGAGTTCGGCCTGGCCGCGGTCCTCGACCTGGAACTCGGCGGTGTCGACCAGGCCACCGCCACGGAACTGGGCGCCGCCGCCCACCAGATCTGCCCCTACTCCAGGGCCACGCGCGGCAACATCCCGGTCACCGTCAACGCCACCGCCGTCTGACGGGGCCCGCCGGGGCGGGCGCCGGTACGCCTTCCCCCGCCCCTTCCCTCCCGTGGGGAACGACTCGGCAGGGCACGGGGAACGCCGGCTGTCTGACGGGGCGGTTGCGTGACCCCTCCGTGCGCCGGGGAGGCGGGCAGTCACATGTGGCGGCCCGCCTCCGTCACGTCCATCACGTCGTAGAGTTCCTCGGCCGCCCTGCGGTGGGCGTCGGCCTCCGTGGCGTCGCCCAGGGCCTCGGCCGCCCGGGACATGCCCTGCGGGGCACGGGCCGGCTCGATGCGGTAGCCCGGGGCGGAGGCCGGCCGGTGGGCGTGGCGGTGGAGGTCCATGGCCCGGGCCGGTTCGCCGCGCCGCAGATGGACCGGCGCGACGATCCGGTGACGACGACTGCTCTTCACCCGGTGTCCGTTCCGTTCCGCCGGAACTGGCTCGTGCAGGCCAGGAAGGGCCGATGCCGATCCGCTCCCGGCCGGTTACCCCGAAGACGCCGAAGGCCCGGGTCGGGAACCCGGGCCTTCATGCTGTCCTTCCTGGTCTGTGCCGGACCTCTCAGTCGACGACGGGGACCGCCGGGCGGGTGCCGGGGACGGCTCCGTAGCCGATCTGCTCCGGGGTGTCGCCGTCCTGGCCGTAGACCTGGACCCGGTAGTAGGAGGTGGCCCCGGCCGGTGCGGTGGTGTCCAGGTAGGACGTCGCCGTGCCGGGCAGGGTCGAGGTCAGCTCGTCCCACACCTGGGTGCCGGGGTTCCAGCGCTGGACCGTGACCGAGGACGGGGCCGGGCACCAGTCGTTCTGGCAGGCCCACGCCCAGGTGAGCTGCACACCCTCGGCGGAGCCGCTCGCGGCGAGGGTCATGGAGGCGCCGTAGCCGTCGCCCGTCCACGGGAGCACGGCTGCCTCGGAGCGCACTCCGTCGGCGTTCACGGCCACCACCGCGTACGAGGCGTTGGAGGAGGGGGCGGGCGCGGCGGTGTCGGTCACGGTGGTGCCCGCCACGGGCCGGTCCTGGATCCGGGTGCCGGGGTCGGCGGCATCGTTCCAGTCCCGGTAGACGAGGTAGCCGGTGGCGCCGGGGACGGGCTGCCAGGACAGCACCGCCTGGCTGCCGTCCTGCCGCGCGGTCAGCCCCGCGGGCCGGTCGGGGCGCGCGGTGCCCTCGGGGTACGGGCGCACCGCGCAGTCGTCCTCGGAGAAGTTCGAGCGGTTCCCCGCCGCGTCGACGGCGATCGCCCGGTAGCAGGAGGGCACTCCGGCCGGTGCGCCGGTGTCGGTCCAGTCCGGGGAGGCCGTCGCCGGGATGTCGGCGGTCTTGATGTACACGGCGTCCGTCTCGGTGCGACGCCAGATCTCGTAGCGGGTCGCCGACGGGTCGTTGACGGACCAGGTCAGCCGGACGCCTTCGGCGGAGCCTGCCGCGGTCGGCTGCCCGGGCGCCTGCGGGCCGGGGCCCGGCTCGTCGGACACGTCGACCCAGATCGGGTCGCTGTAGGTGCCCTGGAAACCGCGCACCGTCAGGCAGTAACGGGCCTTGCGCCAGGGCTCGGTGTCCAGGTAGTAGGAGGTGGCCGTGTGGAAGGTGTCGACGCTCGCGCACGGGCTGCCGTAGGTCGTCCGGTACAGGTAGTAGAGATAGACCTCGGACGCCGGGGAGTCGTCCCAGTCGAGGAGGAGGCCGCCGTCCGCACGGGTGGCGGTCAGCCCGGTGGGCTTGGACGGCCTGGGGGCCGGCGGGGCCTGCCGCTTCAGCTGCACCACGGTGCCCGAGGAACGGTTGCCCGCCTGGTCGACCGCGACGACCCGGTAGTACGGGGTGGCGTCGGCGGCGATCGGACCGTCGGTCAGGGTGCAGCGGACCTGCTCCTCGGTGCCGGGCACGCCGGCGCACTGGGGGGTGCGCGGGCTGCCTGAGTCGGTGAACGGGCCGTCGGGGGCCGAGCCGCGGGTGACCTGGTAGCCGGCGAAGTCCTGCTCGTAGCCGGGCCAACCGTCGGTGGTCCAGGTCAGGGTGGCCGTGGTGCCGCCGTCGGGCGCGGTGACCTCGGGAGCGGCGGGCGCGGTGGGCGGGGTGGTGTCCGGCGGCACCGGGCGGTCGACGGCGAGCGGATCGGTCCAGGCCGAGTAGGCGCGCGGGGTGTCGGCGTCGACCGCCTTGCCGACGGCGCGCACCCGGTAGTAGCGGGTGCCGCCCTCGGGCAGGGTGGTGTCGGTGAACTGCGAGACGGTGAGCGGCGCGCCGGTGCCGGCGCGCAGGGTCCAGGGGCCGGAGGCCGAGGAGGCGGACTGCACCTGGTAGCCGTCGGTCAGTCCGTGCACGGGGCTGCCGACCGGGTTGTCGGCCCAGTCCAGCACGGCGTTGCCGTCGCTGAGGTCGCCCTTGACCCCGGTGGGCTGCTGCGGCGGGTACAGACCGGTGTCGGGGCGCAGCGCCGAGGCGATGTTCCTGGCGTACTCACCGGGCTCGGTGGTGGCCGGGGCGGACTCGTTGCCGGCGGTGTCGACGGCGGTCACCCGGTAGTACGCGGTGATGCCGATCGGGGCGTCCTTGTCGGCGTAGGCGTTGTCCTGGACCACCCGGGCGTCGGCGCTCCGGATCCGGGTCCACGGGCCGCCGGGGGCGGTGGCGCGGTAGACGTGGTACCCCGCGAAGGAGTCCCTGGTGCTGTAGTCGTCGTCCCAGCTCGGGCCCCAGCTCAGGTGGTTCTCGCCGAGGTCGTCGGCGGGGTCGGGCACGCCGTTGCCGTTGAGGTCGATGTCGCCGTAACCGTCGGCGCCCAGTTGGTCAGGAGCCCGCGGCGGGGTGGTGTCGGCCGGGACGGCCGAGACGTTCGCCGAGGGGCGGGACTGGTTGCCGGAGCGGTCCACGGCGGTGACGGCGAACCAGTACTTCGTGCCGTTGTGCAGCCCGGTCGAGGTGAACGTGGTCCCGGTCAGCAGACCGGAGCCGCTGACCCGGTGGGCGGTGTCGGTCGGCACGGGGGTACTCGTGGAGCGGTAGACCCGGTAACCGGCCAGATCCGCCTCGGCGTTGCGGGCCCAGCTGACGGTGGCCCTGCCGTCACCGCGCGACGCCTTCACGGAGACGGGAACCAGCGGGGCGGTCCGGTCCGGAGTGGTCGGGGCGAGGCCGACCGAGACGTTGGCCGAGCCCGTGAGGGCCACATAGTCGACCCGCACGGTGTGCGTCCCGCGCGGCACGGTCACCTTGACGCTCGCGCGCTGGGTGGCGGGGTAGTCGCGCCACAGGCTGACATAGCGTGTGCCGTCGACCCAGACCCGGACGCCGTCCTGGGCCGCGGTCCTCACCAGGAAGGGGCCGCCACCACCGAAGTCGCGGCGCATCGTCCAGCGCACGCCGAAGCGGTCGTCGGGCAGGGATGTCCCGGCGGGGTGGCCCTTGCCCCAGCTCTCGTCGATGGACTTGTCGCACAGTGACTTACGCGGTGTGCCGGTGAGGGTGGTGTTGGCGTAGTAGTCGGCCTTCCACACACCGTCGGCGCAGCTCACGGCCGCGACCGGCGCAGCGTCCGGCCCGGTCCGGGACGGGGTCTGTACGACACCGGCGATGAGCGCGGCTCCGGCGGCGGCCGCGGTGACCGGCCACAGCAGCCGGTGCGGCGCCCGGAGGCGGGATTGCGGGGGAACGGGTCTGCCCATTCGGGGCGTCATCCTTCCTCGGTCCGGCGCACCCGATGCGGCAGGACGGCTCGGGTGTACACCGGTGGGTCGCTTCTGCCGCCGGAATGATGGCATGCGAACACATATTCGCGTGAGGGTTTTGTGTCGACGGTGTGTCCGGGTTCGGTAACACCCGCCGTCGCAGGCACCCCTGCTGACGACGCCTCAGCCAGCGGCGAGGGACGGCTCCGGCCTCACGAGGGACTGCCGCGCCGGACCGTGAGGTAGGTCCAGGAGCTCCACACACTGCCGGTCTGCGCGCGCTTCGCCGGTGGCGTGCAGGGGCCGCGGATGCGGTAGCGGCCGTTGTCCGTGAAGAGCTTCAGCGCTGGTGTCCGTACCAGCCGTCGGCGTACGGGAACCCGCAGTTCTCGGAGGCGACGTGGTGCCGGGCCCCCGAGGATTGGTGCTCCAGACACACCCATCACGCAGCCGTCGGACGAGCCGTCGGCGCCGGCCGTCGCCGTGCCGAGCGCCTTGCCGGACCGGGACCCGTCGTCGGTACGGGTGACCGAGACCGTGGTGCCGGCGCGTAATGCGGCGGTGGTGCCGGGACCGGGGTGGGGCCGTCCGCCGCACCCGGCGTCGCGCGGACGACCACACCGCGCCCACGAACGCGCAGATTATCCACCCAGGAGTGCCACACGGGACCCACAGAGTCTTACGAAAGCCCCGTTAGCGTGGCTAGCCGCTGGAACCCGTGTGCGAACGCGGCCAGGCCGCGGCCGAGGCCGCAGGCGCAGTCGACTCAGGAAGACCGCAAATGGACTACTGCTCCTCGTGCCGTCGGCATCTCAATGGCGCCCTGGTGTGTCCGGGGTGCGGCGCCTATGCCCCGGACATCGCTCCCCCCATGACCACGCGCGCCTACACGCCGACGACGGGCGCGGCGATGACCGGGACCCAGGCGCGGGAGTTCGCCCTGTCCGGCACGTGGCACGACAGCGATCTTTCCGCCGGTGACGCCCACCCCTTCGACCGGTCCGACGACGTGGACACCCCGTCCCTCGACCCGTCCGACGAGGTGGACGGCCCTCGCTCCGCCGCTCCGACGGGACGGGCGGCCCGGCGCCGCCAGCTGGCCCGCTGGAAGAAGAACAAGCGGCGCGCCGCGGTCGCGACCGCCGTCGCGATCGTCGGTGGCGGTCTGACCGTCACCGCGCTGGACCGGCAGTCCCCCGACCGCGCTCAGGCGGCCGCGGCACCGGACAACCGCAGCATGGGCGTCGCGGGCGAACAGACCGGCGCGGACAGTCTCCCGGAGACGGCCTCGCCCGGCACCCACCGGTCCGCGGCGGCGCCCCAGCCCTCGCACACCATGTCCGCCGCCGAGTCCTCCGCCATCGGCACTCCCCACCAGCAGGGCCTGGTCACCACGCCCCGCACCGCGCGGCCGGACACCCGGCCCGACTCCGCGGCCGCTCCGGTGGCCGCCCAGACCATGGCCGCGCAGCCGCAGACCGCTGCGCCCGCCTCCGGCGGCTCGACGAGCACGGGCAGCACCGGTACGTCCGCGCAGCCGCCGACCGCGTCCCCGTCCCCGTCCACGACCACCGGCACGACGGACCCGGGCACCCCGCAGACGAACCCGTCGTCGCAACCCACCTCGCCGTCACACCTGTGCCTGCTCGTGGTGTGCCTCGGCTGACCGGGCCGTTCCCCGCGTCCCGGACCCCGGCCCGGGGCAGCGTGCGCCCCGGGCCCTCGAACCTCCGCGAGAACAGCGGCTCGTCACCATAGTGTTCGGCCTGTCCGCCTCCGCGCCCCGCCAGGCCGGCCCCGAACTCGGTGTACCGGCGGGACGGCAGGCCCAGTCTGGCCGGGGTGAAGGTGGTCGAGGCCGTCGTTGGGGGTTCTTCACCGTCGTCCCGCCGGACAGGCCGGTCCTCGATCCCCGCACGATGGTGACCGAGCCCGCGTCCTGGGCGCTGCCGACTTTTCTCGTGAGGGGTGCCGACGACGAGGTCGCTGTAGCCGCCTCGGAGGTGCCCGGCGACGGGGCGCGGGCGGTCCGGGTCAGTCCGCGTGGGCCGGGATCCGCATCCGTACCCGGAAGCCACCGTCCGCCGTCGGGCCGGACTCGAGGGTGCCGTGCAGGATGTCGGCGCGTTCCTTCAGGCCCACCAGGCCCTGGTGCGCGCTCGGGAGAGGGAGGGCCGGACGGGACGGCGCGGTGTTGCTGATCGTCACGCCGACCTCGGGGCCGTCGTGCCACAGCTCGACCGTGGCCTTGGCCCCCGGTGCGTGCTTGCGGACGTTCGTCAGGGCCTCCTGCACCGTGCGGTAGAGGGCCCGCTGCGCGGGCGTGCCCACGGTGGGCGAGAGTTCGCCCTTCAGCTCCGCCTCGATACCGCTGGACGTCACCAGTTTTTGCAGGTCGGCCAGGGTGGGCTGCGGGGTCAGTTCGGTGACGTCGCCGCCGGAGGCGCGCAGCAGCGTGACCATGGTGCGCAGTTCGTCGAGCGTGCCGACGCTCAGCGCGCGGATGGAGCGCGCGGCCTCCCGGGTCTCCGGGTCCTTGGCGGCGACCTGGACGGCTCCGGCCTGCACGGCGATCAGGCTGACCTGGTGGGAGACGACGTCGTGCATCTCGCGGGCCAGCTGGGCGCGCTCGCGGGCGAGGACGGCCTGCGCGTGCAGGACGCGTTCGTGCTCCCTCGCCTCCTCGATCTCCGTCAGGCGCTGGGACAAGTCGCGGTGGGCCTGGACGAGTTGGCCGAGCAGGACGGGGGCGGCGGCGGTCGCCAGGGTGTAGACGAAGTCGACCAGGGTCCAGGTCCGGCCGAGCCATGTGCTCGGGCCCGGCGGCCAGGGGATCGCGGTGGCGATCGCCGACAGAGTCGCGCACACGGCGAGCAGACGGCGGTCCCGGTAGCGCACGGCCAGGGTGAACAGGGCCGCGAGCGGGGCGACGAGGGTGTCCTGTATCAGGGTGGCGGGCAGGGTGAGCAGGAAGACGATCAGCGGAAAACGCCGGCGCAGGGCGAGGGCGGCGCAGGCGACGGCGGCGAGGGCCAGCCCGAACGGCGTGTCGTCCGAGAGGTTGAGCCCCGCGTCGATCGCGGCGAGGGCGACCAGACCCGCGTCGACCACGGGCGCCGGTACGCGTTCCCAGAACTGCTTCCCTGCGGGCCGGGCGGTCGCCCCCGTGACCCCGGTGGCCCCGGTAGTCCCGGCGGCACCGGCCGTACCGGTCATCTCGATCACCGCCCTTCCCGGTCGGTGTCCAGCAGCCCGGCCCGCTGGGCGAGCAGGGCGGCCTGTACCCGACCGGCCACGCGCAGTTTGGTGAGGATGGCGCTGACGTGGTCCTTGACCGTGCCGGTGCCCAGGTGCAGACGGGCTCCGATCTCGGCGTTGGACAGCCCCTCGGCCAGCAGGACGAGCACGTTCCGCTCCCGGTCGGTCAGCAGCTCGACCCGGGCCACCTCCTCGTCGACGGCGGAGGGCTCGGCGCCGGGGTGGGTGTGCAGCAGGGTCCGGGAGGCCTGCGGGGACATCACCACGCCGCCGGCCGCCAGCGTGCGCACCAGCTGGGCCAGCTGGTCGGGCTCGGTGTCCTTGAGCAGGAAGCCGGCCGCGCCGGAGTGCAGGGCCGTCAGGACGTACTCGTCGGCGTCGAAGGTCGTGAGCATGGCCACGACAGGAGGGTCCGGCAGTGCGCGCAGCTCCCGCAGCACGGTGAGGCCGTCCACGTCCGGCATGCGGATGTCCAGCAGGACGACGTCCGGCCGGTGCTCCCGGACCGCGTCCAGGGCGTCCGCTCCGGTCGCGGTCGTGACCACCTCGATGTCGTCCGCCGCGTTGAGGATGAGGCTGAAGCCGGACCGGACCAGTGCCTCGTCGTCCACCACCGCCACCCGGATCACGTGCGCTCCGCCCTCCGGTTCGTCGCCCCCCTCCAAGGATCCGCCTCCCCGCCGTCCCAGGCATCCGTCTCCCACCGACCGGAGCCGGCCACCGCCCGCCGCTGTGCCGCACGCGCGGTCCAGCCGGTCGGGGGGCCGGTTGCCGCCGGTCGGCGGGGTTCACGCGGACTCCTGCCGGGTACCGCGCTGACCAGTACTTTTCCACTCTGGAATGCATGACATACGACGCAGTCCTCACCGTGCCCCGGGCCCGAGTGCCCGAGAGCGCCACCGGAGTACGGGAGAACGGAACACAGCAGAGCGGGCGGCCCTCGACGGGCCGCCTGGTCGGCGTGGACCTGGCCCGCGGTCTGGCTGTCTTCGGCATGTTCGCGGCCCATGTCGGACCCGACCCGGCCAAGGGTGGTGTCACCGGCTTCCTGATGGAGCTGGCGCACGGCAGGTCCTCCGCCCTGTTCGCCCTCCTGGCCGGCTTCGCGGTCGTTCTCATCACCGGGCGCCGTACGCCCAAGACCGGGCAGGCCGGCCGGCAGGCCGTCGCCAAGGTGATCATCCGGGCCGTCATCCTGCTGGCCGTGGGCAGCGCCCTGACCATGTGGGGCGCCCCGGTCGATGTGATCCTCGCCTTCTACGGGCTGTACTTCCTGCTGGTGCTGCCGCTGTACCGGCTCAGCGCGGGGCCGCTCGCGGCACTGGCCGTCGGCACGGCCCTGGTGTTCCCGCAGCTGGACTACGTGCTGAGGCCGCTGGTCAGTACCGGGCCCACCGCGGCCGGCCGGCCCGACGGCCTGGTCTCCCTGCTGGTGACCGGCAGCTACCCGGCCCTGACCTGGCTCCCGTTCGTCCTGGCCGGTATGGCCGTGGCCCGCCTCGACCTGACGTCGGCGGTCGTCCGTACCCGGATCGCCCTGACCGGTGCCGGTCTCGCGGTCGTCGGCTACGGAGGCTCGTGGCTGGCGCTGCACCTCGTCCCCGGTGCCCTCGACGCGATCGGGGCCTCCGGGGCGGGCGACGCGGCGGGGTCGGCCTGGTGGTCCGACGTCGCGGGCTACCCGACCGGCACCACCCCGGCCTGGCTGCTGGCCGCCTCCCCGCACAGCGAGACGACCCTGTCGATCCTCGGCAACACGGGCGTGGCGATCGCCGTCCTGGCGCTGTGCCTCTCCGCGGTGGACGCCTTCCCCCGGCTGCGCCGTCTGGCCCGTCCCGTCATCGCGGTCGGCACCATGTCGATGACGGCGTACGTGGCCCACATCGTCGCCATCCAGGCCCTGGGCATCGACGAGCTGCCGGGCCCGGCGCTGCACGTGCTGCTCGGCTTCATCGTGGCCGTCGCCGCCTTCGCCACGCTGTGGACGCGCTCCTTCCAGCGCGGACCTCTGGAGTGGGTGATGGGCAAGGCGACCGGAATCGCCCGGCACATCCCCTGACACCGGGCGGGGTGACCATCAGGCCGCCCCGTGACCGGACAGGCACCGCCCGCAACCGCTCGGCACCCGGCATCACGCCGGGTGCCGAGCCGGTTCCGGGCTCCTTCTGTGTCGGGTGCCATGGACGGCGCCGCCAACCGGGCGGGCTCGCAGGCGGTCCGGCCCGGTCCCGGGAGGAGGGTGCGATCGGTGCCCACACACTGGTGCCCTCGCGACCAGGCGGGAGACACGGTGGACGACCTCGGCCTTCGGAAGGCCCGGAAAGACCTCGGCACGGACGCCCACAGCGCCGCCCCTCAGCCGGGAGTCATCGGCATCGCGCTGGCCGCCGTGCTGACTGCCGCACTCGCCCAGGGTTCCTGGCAGTGGTTCGCCGCCTACCTCGGCGTGACGCTCCTCGCGTTGGTCTTCTGCTTCTACCGCCTGCCGGCGTGGGCGCCCGGCCTGCGCTCCGCGTACGCCGTGAACCTGATCGCCTACGCGGTGGTCGTGGGCCTGTGCGTCGCGATCATGCTGGCGCCGATGATGCAGCGCTGGTCATGGCTGTTCCCCATGCCGGGCACCCGCGCCCAGTGCCGTGAGCTGGGCAGGTACGAGCGCCTCCGGGTGGAGGCCACGCTCGGCGACCTCGCCGGACGCGACCCCGTGGCTCTGGCCCGCGCACAGCAGAGCCAGAGCCACACCGCCGTGGCCGACTGCCTGGCGTCCACCACGACCCTGTGGCTGCCGGTGTACGGGCTCGGAGCGGGCGTAGTGGTGGCTCTGGGCGCCTGGTCCCTCGGCCGGTCCCGGACGCGTGGCGGAGCCGGGAGCGCGGGGCACGAGGCGCCGGAGCGCTCGTCGCGTCCCCCGTCGTAGCCCGCCCGTGCCGTGGGGCGCTGCCGCGCCGGGTGGCCGGCCTCGGCGCGGTTCCGGTCCGGCGCCCGGCCCCTGAGCCGTCCGAAGAACGGCGTTCATCGGATCAGGTGACTTGCTGCGGCGCCTTTCACCCGTCCGCGTAAGACCCGCATGAACCGGGCGGCGGACCACCGCGAGGCCGCCCGTCATCCCCGCCTGTCATCCCTCTTCGCGACCGGCTGCCCTCGCCCGCATGTCGGTCCGCGCGGTGGTCAGGCCCGGCGGTTGCGGGCGAGGAGGCCGAACGTGGTGGCGGGGCCGAAGCGGTCCCCGAGCGACTGGAGCACATCCGACTGCGTCGACCAGTAGCGTCGCAGCTCCACCTGATGGAAGGCGGGTCGCAGGAGCCCCTGGAGGGCCGCCTCGTCCACCCCTTGCCGTACGACGTGGTACTCGGCCATGTCGGCCTCGTTCGTCTCGTCGTAGTGACCGCGCAGTCGGCGCGCCTGGGTGGCCAGTCCGCGCCGCAGGTTTCCCTGGCCGAGCCGCCACAGCAGATACGCGCCCCGGTCCAGCCGCATCGAGACACCCGACCGGCGCGGGTACCACAAGGGGTCCTGGACGCTGAAGAAGGCACCGCCGGGAGCGATACGGCCGACGAGGTGCTCGACGACACCCAGATAGTCGGGGATGTGGTGCAGCACGGAGATGCACACCACGGCGTCGAGCGGCTCCGCTCGCAGGAGCGCCGCTCCTTCCGGGTCGTGCGTGACGGTGACGCGCGGGTTGTTGCGGAAGCGGTGCCGGAGAACCGCCGCGCTGGGGGCGCTCATCTCCGTCACCTCGACCCTCGCCCCGGCCGCCACCAGATGGTCGGTGAAGGTCCCGTGCCCGGCACCGACCTCCAGGACCCGGCACCGGCCGTTCCGGTCGGTGACCTCGCCGACCAGGGCGTGCAGACCCGAGATCACCCGCTCACGGATGCGGTGATGCCGGATGTGCGGGGAGCCCTTGGCGTAGTCGTGCCCCTCGTCGTGGGCGCGCTCCTGAAGCTCCCCGATGGTGGGCCTGCTGAGGATTTCCGTCATGCGGGGACACTATTTCGGCCCCGCCGTCACGGGCCTGCCCTCCCGCGGCCGGAACGCGCAATTCACGCGTCCGGCCGCAGGCCGGCCGGCGGACGCGCTCAGTCCGTCCCGGTGAGTGTGATCGCGGCGGCCGGGCACACGCTCGCCGCCTCCCGTACGGCCGGGTGCTGCCCGGGCGGAGGTTCCGCGTCGCGGAGCCGGACGATCCCGTCCTCCTCCCGCTGGTCGAACACGTCCGGTGCCAGCAGCACACACTGACCGGCACCGCAGCACTTCGCCTCGTCAACCGTGATCTTCATGTCCGCCTCACCACCGCACCGGAAGTTCCTGGAGCCTGCCGACGACCAGTCCCTCCACCCTGCGCAGCTCGCCGGGCTCGACCGCCAGTTCCAGGTCCGGCAGACGGCGCAGCAGCACGTCGAGCACGCTCTGCAGTTCGGTGCGGGCCAGCGGCTGGCCCAGACAGGAGTGCGCGCCGGCGCCGAACGCGATGTGCGGGTTGGGGCTGCGGCCCAGATCCAGTTCGTCGGCGCCCTCGAACGCGCTCTCGTCCCGGTTGGCCGCGGCCATGCTGCAGATCACGGTCGTACCGGAGGGCACCACATCGCCCCCGACCACGGCGTCCTCGGAGAGAAAGCGCGGCAGGCCGAAACCGCCGTTGGGGTCGAAGCGCAGCACCTCCTCCACGGCCGTACGCACCAGCGACCGGTCGGCGAGCAGCCGCTCCCAGTGGCGGCGGTCGGCCAGCAGCAGGGCCACCATCTTCGCGATCATCCCGGCCGTGGTCTCGTGCCCGGCGACCAGCAGCGCCTGGGCGGTGGCGACCAGCGCCGCCCCGGACATCGGCCGTCCCTCGGCGTCGGTAGCGTCCATGAGCCGGCTCAGCAGATCGTCGCCGGGGTGTGCGCGCTTGCCCTCGACCAGCTCGCTGAGGTAGGCGGTGAACTCGGCCTGCGCGGTGTCGATCTCGGCCTCGTCGAACCGGGTGAGGCTGAGGCTGACGTCGGACCAGTGCGCGAACGCCTCGCGGTCGCTCTCCGGGACGCCGAGCATGTCGCAGATCACCCACACCGGCAGGGGGAAGGCCACATGGGTGACGAGGTCGGCCGGCCGGCCGTGCTCCAGCATCTCGTCGACGAGCTGCTCCGTCCGGGCCTCGATCCCGGGCCGCAGCTCGGACATGCGCTTGGCCGTGAACCACTTGCCGACCATCCGGCGCCATCGCTCGTGCCCCTCGGCGGCAAGCGTCCGCGACACCGGGCTGTTGAACAGTCCCCCCGACTCGGTGTCGGTGATCCGGGCCGCTCCGGGCGCGCTCAGCTCGCGGGAGAAGCGCGGGTCGGCGAGCACGCTGCGGACGTCCTCGTACCGGGTGAGCAGCGACGCCTCGTCGCCGCTGGGCAGCGTCACCCGCGCGATCGGGCAGGTCTGCCGCAACTCGGACCACTCCGGCGGCACCTGAAGGGCCGTCGGGGCGGCGAAGGGATAAGGCAGCGGCTCGGTCCGCTCGACGCGTCCGTCACTCATGACGACCTCCTGCTTCCGGGGTGCGGTTCCTGCTGTCAGGCCACCCCTTCCCAGAAATCAAGTCAATCGACTGACTTACGAACTTGGCCGATGTCGGACCGTCCTCCACCGGTCAGGGGCATGGGAGCACGGCGCCGAATGGCCCGTTCGCGTCGGGTCGCCGCCCGTCGGCGAGTGTCCGGCGGAGCCGGGCGCCGCCGCGCCGGGAGTGTCGGACACGCGGGGATTGTGCGACAGGTTCGTCACCACTCGGTCATCACAGGGGGGAGACCGTGATCAAAACGGGGAGCGTGCCGTTAGGCTGTGATCCGCTCCGGCCCCCCACCATCACCCGTTCCGCGGAGTCATGGCCGACGGCGGTCGAGCGGTCTCACGGCATTCGTCTCACGGCATGAGGATGTAACAACAGGTGCTGATCGCGGGCCGGTACGAGCTGAACACGACCATCGGACGTGGCGCGATGGGGGAGGTCTGGCGGGCGTACGACCAGATGCTCGGCCGGCCGGTCGCCGTCAAGGTCCTGCTGGCCCAGAACTCCGACCCCACCGCCGACTCCCGCTTCCGGCTGGAGGCCCAGACCGCGGGGCGGCTGCACCACCCCCATGTGGTCGGCGTCCTCGACTTCGGCGAGCACGACGGCCGGCTGTTCCTGGTGATGGAGTTCGTGGACGGCGACAGTCTCTCCCGGGTGCTCGCCGACGACGGTCCGCTGCCCGCGGAGCGCGTCGCCCGCATCGCCGCGCAGGCCGCGGCCGGGCTCGCCGTGGCGCACCAACAGGGCATCGTGCACCGGGACATCAAGCCCGGCAACCTGCTGCTCGACGCGGACGGCAGCCTCAAGATCGGCGACTTCGGCATCGCCCGCTTCATGGACGACCCCTCGGCCGCGCTCACCGCGACCGGGCAGATCGTCGGCACCAGCCTGTACATCGCGCCGGAGCGCGCCCTCGGCAAGCCCGCGGGACCCCCCAGCGACGTCTACTCGCTGGGCTGTGTGCTCTACCAACTCCTCACCGGCAAGCCGCCGTTCCAGGCCGACACCCCGATCGCGATCCTCCACCAGCATCTCGACAGCGCTCCCGTGCCGCTCCACCAGTTGGGCGTCTCGCTGCCGCCCGCCTTCGAGAACTATCTGCTGAGCCTGCTCGCCAAGCGGCCCGAGGACCGGCCGACCGCCCAGCAGGCCGCCGACTGGTTCGGCACCGGCGCCTGGCAGGGCCGCCCCGAACCGCTCCCCGTCATCGCCCCGCAGCAGCGCCACACCGCGGCGCCCGCCATGGAGCCGCCGGCGCTCCCCCGTACGGACTCCGGCCCGGCGACGACGTACAAACTCCCCTCCGCCGCCCCGGCCCCCGGCCATCGGGCGGCCCATCGCCAGCGCCCGCAGCCGGGCAGTCACCGGGACCGCCCCGCCACCACCGCTCAGCGGGAACGCCCCACCACGGGAGGCCGCCGCGAGCGCCCGGCCGCTTCGGGGCGCCGCGACCGCCAGTCGTCCGGCGGCCGACGCGCACAGCCCGCGCTGCGTACGTTCGTCGTGCAGCGGCCGCGCGCCGTGGGCCTGATCGCCGCGGCGGCACTCTTCCTCACGGCGATGTTCGTGAGCATGGCGGTGTTCTCGCCGGACAACAGCTCCGCGGAGACCCCGGACCAGACGCAGTCGAGCCCGGCGCCGCCGTCCCCCTGACCGTGTTCTGCCGACTCAACCACCTTGCCCGCCAAGGGGGTTGTGTTGACGGAACATTGACCAACCGAAGAGAAACGGCGACAGGCCCGGACTGTAGGTTCACCCGCATGCCCCCACAGCCCCCACGCCTGCCCGTACTCCCGTACCGCAAGCCCACCCGCGGCCGTGACTACTGGGTCCTCGACGACGTCCTGCCGAACGTGGACGAGGTGCGGGCCCGGTGCCTCGCCAAGGGCGAGGACGACTGGACCAAGGGGTATCCGTACACCCAGGAGAGCTGGCCGGGGCTGCGGACCATGCCCGGACTCGAACCGGACGAACTCGCCCACGTGGAACGGCTCGTGCGCAAGGAGACCGGCGCGCAGAAGCTGTGGCTGCAGACCGCGCCCGGCGGGGGCACCCTCAACCACAACTGCATCCAGGTCGTCGGCAAGGACGAGGGCGAGCCCCGTCCGCACACCGACTCACGGGCGCTGTGCCGCTACGCCGCGGTGCTCTATCTCAGCCCGGACATCCCCAAGGACTGCGGCACGAGCTTCTACCGCCAGCACCTGCCGGGCGGTGTCCTCGGCGGCAACATGGTGCAGGCGCCGCACACCAACCTGGTCGAGGCGCTGGGCACGCGCTATGTCTCACCGGACGCGTTCACCGAGGACGTGCGCGTGCCGCAGCGCTACAACCGACTGCTCCTCTACAAGGCCAACATCATGCACAGCGCCACCGGTTACTGCGGAAGCGAGCTGGCGGACAAGCGCATGACGGCCGTCTTCTTCTGGATGGCCTGAGCGGCCGAAGGGCCGGGGTCAGCCGAGGCCGAGGCTGGAGAGCGCCGTCGTCCAGTCCGTGATGATCGCGTCCTGGGCGTCCGACAGGTTGACCTCCCCCGCGCACACGGCCTTCTTGAGCTTGTTCTCGACGACGTCCTTGTCCGCCGAGGTCTCGTCGCCGTAGTGCGGCTCGGGCCACAGGTTCAGCTCGCTCCTGGGCGCACCGCCGAGTTCGAGCGGTACGAAGTGGTCTTCCTCGTAGTCCGAGGTGCTGGTGTCGGAGTAGCCGTACTCGACGATCTGCTTCTTCTTCAGGGCGGTGGTGTACGAGCTGGACGGCCGTACGGTCGCGGTCCAGCCGGAGACACAGATCGTCGACCCGATGGTGGACTGGGTGACGTCCGGGTTGAGGGCGCCGGGCTGGCAGGCCGGGTCGGGGAGGGGGAGGTAGGCCTGGCTGCACGACTGCGCGTGCGCGGTGCCGGCGGTGACGCCGAGGCCCGCCGCGGCGAGGGCCAGGGTGGACAGGGTGGTGACCAGGGGGCGGGATATTCGGGACATGGGGTCTCCCGGTGTGGTGCCCGGCGGAGTACCGGGCGGTCGTGAGCATGACAGCACCGGCTGCTCTATGCGGGTAGACCCCTTTGCGGGACCGGGAGACCCTTGGTTGAACGTTTGTCCACGCGTGACCGGGCATGGGAGAGCCATGGGCCGGGCTTGGGCGGTGGTTCACCCTCCCGTACGGCCGGGCGCGAGGCGGAAGGTCAGCGCGAGGGCAGAAGCGGCAGATCGTCCGTGTACCCGTTCACCGGCCGGGCGATCCGCTCGACGGTACGGGCGTCGAGCGCGACGGGCGCGGAACTCGTGCCCAGGGTTCCGCCCGAGTGCCAGGTACCCGTGACGGCCACCCAGGTGTTGGCTGCCAGGGCCGGCTTCCCGTACATCCGCACCTTCACGGACTGGGCGTCCGCGGCACAGCACGAGATGATGATCCGGGTCAGGTACCAGCCGCCACCCCGCTTGTCGGGCGTGACGAAACCGGACATCTGCACGCTGCGCCCCTTGATGGCCTGTCCCCGGTCCTGCTGCACCCGGGTGGTGAAGTCCGTGAGGGTCATCGGCAGCGGCGAGGTCCGGGGCAGCGGATCGAAGTGCTCCTGCTCCTTGACCGCCTTGGGCGCCTCTCGGGTGGCGGTGTACGCGCCGAGGGCGGGCGGGGCGAAGAAGAGCAGGCTCAGCGCGGGCAGGAACAGCAGCCAGGCGATCCGGGGGGTGCCGGAGTGGTCGTGGCCGTGGCTGTGGCCGCGATCGTGGTCGCCGTGGTCGCTGTGGGCGTCCCCCGGCCGTCCGGCGGGTTCGCCGTGGCCCGAGCGGGACCGGCTCCGGCCCGACAGGGCGTCGACCACCCCCAGCACCAGCAGCAGCACCCCCGACGCGATCAGCAGCGGCCGCAGCCCCTCCTTCACATACCTGAGGCACAGGTCGGTGAAGAGTGAGGCGTGCAGCAGGCCGAGGCCGCTGAGGACGAGCAGGGTCACCTGGACGGGACGCTTCACAGCAGAGCCGCTCCGATCAACGAGCTGCACAGGATGGCGACCACGGTCGTCGCGGTGGAGAACCGGGCCGCGAAGTCCCGGCCGAACGTGCCCGCCTGAAGGGCGATCAGCTTGAGGTCGACCATCGGCCCGACCACCATGAACGCCAGCCGTGCGACCGGCGAGAACCCGCTCAGCGACGCCGCCACGAACGCGTCGGCCTCGGAGCACACCGCGAGGACGACCGCGAGCCCGGCCAGGAAGAGCACCGACAGCCAGGGGGATCCGGAGAAGGTGTCGAGCACGGAACGCGGGACGGCCACGTTGAAGGTGGCCGCCGCCATGGCGCCGACCACCAGGAACCCGCCCGCGTGCAGGAAGTCGTGCTGGAAGCCGAGCCGGAACTCCGTCCAACGGCTGTGCCCCGGCTGGTGTCCGGTGTGCCGCGCGGCGGGCCGCAGCCACTCCTCGCGGCCCAGCCAGAGCCAGAGCCAGCCCATCACGGCGGCGGTGGCGAGCGAGGCGAGCAGCCGGGCCAGCACCATGGCGGGGTTGCCGGGGAAGGCGACCGCGGTCGCCGTCAGCACCACCGGGTTGATGGCGGGGGCCGAGAGCAGGAACGCGAAGGCGGCGGCCGGAGTCACCCCACGGCGGATCAGGCTGTTCGCGACCGGCACCGACGCGCACTCACAGCCGGGCAGGACGACACCGGCCACACCGGCGACCGGCACCGCGAGCACGGGCCGACGGGGCAGCACCTTGCCGAACACCCGGGCCGGCACGAACGCGTTGATCGCGCCGGACAGTGCGGTGCCGAGCAGCAGGAAGGGCAGCGCCTGGACGACGACGGCGAGACACACCGTCCGCCAGGCCTGCATGGCGGGCACGTTCAGCGAGCGGCCGAGGAGGAGCAGTACGGGGCCCGCCAGGACGGCCGGTCCGAACAGCAGCGGCCAGGGCAGCGGCCGTCGGCCGGGCGCGTCGGCGGTCGCCACGGGGACCGCGCCGGCCGGCTCGGCCTCGGTCTGCGCGGGCAGCGCATCCGTCTTCTGCATGGCAACCCCGAATGTCCGATGTTCGGACTGAACATAGCGGGTGCCGAGCGGAGCACCCCGGCAGCGCCACGCATCCTCTTCCGGCACACGAACCCCAGGGGCAGGCCCCATGACCACGGACTGCCGTGCGCGCGGGCGCAGGTCCGGGCGGCGCGGGGCCCGCCCGGGTGTGACGACCCCCACAGCGTTGTCCGTGGATTTTGCCAGCGGAAAAGGTTCCGGGCCCCGCCACCCGCGTACTTCTGGGCGTCCGAACAACCAGGAGGTGCCATGCGCATTTCGCGGAACGCGGCCGGAACCCTCTTCGTGGCGGGCGCCCTGACACTCACGCTCACGGCGCTCGTCTATCCCTCGATGCTGGGAGTGCAGACCGTGTCGAGCGCTCCTTCGCGTGTCATCGCCAACACCTCCTCGGGGCCGCTGACCGAGGCGGACCGCGATTTCGTCGTCAAGGTGCGGGCCGCCGGTCTGTGGGAGTTCCCCTCGGGTGAACTGGCCCTGAAGAAAGGCACCACCCCGGCCGTGCGCACCGCCGGTGCGCATCTGGTCAACGGGCACGCCAACCTCGACGAGGCCGACCGGAAGGTCGCCGCTGCGCTGGGCATCACGCTGCCCAACCAGCCGAGCCCGCAGCAGCAGGGGTTCGTGCAGACGCTGACGGTGGACCAGGGCAAGAAGTTCGACGAGGATCTCGCCAACATCCTGCGGGTGACGCATGGGCAGATCTTCCCGGTCATCGCCAACATCCGTGCCACCACCCAGAACACGCTGGTCCGCCAGCTGGCCGATCAGGCGAACGACACGGTCCTCGACCACATCACGGTGATGGAGCAGACGGGCCTGGTGAACTTCGACAACGTCCTGTTCCAGGAGACGACCCCGCCGAAGCTCCCGAAGAGCGACACGACCCCGCCGGCCCCCGCGCCCGGCGAGCCCACGGTGGTCCTCTCCCCGCCCGCGGGCTTCACGCCGCCGCCGTCCACCGCTCCGTCCCCGGTGCCCACGACGGGCTGACCCTCAGGATCCGCCCGGCCACGGCCGTCGGCGAGCGCGCGCCCCCACAGCGCGCCCGCCGACGGCCCTTCGCGTTTCATGCCTCAGCCGGCGGGGTCCGCAGGGCGAAAGGGTGGGCCCGGCGCTCCTCGGGGGATAGAAGCGCCGGGCCCAGGGAGGATGGTCACAAGGACGCCGGAGGCGTCATGCGCGGGTGCGCGAGGAGCGGCGCCGGGTGACGACCGCGATGGCCGCGCCGGCCGCGACGAGGGCCGCGGCGCCCGCCGTGAGCGGGAGCGCGTCGCTGCCGCCACCCGTCTCCGCGAGGCCGCCGGGCGGGGTGGACGAACCGCCGTTCGGCGTCGGCGCGGGGGGCGTGCTCGACTCCTGGGCGGGCGGGCTGGACGGCGAGGCCGGGGTCGCGGGCGTCGACGCGGGCGGGGTGGTGGCCGGCACGGACGCGGGCGGCGTCGAGGCGGGCGGCGTCGAGGCGGGCGGCGTCGAGGCGGGCGGGGTGCTCGGCGGCTGGGCCGTGCAGTCCTGCGCACCGCCGTTCCAGGACGCGATCAGCTTGTCCTTGATGACCGGGCGGTCCGGGCCCTTGGGCAGGTCACCGTGCTCGAAGCCGTCGTTCGCCTTGAAGTCGCCGTCGAACTTCACCTTGCCCCGGTACAGGTCGATCTGCGCGAAGCAGCTCGCGTCCGGGACCGAGATGTCCAGCGTGTCGGTGTCGCCCGGCTTCACCGTCACGGAGTCGAAGTCGTGGAAGACCTGGAGGCCGGAGGTGCCGAAGGTGGCCCCGTGCGCCCGGTAGGCGGCGAGCGAGGCGGTGCAGGTCGTGGCGTCGCCCGCGGCCCGTACCTTGATGTGGACCTTGCCGTCCTCGGTCGGCTTCAGGTTCTGGTCGTCGACCCGCACCGAGTCGGTGAAAGAGGTCCCGTCCAGCGAGAACTGGCACCGGTCGTTCTCGGTCACCGTGCCCGGGCCCTTGCCGGACGTGTAGCCGTGGCCGGCCTTGTCCCAGCCGTCACCGCCGGGCGTGTCCGAGGCCCAGGCGGCGGCGCCCGTGACGGCGGTGAGAGTGAGCGCCGCAGCGCCCGTCCCGAGCAGGCGGCGTACGGTGACACGGCGCGCAACGGACATGCGTTCCCCCAACTTCGTGGGCTGTGCCCGGACCAGGGCAGCGGGCAGCACAAGGCCGCCGGGACCGTGGCCGGGAGGTGTGGTCGAAGAGAAACACTGGGCTCACTGGTCACATGAGCCACAGTTCGAGCACATAGTCGATCACAACCGATCAACTGTCAACCTCGTTGAAGACACTACGAGTTCGGGGGCCCATCACATTTCGGCCACATCAGGAATGAAGCCTTCCGGCCCCCTGACGAGAGCCCGGCAGCGGGGAGAGGCACCCGCGCCCCAAGGTCCGCACGATGGGCCGCCGGGAGGCCGGGGGCCGTACTCGGCGCCCTACTCGGCGCTCTGCTCCGCCGGCTGCGCGAGACCGGCCGTCCACTTCTCCTCGATGCGGCCGACCTTCCACACCACCAGCGCGACCGCCCACGTGGCGAAGAACAGGCCCACGATCACGAAGCCGACGGTGTTGAGGTCGACGCCGGCGATCCAGTCCCAGAACGCCCCGTGCAGCCCGAGCTTCTCGGAGAACAGGCCGAGCAGCTCGACCGTGCCGATGAGCAGGGCCACGGCGACCGAAAGACCCGTGATGGTGAGGTTGTAGTAGACCTTCCTGACCGGCTTGGAGAACGCCCACTCGTACGCGAAGTTCATGAACGACCCGTCGATCGTGTCGAGCAGCGACATTCCGGCCGCGAACAGGACGGGCAGACAGAGGATCGCGTACCAGGGCAGCCCGGAGGCCGCACCCGAACCGGCCAGGACGAGGAGCGCGACCTCCGTCGCGGTGTCGAAGCCGAGCCCGAAGAGCAGGCCCAGCGGATACATCTGCCACGGCTTGCTGATCGACTTCGTCACGCGGCCGAGGAGGCGGTTCATGAAGCCGCGCTTGTCGAGCTGCTCTTCGAGGGCCGCCTCGTCGAACCCGCCCGACCGCATCTGCCGGAAGACCTTCCAGATGCCGGCCAGGATGACGAAGTTGATTGCGGCGATGAGGTAGAGGAAGGTCCCGGAGACCGTCGTGCCGACGATTCCCGTGACGTCGTGCAGTTCGGAGCGTTCGTCGCGGACCGGACCGGCGACCGCCTTCACGCCGAGCGAGAGCAGCAGAGCCAGCACGAAGACGACGCTGGAGTGGCCGAGCGAGAACCAGAAGCCGACCGACAGCGGGCGCTTCCCCTCACCCATCAGCTTCCGGGTGGTGTTGTCGATCGCCGCGATGTGGTCCGCGTCGAAGGCGTGCCGCATCCCCAGCGTGTACGCGGTCACGCCGATACCGACGCCGAAGTAGTCGGCGCCGACCTTGTAGTGCTCGGGCGCGACGATGCCGACGAGCGTGAACCAGCCGATGACGTGCAGCGCCAGGACGAACGCGGCCATCCCGCCGAGCCGGCCCCACTCCTGCCGTGTGATGGGCATCCGCATCCGGGAGGAGGACGGGGGCATGGAGTGGGGCCTTTCTTCGCGGGTGCTGCAATCCCCTGCTTCTCCGGGTACTGCAATCTCCACCTTGCTGCTTGATTCAGCTACTTGCAAGAAAGTCGCAGTAAAGGCTCGGGGCCGCCGACAGAGCCGCACGCGGCCCTGGTGATCCGCAACTCGTCCTCCATACGAGTGACTTCCGGGATCCTTCCGAGTGCTTGGGAACTTCTTTACCTTTGCGGCCGGTTCAACGGGCATCGAGCCGGCGCACGTCACGAGCGGGCACCGGCCGGTGGGAACGGACGACGAAGGCGATCGGTAAGGAGCGACACCGCCATGGTGTTCAAACGGCTGCTCGGGGCGATCGGCGTGGGAGGCCCCTCGGTGGACACGGTCCTGGACGGCGGCGCGGCGCTGCCCGGCCGGACGCTGTCCGGGCAGGTGCATCTGCGCGGCGGCGGTTCGGCCGTGGAGATCGAGCACATCGGGCTCGAGTTGGTCGCGCGGGTGGAGGCCGAGCACGAGGAGGGCGAGAGCGAGGGAGCGGTCACCTTCGCCCGGTTCACGGTGGGCGGCGGCTTCCGCCTCGGCGAGGAGGAGCAGCGCTGCGTCCCGTTCAGCGTGCCCCTGCCCCTTGAGACCCCGATCACCGAGTTGTACGGACAGCAGCTGGGCATCGTCCTCGGTGTGCGCACGGAGCTGGCGGTGGCCGGCGCCAGGGACAAGGGCGACCTGGACCAACTGGCGGTGCGCCCGCTGCCGGTCCAGGAGGCGATTCTGGAGGCCCTCGGACAGCTCGGCTTCGGCTTCCGCTCGGCCGATCTGGAGTACGGCCGCATCGGCGGCACCGGCCAGCAGCTGCCCTTCCACCAGGAGATCGAGCTCACCCCCGCCCCGCGGTACGCACACGCGGTGAACGAGATCGAGCTGACCTTCCTGGCCTCCCCCGAGGGCGTGGAGATCGTCCTCGAGGCCGACAAGCGCGGCGGCCCCTTCTCCTCCGGCCATGACGCGCTCACCCGCTTCACCGCCGGTCACCACGAGGTCCACACCCGCGACTGGTACGCGGAGGTCGACGGCTGGATCGGCCAACTGATCGAGCATCGGGCCGCATACGGTCCGGGGGCGATGTACGGGGCCCCCGCCCCCACTCCGTACACCGGCCACCACGACAGCCATCACGGCGGGCACTACGGGGGCCGGCACGGAAGCCACCACGACGGCCGTCACGGCGGGCATCGTTCCGGACCCGGTGTCGGCACGGCGGTCGCCGCGGGTGCGGCGGGGCTGGCCGTCGGGGTCGTGGGCGGACTGGTCGCGGCCGAGGCGGTGGACGAGATCGAGGACTTCTTCGAGGGAGAGGAGGACGAGAGCGGGGACGACTAACCCATCCGCTCCACGGCCTCCTTGGCCTCCTTCAGGCCGGCCCCGGTGACCTCGCGGTACTGCTTGATCGCCTGGATCCGCCTGCCCTCGCGCACCAGGGCGGTGACCCCGTCCAGGTCGGCGTCGGCCGCGTCCAGTCCCATCCGGTCGAGGATCAGGTCGAGTTTCTGCTCGATCCGGGCGACACGACGGTCGGTGCCCCGGATTCTGCCTTCGACACCGATGACGGTCGTGAGGAGGAGCGCGCCCAGCACGCAGAGACCCACTATTTCCATGGCCCGCGATCCTAGGAGCGGCCTGTGTCCCGGTCCCGTCGGCCGCGCCGCGCGGGGCATGTGGTGTCGATCACTCGCCGAGAAAGGCGTCGATCACGGCGAACGTGGCCTCCGGCCGCTCGATATGGGGCAGATGGCCCGCCTCGGGGACGACCACGAGGCGGCCGTCGCCGAACGCGGCGGCGTAGGCCGCCCCGTAGGCGGGCGTGACGATGCGGTCGCTCTCGCCCCACAGCGCGAGGACGGGGATCCGGACGCGTCCCAGGCGGCGCAGCAGCTTCGGGTCGTGCATGGACGGGCCGCCCGCGAAGGTGCGCAGGGCCGCCATGTCGGCCTGGCGGGCGGCGAGTTGCGCGGCGGGGACCTCGGCCGGGTCGACATAGAAGCGCTCCGAGTCGTGATAGGCGTACTCGGCGACGCCGCGGGCGTCGAGGGCGAAGAAGTCCGCGATCGGTTCGTCCTCGACCGCGACGCCGACGGCATCCACCAGCACCAGTCCGGTGAGGATCCCCGCCTGGTCGCGAACGGCCATCTCGGCGGCGATCCAGCCGCCGAGCGAGGATCCGACGACCAGCACATCGCGCAGCCCCCGGTCGTGCAGGAGGTGGAGATAGGCCAGGGCGAGATCGTCGATGCCGGTGAACCAGTCGGGACGCGGTGTGCCGTTCCATCCGGGATGGGTGGGGGTGATGACATGCGCGGTCCGCGCCAGATGGTCCGCGAGTCCGGTGACGGTGGCCGGGCCTCCGCCACCGTGCAGGACCAGCACGGTGCGTCCGGTCCCGGATTCGGCGAGGGTGAGGCTCACTTCGGGCTGCACGACGTACGGGTGAGATGTGGTCATGCCCCGAGACTAACTAAGCATGTTTATATAAGCAACCTTAGTCACGGTGTTAGTCTGGCTCCATGGCCCCTGAACCGCAGATCCTCGGCAGAGCCGTCAAGCAGGCCCAGTACCGTCAGCACCGGGCCCTCGACAGCCGGCTCGCCGGCATCGGGACGACCCTGGCGCAGTGGGACGCCCTGCGGGCGATCAGCCGTACCCCGGGCGCGACCGCACGGTCGCTGGCGGCCGCGACGTTCCAGAGCGAGCAGGCCTTCGGCACGCTCGCCGGGCGGCTGACGGCCCAGGGCCTGATCGACCGGCGGCCGGGACACGGCCGGCGTATCGAGCACCACCTCACACCGGCCGGGGAGGAGACCCTGAGGGCGGGACACCGGGTCGCCGACGAGGTCCTGGCCGAATGCTTCGCGCCGCTGTCCGAGGACGAACGGACGACCCTGCTCGGCCTGCTGAACCGGCTCACGGAGGAGGAGCGGGCGGACCGCTGAGGCGCCGGACGCCCCCTAGCCGGAGCCGCCCGTTCCCGACTCCGGGGACGGCACGACCCGTGCGCCCGTCCCCTCGGACGCGCGGGTGGTCGGCTCGGGCGACAGGCCGGTCGCGGAGGTCGAGGTCGGCTCCGGGATGCCCCCGCCGTCCTCGACGAGGACCACGTCCCCCACGCGCAACCGGGTGTACAGCCACTTGGCGTCCGTGAGTCCGAGACCGATCCAGCCGCCCGTCGTGTCGTAGTTGCCGGGCGCCTTGAAGTCGTAGGTCAGAGCGCCGATGAAGGTGCTCGTGCCGTCGTCCGCGCGCAGCTCGATCACCCAGGGGATCTTGACGTCGGCAGCGCCGCCGGCACCGCCCTTGATGCGGAGGTCCTCGGCGGACAGCGTCGTGATGTCCTGCCGGGCGGTGACCGTCATCCGTCCCGTCGGCGTACGCGTGCCGAACGCGCCCGCGGAGACGGACAGCGCACGGTCGCCGACGAGGAGGACCCGCTTGGCCAGATACACCGTGGCGGAGGGCTCCGCACGGGTGCTCGGGGTGCTGGTCGGGGGCGCGGCCGGGGAAGGCCGCTCCTGCCGGTCGGTGCCGGTGAGGCCGAACAGCAGCGAGACACCCAGAGCCGTCACGACGGACACAGCCGCGGCCGCGGTGGCCGCACGGCGGCGGCGGAGTACGTCCGCCCGGCGGCGGACCTCGGCACCGGAGACCCGGGGCGGAATCTGCCCGGACTCGGCCAGTTCACGCAGCCCGGTGATGAGGTCATCGGACACGGTCGTCCTCCCTCTCCCCCTCGCCGGTGGCCAGTTCCCGTGCCAGCGCCGCTCGCCCACGGGACAGCCGGGCCTTGACCGTCCCCACCGGAGCACCGGTTTCGGAGGCTACCTGCTCCACACTCAGGTCGCACAGATGGTGCAGAACCAGGGCCATCCGCTGCGCCTCGGGCAGTTTGCGCAGAGCGCCCACGAGCAGGGCCCGTTCGGGGTCGGGGCCCGGCGTGTGCTCCGGGGGCGGAGTGCGGCGCACCAGTTCAAGCCAACGTCGCGCCCGCCGCCAGCGGCTGACCGCCAGTCGCATCGCGACGGTCCGTATCCAGGCCTCTGGCGCACCCTCGGCGAGAAACTCGCGCCGCCGGTCCCAGGCGCGGACGAACGCCTCCTGCACCACGTCCTGCGCCTCGCCGTGGTCCCCGGTGAACGCGTAGAGCTGGCCGGTCAGCCGGGGAAAGGCGGCGGCGTAGAAAGCGTCGAACTCTTCTTCGGTCATGCCCCCGCCACGTCCTCGGTCATGCCCCGGCCCCGTGCTCGTTCATGGCCCCGCCCCGTACCCGCTCATGGCCTTCCCCCGCAAAGGCCCCCGGCCCGTCGGGGGGTCGCCGAATTCCCGGATGCCCCGTGCAACCCGTCTGTCCCCCCCGTGCGTACAGGTCTCGTACGCCGCACATCGAAACACACCGCAGGGAGGAACAGGTGACCACCAGAGCCAGGAACCGGCGCCGTGCGTCCGCCCGGACGGCCGCGCTCGTCTGCGCGCTGACGGTGCTCGCGGGGCTCGCGGGGCTCGCGGGGCTCGCGGGCTGCGCCCGGACGGCCGTACCCATGGCGGCAGCCGGGGCAGCCCCGGCCGGTCGGCCGAACGTGTCGGCGACGGCGCCCGACCGGCCGAAGCCCCCATCCGGACACTGCGGTCGGCTCGGCGGTCGGTTCGAGGAAGGCCGTCACGGCGGGCTTCGACTCCGCAGCAGGGAGCATCGCCCGGGTGGGGAGCACCGTCACATCAGGAATTCCCGCGGGGTGTCATCCCGGGGGAGAGCGCCGGGAGTTTGCAGGGGTGGAGAGGAGCTCTCCGACCGTAGGCACCCGTCCGGACCGCACAAGGTCCGTAGCAGGCAAGGAGTTTCCCGTTCATGACACGGATACCGAAGTATCTGGCCGTCGTGGCCGTCACCGCGGCTGCGGCCGGAACGCCCGCGCTGTCGTACGCCGCCGCGCAGGGGACGGCGGCGCACGGCCCGGTCACGAGGACCGTTCCGCTGAAGACCGTGGTGAAGACGGCGAAGAAGGCAGGAGCGAAGAGGACCGCACCGCCGCCCCGTGTCGTCGCCCCCGGCGAGCATGTCGTCGCCGCCCCCGATTTCGAGGTCTGGCTCACCCCTGAGGGCAAGTACTGGAAGTCGCCCTTCATGGACGAGCCCGGGTTCCGCAGCGTCGTCGACGGCAACATCGACCTGAACACGCCCAGCGTGGGCATGCAGGCCGAGATCGGGAACGGCCACGCCTATCTCTCCGGCATCTACGCCGGCGGCAGGACCACCGCGTCCCGTGTCGTGGTCGAGACCAAGGCCGGGACCGTGCGCGGCCGGCTGGTGCAGCTCGCCGGCGAGCACCGGTGGGGCGCCTGGTACGCCACCTCCGACTCCTCGACGTCCGACCCCGACTTCGTCACCCAGGTCACCGTCTACGACACCAAGGGCAAGGTCTACGCCCGGCTGAAGCCGTGATCACCGGGCGGGGGACCCGGCCGGTCCCCCGCCCACCGGCCTTCCTCGGCCCCCCACGTATCCCCGATCCAGAGGAATCGCGCCCGTGCCGCAGTACGAGACATCCGCAGCCTCCGCCGGAAGCCCCGACTTCGCCGGTGGCACGGACTTCGCCGGACGGACCGAGGTCGCCGGAAGACCCGAGGCCGTCGGGGGCGGCGACTTCGCGTCGTACGCGGCCGCGTCCTGGGCCCGGCTGGTGCGCACCGCGTCCCTGCTCACCGGCGACTTCCACGAGGCAGAGGATCTGGTGCAGACGACCCTGGCCAAGGTGTTCGCGCGCTCGGGGCGCATTCCGCTCCACGACGTGGACTTCTATGTGCGGCGCGCCCTCGTCAACAACAACCTCAGCCGGATCCGCAGAAGGCGGGTCGCCCATCTGCTGATGCCGTTCCTGCCCGAGCGGGTGCATCAGCCGCAGGCGGGACCCGACGAGTCGGTCGAGCGCCGGGCCGCGGTCATGGAGGCGCTGGCCGCGCTCTCCGCCCGGCAGCGGACCGTCCTGGTGCTGCGCTACTGGGAGGACCTCAGCGAGACCGAGATCGCCGAGCTGCTCGGCTGCTCCCTCGGCACGGTCAAGACCCATGTCCGGCGCGGCCTCGCGGCCCTGCGCGCGCACCCTGCCTTCGAACCCTCCGATCGTCCCCGCCCCGTATCCGGAGCCCGCCGATGAACCACTCCAGGACCGAGACCCCGCCGCGCGCGGCGGCCGCCGACGCCGGGCTGCTGCGCGAGGCGCTGGCCGAGAGCGCGTACGCGATCACGCCCTCCCGGCCGCCGCTGGCGGCCGTCGAGCGCGCGGGCCGGCGGATCCGGCGCAGGCGACGGGCGGCCGTGGTCGGTGCGGGGTGCGGACTGCTGCTGGTGCCGCTGACCGTACTGGCGCTGCGCGGCACGGGCTCCGACGCCGACCGGGTCCCGCCCCCGGCGGCGAGCGCGGCCGCGTCGCCGTCCGTGGTCGCCGGGAAGGTACGGGTGGTGACGCCCGGCGAGCGGGTCGCGGTGGGGATGGGCACCGAACTCTGGCTGGCCCCGGACGGGCTGTACTGGAAACGGCCGGACCTCCCAGTCCAGTCCCAGAACATCACCGACGGCAACATCGTGATGGACCAGGCGGGAGTCGAGATGCGGACGTACGGCGAGAAGACCGGCGCGCTCGTGTTCGGCACCTTCCACGGCAAGGGCGAGGCGGCACGCGTACGGATCGAGACCGCTGACGGCGACGTCGAGGGCACAGCCCTCACCCTCGCGGGCAGCCACGGGTGGGGCGCCTGGTACGCCGCACTGAAGCCGTCCTCCACCTCCCGGGGCCCGTTCGACGGCGGCGCGCGAAGAGTCACGGTGTACGACGCGGCAAGCGTCGTCATCGCACAGACGGACTTCCTCCGGTGACGGCGGTCCGCCGCGCGGCGGCGCGCCTGCGATCCCTGGCCGCCCGCACGAGGTCGGGAACGGGGGCCGGCCGGATCTCCGCCCGGCACCGGCGGCGGCTCGACCGGGCGACGCGCGCCCGCCGTGGCCGGGGCCGCCGGCTGCGGCGGGCGGGGGCCGCCCTTCTCGCGCCGCTGCTTCTGCTCGCCGGTGCGCTCGTGGTGGCGTACGAGAGGACGGTCATCCCCGAGCCGCACCCGGAGACCGCGATGCAGTCCACGGTCTTCGTCGACGAGCACGGCGGCTATCTGGGCCGGCGCGGTCCGGTGGACCGCCAGGAGGTGCCGCTCTCCCGGGTGCCGCGCCTCGTGCAGGACGCGGTCATCGCCGCGGAGAACCGTTCCTTCCGTACGGATTCGGGGGTCTCGCCGCGCGCCGTCCTGCGCGCCGCGGTCTCCACGCTGAGCGGCGGCGAACGGCAGGGCGGCTCCACCATCACCCAGCAGTATGTGAAGAACGCGCTGCTCAGCCCCGAACAGTCGCTGACCCGCAAGGTCCGGGAGGCGCTGATCGCCGTCAAGCTGGACCGCACCCGCTCCAAGGACCAGATCCTGGAGGGCTATCTGAACACCGTGTACTTCGGCCGGGGCGCGGCCGGCATCCAGGCCGCCGCGCGCAACTACTTCGGTGTGGACGCCCAGGCCCTGACGGTCAGTCAGGGCGCGGCGCTGGCGTCCGTCATCAACATCCCCTCCTACTACGAGCGCGCGGGCTCCGATCCCAAGGTGACGCGGACGCTGGTCCGCCGCTGGGAGTGGGTGCTGGACGCGATGGCGGACAGCGGTGCCCTCACGGCGCGCCAGCGTGCCGAGGCCCGCTTCCCGGCGTTCCGCTTCTATCCGCCGGGCGACACGGACGGACAGCGCCAGTACCTGATCGACGTGGCGCAGCGGGAGGCCGCCGACCGGCTCGGTATCACCGTGGACCAACTGGCCCGCGACGGCTACACCGTGCGCACCACCTTCGACCCGGCCGCGCAGGACGCGGTGGCGCAACGGGCGGGCGAGGGCGTCCCCGGTCTGGCGAAGGGAGCCCGGCTGCACGCCGCGGTGCTCGGGATCGTGCCCGGCGACGGGGCGGTCCGGGTGCTGTACGGCGGCGCGGACTACGCGCACCAGCCGTTCAACGACGCGCTCTCGGGCGCGGTGGAGGCGGGCACCGCGCTTTCGCCGTTCACGGGAGTCAAGCTGGACGGCCCGCTGGCCTCCCTGCCGAGGACGGCGGCCCCGAGCCCGCTGCGGCTGGCCTCGGCGTACGCGGCGATGGCGGCGCGGGGCACCTACGCGGCCCCGTACACGGTCGAGCGAATCAGCCGCGCCGGGCGCACGGTGTACACGGCGCACCCGGACACCCGGCCGGTCGTGCCGGCCTACGCGGCCCGGCTGAGGGGCGAGTACGCGACGGCGGTCCCCCCGGCGCCGGGTGTGACCGAGCCGACGCCCGCCGGCTTCTCCGGCGGCTTCTCCGGCGGCGCGGGCACCGGCCCCGGCGCCCGCACCCTGTGGACGACGCTCTCCACCCCCGCGCTGAGCACGACGGCGGCCCTGTTCGCCGAGCGGCCCGCCCGGGACGGGCACCCTCCGGCCCCGGCCCATCTGCCGTCCGGCGCGGGGGCCCTCGGGAAGGCGCTGGTCGGGCAGGCTCTCACGGGGGCGGACAGGTGACGCGCGCCCGCCCCGAACGGTCCCCCACCGCTGGCCTCCGGCATCCGGCGCGCCGAAGCTGGCCCCATGGACGCCGCGCCCCGTGCCGGTCTGCCGCCCTTCGAGGACCGGACCGATTTCGAGAACGCCGACCGCGGCTTCGTCGCCGCCCTGGTGCCCGGGGTCGTCACGGACGGGGACGGGCGGGTGGTGTGGGACGGGGACGCGTACGGCTTCCTCGACGGGGACTGTCCCGACACCGCGCATCCCGGCCTGTGGCGGCAGTCGCAGCTGTGCGCGCGTCAGGGGCTGTACGAGGTCACCGAGGGCGTGTACCAGGTGCGCGGGCTCGACCTGGCCAACATGACCCTGGTCGAGGGCCGGGACGGCGTGCTCGTCGTCGATCCGCTGATCTCCGCCGAGTGCGCGGCGGCCGCCCTCGCCCTGTATCGGCACCACCGCGGACAGCGGCCCGTCACCGGGCTCGTCTACACCCACTGCCACGTCGACCACTTCGGGGGCGCCCGGGGGGTCCTGCCGCTCGAGGAGGAGACGGGGGTACCGGTGCTCGCGCCCGTCGGGTTCCTGGAACACGCGGTCAGCGAGAACGTGTTCGCGGGGCCCGCGATGGCCCGCCGCGCCGCCTTCATGCACGGCACCCGGCTGCCGAAGGCGCCCGACGGGCACATCGGCACGGGCCTCGGCATGACGCTGTCCACCGGCACGGTCACCCTGATCCCGCCGACCCTCGACATCACGCACACCGGGCAGCGGGAGACCGTCGACGGGGTGCCGATCGTGTTCCAGCTGACCCCGGACACCGAGGCACCGGCCGAGATGAACTTCCTCTTCCCGGAGCGGCGCGCGCTGTGCCTGGCCGAGAACGTCACGCACACCCTGCACAACATCCTGACCCCGCGGGGCGCCCCGGTGCGCGACGCCCGCGCGTGGTCCCGCCACCTCGACGAGGCCATCGACCTCTTCGGGGACGCCTACGACGTGGCCTTCGCCTCGCACCACTGGCCGACCTGGGGACACGAGAACGTGGTCGGGCTGCTGGCCGAGCAGCGGGACCTGTACGCGTATCTGCACGACCAGACGCTGCGGCTGCTCAACAGCGGTCTGACGGCCGCGGAGATCGCCGAGGAGCTACGGCTGCCGCCCGCACTGGAGGGCGCCTGGCACGCACGCGGCTACTACGGATCCCTGAACCACAACGTCAAGGCCGTCAGCCAGCGCTACCTGGGCTGGTACGACGGCAACCCCGCGCATCTGTGGGAGCATCCGCCGACCGACCTCGCCCGGCGGTACGTGGAGGTCGCGGGCGGCCCGGAGGCGATGCGTGCGGCGGCCCGCCGCTACGCCGACTCCGGTGACCTGCGCTTCGCCGCGACCCTGCTCAACCACCTCGTCTTCGCCGACCCGGCCGACGAGGAGGCGAAGGAGCTGCTGGCGGGCGTGTACGTGCGGCTCGGGCACGGGGCCGAGAACGGGCCCTGGCGCAACATGTATCTGACCGGCGCGCTGGAACTGCGCGAGGGAGCGGGCAGCGCGCGCATCGTCGGCGACACGGCCGGCATGACGTCGGCGCTCACGGTGAGCATGCTGCTCGACGCCATCGCGGTCCGTATCGACGGGCCGCGCGCGGCGAAGGAGCCACGGCTGGTCATCGATCTGATCGTGATCGACGAGCAGCGCCGGCACCGCCTCAATCTGGAACACGGCGCCCTCACGCACCGCAGCCTGCCGCTGCACCGCACACCGAAGCCGCACGCGGGCCTGACCCTCACCCTGACCCGACCCGAACTGCTGGGCCTGCTCACGGGCAGCGGCCTCGCGGGCATCGAGACACAGGGCGACCGGGGGCTGCTGAAGCGGTTGTTCTCGTATGTGACGCGGCCGGATCAGGAGTTCGCGATCGTTACGCCGTGAGGCGCCCCCCGGTGGCTGCGGTCGGAGCGGGTGCGCAGCGGAATTCAGAGCGGCGGCTGCGCCGGGGCCGGGCCCAGGGTCGTGGTGCCCGGGGCGGTGCGGTGGCCGAGGCCCGTGCGGTAGGCGTCCAGGGCCGCTTCCACCCGGCCGGTGCGCCGCAGCAGATCGCCCAGCAGCCGGCACAGGTCCGCCAGGTCGCCCGCCGCGCCCGCCCGCTCCAGCAGGCTGAGCGCCCGTACGTAGTGCTCCTCCGCGGTCTCCGTGTCGCGGGCGTCCTCCGCGATGATGCCGAGCAGGCGGTGTGCGGCGGCCGAGTGCACGGCACCCCGCTCGGGGCCGATGTCGCCGAGGACGCCGCGCAGCAGCTCCGCGGCCTCCTCGGACCTCCCGCGCCGGTGCAGCACGTCCGCCAGCTCCACCGCGACCTGGCTGCTGTACAGGGCGGCCCGCTGCTCGGCGAGCATGGCGAGCGCCTCGCGCAACTCGGCTTCCGCTCGCCTCAGTTCGCCGTTCTGGGCGTAGAGATAACCGCGCATCCAGTGGCAGTTGGCCAGCTCGGTGCGGATCTGCAGCTGCCGGTACAGCTCGGCCGCCTTGGCGAGGCTGGCGTCCGCCTCGGCGACGCGGCCCTCCGCGAGAAGCGTGCGGGCGACCGACCGGTGCATCCGGGCCACCAGCGCGGGGTCCTGCACCTGCGGCGCGAGCGCCAGCGCGAACTCGGCGGCCTGGGCCGCCCGGGCCTGTGCGCCCATGTCCATGTAGGGGCCGATGGCGCTCGCGTAGAGCAGCAGCAGGGCGTCCGGATCGTGCAGTCCGGAGCGGTTCAGCTCGTCGAGGGTGGACTCCAGCAGATAGCAGGCGTACCGGAGTTCACCGGCGAGGTAGTGGGCGACGGCGCGTCCGCGCAGTGCCGGTACCCGGTTCGGCAGCGGTGTGCCGGCCAGCGATGTCTCGGCCCTCTCGAAGTACCGCCGGCCCGTCTCGAGATCGCCCCGCTCCAGCGCGCACTCGCCGAGCCCGAGCAGCGCGGCGGCCTGTTCGGCGTCCAGCCCGTGCGCCTCGGCCTCGGCCAGCAGCACGCCGTACTGCTCGGCGGCGACCTCGGCCTCCCCGGTGGCCAGGGTGCGCCGGGCGTCGGTCAGCCGGAGCCGCAGCGAGGTGGCGAGATGGGCGGGGCGGCCGGTCACCAGTTCCTCGTAGGCGACGCCGAGCCGCTCGGCGATGTGCCGCAGCGCCTCGTCGGAGGGGCGGACCCGGCCGGCCTCCAGGGTGGAGATGTAAGCGGGCGTGTAAGCGGGTTCGGCCAACTGGCGCTGCGTCATTCCCTGTTCGCGCCGGAGCCGCTGCACCCTGCGACCGATGGTCTCCGGGTCGTCCCGCTTCACCATGCGATCAATCATGCCAGTAAGCGCAGTTGAGGCGGCCCTTTTTCTGACTTCCCGTCAACAGCCGGGCACTTCCGTCGGCCCCTCCGACCCCCTAGGTTGTGATGCACGTTAAACGTGCTTAATCCGCCGCTGTCATTGCGAGGTCGGTTGCCGTGCCCGGACACTCCTCCGTGCTCCACGGACGCCCTTCCGTACTCCGCGGACGCATACGCGCACGCCATGTCAGAGGATTCGGCGCGGCCGTCGTCGCCGTGGCCGCCCTGGTCACCGCGGCCAACGCGGGCCCGGCACGGGCCGCGCAGCCGGAGCCGGCCCGGCACGTCCGGCACAGCGCCCCGCAGCAGGAGGGACCCGTCCGGTAGGCCAGGTCCGGGCCGCCCGTCGGCGCCCGGCCCGCCCGCCGCATACCCTGAGCTCCGTGACTACTCCCGCCGCACGCACCGCGCTGGACCTCACCGCCGACCTCCCCGTGCCCGAGCTGGAGGACTGCTACCGGGATCTGCACCGCCATCCCGAACTGTCCCGGCACGAACACCGGACCGCGGGGCTGCTCGCGGAGCGGCTGCGCACGGCCGGGTACGAGACCACCGAGGGCGTCGGCGGCACCGGGGTCGTCGGGGTGCTGCGCAACGGCGACGGGCCCACCGTCCTGCTGCGCGCCGACATGGACGCGCTGCCGGTCGCCGAGGAGACGGGCCTGCCCTACGCCTCCGAGGCACCCGGCGTGATGCACGCCTGCGGGCACGATCTGCATGTCACCTGGCTGGCCGGCGCGGCCGGGGCGCTGGCCGCCGGGCGTGACGCGTGGTCGGGCACGCTGCTGGTCATGGGCCAGCCCGCCGAGGAGACCGGCGAGGGCGCGCAGGCGATGCTCGCCGACGGGCTCTACGAGCGTTTCCCGCGCCCCGATGTGCTGCTCGCCCAGCACGCGGCCCCGGGTCCGGCCGGGTTGTACGCGCACCGCCCGGGTCTGATCCTGTCCGCCTCGACGGACGTCGACATCGTCGTGCACGGCCGGGGCGGCCACGGCTCCCGCCCGGAGTCGACCGTGGACCCCGTGGTGACGGCCGCGTATCTCGTCACCCGGCTGCAGACCGTCGTCAGCCGGGAGATCGCGGCACGCGACTCCGCGGTGCTGACGGTGGGCCGGATCGAGGCGGGCACCCTGCACAACATCATTCCGTCCGAGGCGCGCATCGCGCTGAATCTGCGCACACAGTCGGCCGAGGTGCGCGACCGCATGGTCGCCGCGATCCGACGCATCGCGGCGGGCGAGTGCCTGGCCGCGGGCTGCCCGCGCGAGCCCGAGGTGACCGTCGGCCCCGACTTCCCCGTCACGGTCAACGACGCCGCGACCGACGGCCGGGTGGCCGCCGTGCACGGGGAGGTGTTCGGCGCGGCCACGGTCTTCGACCCGGGCCCGGCGATGGGCAGCGAGGACTTTCCGCGTCTGGCGGTGGACGCGATCCCGTACGCGTACTGGTTCGTGACGAGCACCCCGGCGGACGTCTGGGAGGCGGCGGAGGGCGCGGACCTCATGGAGAAGTTCGCGGCGGTCCCGAGCAACCACAGCCCCCGCTTCGCACCCGACCTGTCCACCGTCGTGCCCGGTGTCCGCACGCTGGTGTCGGGGGCCCTGGCGTATCTGCCGGTCGCCTGACTCGGCCGGGCCGGCGAGCGGCGGGGACGTGCCCCGTGCTCTCACGGCTGGGTCTGCAGCCCGGCCTCCAGTCGGCGAAGGCGCCGATGGACATGGTCCAGGGCTCCTTCGCGGCGTCCCGGGACCCGTTTGCGCAACTCGGCGAGTCCCGGGCCCAGTTCGCGCGCCCGGCCCGTGTCGCGCAGTCGGCCCCACTGGTGGTGGGCGCGGTCGACGGCCGCCTCCACCGCCGGGTCCTCGGGCCTCTGGCCGGCCGAGAGGCGGGCGGTGGCGACCGCGAGCCAGGTCTCACAGCTGCGGCCGGGGTCGCCCGCGAGCATCGCGAGGTCGGCACGGACCTCCATCCAGTGCAGCACCTCATCGGAACCGGCCCCGTGCTCCCGCAGCGCGGTCTGCTCCCACCGCGCGGCGAGCGCCTCCGCCTCCGCGTGCCTGCCGTCCTGCACGGCGGCCGCGAGCGCGGTGTGGGGATCCGGGTCCGGGTGCGACGGGACGGGGACCGGGAGCGACAGGACGGCGGCGTCGGGCGCACCGGGGCCGCCGGCCTGCGGGGGGACGGTAGGCGCACCGGTGGTCGTGGGCGGGGCGACGGCCTGGAGCCGGACGGCGGGCGGGGACGTCCGGGGGGCGGGCGGGAGCCCGGCTCCGCGGGGGATGTCGGTGGGCTGTCCGGGGGGCGGGGACTGCGCGGGGGCCGGGGCCGCGGACTGCTCGGGGTACGCGGAGGACGGGGACTGCGCGGGGTTCGCGGAGGACGCGGAGGACGCGGACTGCGCGGGGAGCTCGGGGTACGCGAGGTGCGCGAGGTGCGCGGCCTGCGTCGGGTGTTCGGGGGGCGTGGCGGGCGCGGGGTGGCCGGAGTGCGGGGTGTACCCCGCAGGCGGGGTGTGCCACGAACCGTACGGGGCCGGGGAGTTCACGACCGGACCCAGGACGACGTCCCGTTCCGCGCCCGCCGGTGCCCGCGTCTCGGCGAGCGACCGGGTGAGGGCCTCGTGGTGCAGGGTCGTCGGGTCCGGGCGGTGGCCGCTGCGCAGGATCGTCGCCACGGCCTTCATGTAGGTCGGCGCGGCCAGCGCACGGCGCGGGGGCGGCGGGGCGACCCGGCCGTGGAGAAGAACGGACCGGCCGCAGTCCAGGGGCCGGGTGCGCAGATACCGCCAGGTCTCCGCGTCGGCGTGCAGATCCGCGAACACCGTCGTCAGCCCGGGCGGCCGCAGCCGCAGCTCCTCCCGGAGCCAGTGCCAGGGAAAGGCCGTGTAGCGCACGGTCGACGAGGTCGTCCGGGCGAGCGCCAGATGGGGCAGGTGCTCACGGCGGTCGAGCTGGAGCTGACCGACGAGGAACACCGTCAGCGGGCCGGGCACGGCCGCCGCGGCCCGCAGCCGGGTGAGGACCGCCTGCGGCTCCAGCGGGTCGGCGAGTTCGACCACGTTCGCCGTGTCCGTGCCGGACAGCACGGGCGGGGCGACGGCCGCGAGCACCGGGAGCACGGAGGCCGCGTCCACCAGGCACCCCTTGCCCGCGGGTGAGGCCGCCAGCAGCAGCACGGTTCCGGGCATCGTTCCCTCCCCGATCGATCACGTACGTCAGCACGGTAACGGCTGCGCCTGCAAAGCTGCGACGGAGGAACGACAATCGCCCGTCCATGGCCCGGGTTGTCCGGCAGGGGGGTGAGCGGAGGCTCACATACCGCCGGGCGTGCGCGGTCGCCGTAGCGCGAAGATCGTCGTGTCGTCGTCGAGGCGGCCCCCGCAGTGCCGCAGCGTGCCGTCGCGGACCAGGCGCACCAGGCGGCCGGGCTCGGCGGCACGCGGGTCCTCGGCCACCGCGCGGGCCACTCGGTCGCGCAGCGGGAAGAAGCATCCGGTCGTGTCACGGGCCTCGGACACCCCGTCCGTGACCAGCAGCAGCGTCTCGCCGGGGGCGAGGGGGACGCGCAGCGGGCAGGACGGCCGGCCGCCGTCCAGGTCGCCGAGGCCCAGCGGCAGCCGTCCGCCGGACGGCAGGGACCGCACCCCGCCGGGCGTGACCACCAACGCCGGCTCGTGCCCGAAGTTGATGAACTCGACATGCGCGGGGTCGTCCGGGGGGAAGCCGAAGAGCACAGCGGTCGCGAAGCGGTCGTCCTCGTCCCGGCCGATGGCCGCACCGTAACGGATGTGCCGCCGCATCCGGACCTCCAGCCGGTCGGCGACCGTGCCGAGCAGCGGCTCGTGGTAGGCCGCCTCGCGGAAGGTGCCGAGCAGTGCCGCCGCGACCGCGACCGCGCCGAGGCCCTTGCCCTGGACGTCACCGAGCAGCACCCGGGTGCCCCGGGGGCCGGGCTGGATGTCGTAGAAGTCGCCGCCGACGCGGGCGAGGCTGTCGGCGGCGAGGTAGACCGCCGCGTGGTCCAGGCCGCCCCAGCCGGGCGGCAGCGGGCGCAGCACCGCGCGCCGGGTGGTCTCCACGATGTCCTGCATGTGCAGCATGCGCCGCTCGCCGCGCAGCCGCACCGCGCAGGCCAGCACGGCCAGCAGCCCGCCGAGGACGACGAGGATGAAATCGGGCAGTCCGGTGCGGTACTGGTGCGGCCAGGCGCGGTCCTCCAGTTCGTACGTGACGACGGCGAGGACCGCGACAGTGATCGTGCCCCACAGCCCGCAGATCGCGGCCGCGATGCCGGGCACCAGCACCACCCAGGAGATGGTGCGGAAGGTGCCGGCGGTGAACCAGTCGAGCATGGCGATGGCGACGAGCATGACGAGCGGCGGAATCCAGGCGACGGTGCGCCCGCGCACGCGCAGCAGTTGCGACCGACCGTGCGCCAGGGGGTCGGCCCCCGAGGACCGCGGCAGCCGCGCACGGAGGAGTCCGATCGAGCCGGCGGGGGCGGAGACGTCCGGGAGCGAGCCCCCGGGATTCCCCTGCGGGGGCGACGGACCGTCCCCGGAGGCCGGCGTACCGTCGCGGGATGGTCGCCTGGGGGGCACCGGCACCGCCCTTCCGCCCGGTCAGTACGCGACCGAGATGCGGGCACGCGGGTGCGCGCCCTGCTCCAGTTCGTCGACGAACGCGACCGCGTAGTCCTCGGCGCTGATCCGGCTCACGCCCTGCTCGTCGGTGAGCAGCTGGTCGCCGTCCACCCGGAAACGGCCCGTACGGTCGCCGGGCGCGATCTCGGCGGCGGGCGAGACATACGTCCAGTCCAGGTCGTCGAGGGTGCGGAAGTACTCCAGGGCCGCGCGGTGGGCGAGCGCCTCGGGCCGGACCGCCTCGGGGAAGTCGGGCTGGTCGCAGAGTTCCTCGCCGGGGGCCACCTCCAGACTGCCCGCGCCGCCGACCACGACCAACCGCCGCACCCCGGCCTCCCGCAGGCCCCGCACCAGGGCGCGGTTCACCGCGAGGAACGGTTCCACGGGATCCGAACCGTCCCGCGGCGGTGCGCACGCGCTGGCCACCGCGTCCGCCGCGCCCACCAGGAACGTCACCTTCGACGGGTCCGAGGCGTCCGCCGCCGCGGCGGTCACGCCCGGCACGGGCGACTGGCCGGAGCGGCTCACGGCCATGACCCGGTGCCCGCGCTGCGTCACCTCCGCGGCGATCCGGCGGCCCACCATGCCCGTGGCGCCGAACAGCACGATCCTCATGAGCCCCAGCGAAACACGGCCCGGAGGCCCGCGCATCCCGACTTGCCCGGCGCGCGGGCCAGGTGTGCCCTGGAGTACGGGGGCGAGGGGACACGAGGAGACACCTGGAGGAAGGAGTGCTCCCATGACTCACGCGACACCCGCGTCCGGGGCCTCGCGCACACCTGTCACCGCACCCCGCGGGCCGGTCACGCGGTACCGGCCGCCGGACATCTTCGACCACCGCGTCCATCTGACGGGACGGGTGGCGGTGCCCGTCGTCCTCGGGCTCCTCTACGGCTACTGGGCCGCCGCCAACCGCCGGGCCGCCGGGCCCATCACCGGCTGGAACATCCTGTTCGGCTTCGTGTGCGCGATCGTGTTCGCGGTGCTGTGCGCGGGGCTGTTCACGATGGCGCGCCGGCTGCGGCGCGAACTGCACGCGGTGCTGTGGGCGGCGTTCGCCGGCATCGCGTTCGGCTTCCTGTACAGCCAGACCGGCCAGAGCGTGCTGCTCGCGACGGGCCTCTCGCTGGCGGTCGCCGTGGCCTTCTTCGCGTTCAACTTCTACCGCTACTACACGCACGAGGACGCGACGGGCCACAAAGTCCGCTGACGACCACGGCTGCGCCTCCCGCCCGGTGAGCCGGGGGCCGACCGGCCTCCGGCCCACCGGTTCCCGTCCGCCCGCGCACGGACGCCGCTCCATCAGGCGCACGAGACCCCGTGTACCGCTCCATCAGGCGCACGAGACCCCGTGTACCGCTCCATCAGGCGCACGAGACCCCGGTGTGTGGTGGCCCCGCCGGGCGCCGGGGCCTCATGCGTCTCCCTCACTCACCCGTCACCCGGAGCGATATCCACTCCCGGGCGCCGGTCGAGGAGCCCTGTGAACAGGAGAGGAGACGGCGGGCCGACGCACAGGCTTCTCCCCGGTCGGTTGCCGTCCGTTCCTCTCCCCACCCACCAGATAACACCCGTTCGGGCGAACCCTCCACCGGAGAGTGCGCGGACCGTACGGCGCACGACCGTCCGCCGGTCGCCCATCGGATTGTAATATCCACCCATTTGCAGGCATATCACTCGCAAGGAGCGCGCAGACACGGTTCGCTGGTGACGTGTCCCGACGTGTCCGGAGCCCTCTCTCCGTCGTGCTGGTCAGCCTCGCGTGCCTGCTCGTGCCGCTCGGCGTCCTCGCCGTGTGGGCGAAGTACGGCGTCGAGGACAGCGCCCGCTACGCCGCCACCACCGCCCCGCTCGCCTCCGACGCCGAGGTGCAGGACGCCATCGCCAGCGCCGTCACCGACGGCATCATGCGCGAGGTGCACGTCGGCGCGCCCCTGCAGGGGTCCGTGCACGCCTTCGTCCATGACGCGGTCCGCTCGTTCACCGGCACCGAGGCCTTCCGCTCCGCCTGGGACACCGCGAACCTGAGCGCCCATGACGCAGTGATGCGCGCCCTGCGCGAGGACGACGACCATCCCGTCACCCTCGACCTGGCCCCCGCCACCGAGCGGATGAAACGGCAACTCGTCGACGAGCACGTCCCGTTCGCGGGCCGCATCCCGATCTCGCACACGGAGATCACCCTGCTGCAGTCGAAGGACCTGACGAAGTTCCGGAAGGGGTTCCACGTGCTCGAAGTCGCCGGTTTCTGGCTTCCCCTCGCCTCGGCCTGCTTCGCCCTGTCCGGCATCCTCCTGTCCGTATCGCGCCGCCGCGCCGTGCTCGCGACCGGGCTCGGCACGGCCCTGGGTGCCGGGCTGCTCGCCGTGGCGATCGCGGTGGGCCGCCGGATGACACTGGCGGACCTTCCGCCGGGCGTCTCGCACCCGGCGGCCGGCGCGGTCTACGACGCCCTCACCGAGACCCTCCGGCTGGTCTCCTGGGTGCTGATGGGCGTCGGTCTCGCGGTCGCCCTGGGCGCCTGGCTCACGGGCCTGTACGTGCGACGTCGGCGAGGATCCGCAGCGCCCGCGCCAGTTCCGGCGGAGGAGCCGACGCAAGTGAGAGCCTGACGCGGTCCGCCGCGGCGTCCTGCGCCCCGCGCCCGGCGGCCGCGAAGGCGGGCCCCGGCGTCACCGCGATGCCCCGCTCGGCCGCGACCGCCGTGAACGCCTCCGCACGCCAGGGCCGGGGCAGCCGCCACCACACGAAGTACGCCCGCGGGTCGGCCCGTACGGCGAAACCGTCGAGCTGCTCGGCGACCAGCCGCTGCCGCGCCGCCGCGTCCGCCCGTTTGGCCGCCACCAGCCGCGCCACGACGCCGTCCTCGATCCACCTCACCGAGGCCTCCAGCGCGAACCGCCCCGCCGTCCAGCCGCCCGACCGCAGCGCTCCGGCCGTCCTGTCGCCGCGTCCCTCGGGCACCACGAGGAACCCGACGGTGAGCCCGGGCGCGACCCGCAGGGACAGTCCGTCGACGACATAGGTGCGTTCCGGTGCGTACGCGGCGAGCGGTGCGCCACCCTCCGCCCCGCACAGGAACGACCAGACGCGGTCCTCGACGACGGGCAGCCGTAACGCGCGGGCGGCGGCGGCCAGTTGGCGTCGGCGCTCCTGCCCCGCCGTCACCGAGGTCGGATGGTGCAGCGTCGGCTGCACACAGAGCGCGGACAGGGGAGTGGCGCGGTGCGCGGAGGCCAGGGCGTCGGGGCGCAGCCCCTGCTCGTCCGTGGCGAGCGGGACCAGGACGATACCGAGACGCGCCGCGACCTCCTTGACCAGCGGATACGTCAGCCACTCCACCCCGACCCGGCCCCCGGGCCGCACCAGGGCGGCGAGGGTGCCCGCGAGGGCCTGCCGGGCACTGCCCGCGAACAGCACCCGGTCCGGGGCGGGCTGCCAGCCGGCGGTGGCGAGGAGCCCCGCGGCCGCCGCCCGGGCGGCGGGCGTACCCGCGGGAGCCGCCGAGCGGGTCGCCTCCGCGAGGATGTCGGGCCGCAGCAGCGGTGCGATCCCGGCCGCGAGCAGCTCCGACTGACCCGGCACGGCAGGGTGGTCGAGTTCCAGGTCGACGGACGCCCGGGGCGCCGCTTCGGCGGGGGCGCGGCCCGAGGGCGCAGGCGAGGCCCGTACGAAAGTGCCCCGCCCGACCTCGCCCACCACGAGGCCGCGCCGCACGAGTTCGCCGTACACCCGCCCCGCGGTGGACGCCGCGATACCGCGCCGACGTGCGAACTGCCGCTGTGGCGGGAGCCGTTGTCCCGGTTTCAGCCGTCCCTCGCTGATGTCCGCGGCTATCCGGTCGGCGATGCTCCGGTAGTCCCCCACCATCCCTCCAAGGATTGCACCCTGAGTAACGATCTTATTGCGCCAGGGAGTCGGTGGTCCGGAGATCAATGATCTTGCCCATGGCCGGCCTCCCCGCCCACGACGGCCGAGGCGTCGAGGCTGCCGACCGCCCCGGCCCACGGCCGTCCCTCCCCGGCGTACGAAGCGGCTCCGCGAGGTCCTCGCATCCGGGTTCCCCGTACCCGCCGGGCCATCGCCCCCGATCGTGCGGCCACCCGTTCGGCCTACATCACCCTGCGCTCCACCGCCGCCCGGGTGAACCTGCGGATGAAGGTCCCGAGGTCCCGAGGAGGCGGCCCCCAATGGTCCAGCACACCGCACGCACCCCCACCCAGCACGCGAAGCACACGGCCCTGGCCACCGGCGGCATGGCGTTCGCCGGCGTCCTGATGATGGTCAGCGGCATCATCGGCGTGCTGAACGGCGTCGCGGGCATCGCCACGAACGACGTCTACGCCCGCGTCGGCAACTATGTGTACGGGTTCAGCCTCACCACCTGGGGCTGGATCCACGTGGTCATAGGCGCCCTCATCGCGATCACGGGCTGGGGCGTGCTCCAGGGCCGGGACTGGGCGCGCGCGGTCGGCGTGGGCCTGGCGGCTCTGTACATGGTCGAATACTTCATGTTCCTGCCGTACGCACCGGTCTGGTCGGTCCTCGCCATCGCCATCGGAGCCTTCGTGATCTGGTCCCTCGTCACGGCGGGCCGCGCGGAACGGCCGCCGCAGTCCCCCGGGGGCACCCACGACACCCTGTGACGGCCGCACGAACACCCCTTCCCCTACGGCGCCCTCTATGAGGAATCCCCCCGGCTGAGGGAGGATTCGGGCATCCAGCCCATCGAGGGGAAGGCAGCCGGCCCATGGAGACTGCGATCCTGGAGCCGACCGGCCCGGTCCCCACCCGGCCGCGGTCCCGGAGACGGACCGCGGCCGCCTGGTGCGCCGGAGCGCTGCTCGCCGGGGTCGGTGCCGTCGTCGGCTGCCGCGCCGCCGGCACCGACGCCGTCACCCCGGTGCCCCAGCTTCTCGCCTTCCTGCCCTGGCTGTTCGTCCCCGCCGTACTCGCCCTGCTGCTCGTCCTGCTCGCCCGGCTGCGTACCGGCCTGGTCGCGGCGGTCCTCGTGCTCGCCGCCCTCGCCTGGTTCACCGAGCCGCACGGCGGGGCCTGGGAGCCCTCCGGCCCCGCGCTCACCACGTTCCGGGTGCTGACCTCCAACGTGGAGTTCGGCCGTGGCACCGCCTCCCTGGTGCCCGCCGTCCGCCGCGAGCGTCCCGACGTCGTGTTCGTCGAGGAGTGCGAGTACCACTGCTCCGCCGCCCTGGAGCGCGCCTTCGGCGGCACGGGCGGCGACTACCCCTACCGGCGGGCCGTCGACGGCGCCGGCTCCGACGGATCGGTCATCCTCAGCCGGTTCCCGCTGACGGCCGCGCCCGGCGTGCCCGGCACCATGGGCATGCCCGGGGCCGTCGCCGACGTCCACGGCCGGCCCGTACGCCTCCAGCTCGCCCACCCCATGCCCCCGCTCCCGGGGCAGCTGTCCGTCTGGCGCCGTGAACTGGGGGAGCTGCGCGCCTACGCGGCGGCCGGCCACGACGCCCCCACGATCCTCGCCGGGGACTTCAACGCCTCCCAGGACCACGCCGCCTTCCGCCGCATCCTCGACACCGGTCTGCGCGACGGCGCCCGGCTCTCCGGCGACGCCCGTACGCCCTCCTGGCCCACGTGGACCGCCCGGCCGTTCGGCGCCCAGATCGACCATGTCCTGGTCTCCCGGGACTTCTCGGTGCGCTCCGCGCACTTCCTGTCCATCGCGGACACCGACCACCGCGCCCTGGTCGTGGACGTCACCCTCCACGGGCAGACGCGGACACGCTGACCCCCGCCCGGAGGCTCAGGGCTCCCCTCCCGCCTTCGGGACTCAGTCGAACAAATGGCAATTCCGCACGGACCTCACCGGCCCGCCGGACAGCGTCCTGGAACCGCTGCGGCAGGAGGTGGCGGCGGCCCGGGCGATCGCGTCGCCGCACTGAGGACCGGGGGACGCCGCCGCATCGCGCGCCGCCGCCCCCGCCCGCGTCCTCCGAATCCCCTGGGCAGCTGCCCGTCAGACGCCGATGTCGCAGCCGTCCGCCCGCCACACCGCGACCACGGCGGGGCGGACGATCCTGCCGGGGCCGTCGGGCCAGGTGCCGGCCGGCTTCTCGACGGTCGCGCCGTCGATCTCTCCCGGGTGCTGCACGGCCACGAGCACCCGCCGGTCCTGGACGATCGGACCGCAGGTCTCGGCGCCGGTGGGCACGGTCAGGAACTGCTTCAGCTCACCCCGCCGGTCGCCGCGCGTGGCGACGCCGAACAGGCCGTCGTGAGAACCGAGCTGGTTGCCGTCGGTGGAGATCCACAGGTTGCCGTGCGGGTCGAAGGCCACGTTGTCCGGACAGGAGACGGGGCTGACCCGGTCCTTGGGGTACCCGGCGAAGTACGTGGACGGGTCGGCGGGGTCACCGGCGACGAGGAAGAGCGACCAGGCGAACGTGGTGCTCTCGGGCCGGTTGTGCCGCTCGGTGAGCTCAAGGATGTGCCCGTGCTTGTTCGCGTTGCGCGGGTTGGCCTCGTCGGCCGGCGCGCTGCCCGCCTTGCCGCGGTTGGTGTTGTTGGTGAGGACGACGTACACCTTGCCGGTGTGCGGGGAGGGCTGGATGTCCTCGGGCCGGTCCATCTTGGTGGCCCCCGCCTTGTCGCCCGCCAGCCGGGTGAAAACGAAGACCTCCTCGGCGGTCATGCCCTCGACGTGCGAGACGGCGCCGTGCGCGGTCGCGGTGGCCAGCGGGATCCAGACCCCGGAACCGTCGAACTCGCCGTCGCCGGGAAGCCTGCCGCTGCCGTCGACGTCGGAGGCCGGGGAGTCGCCGGTGAGCCTGGCGACGTACAGCGTCCCCTCGTCGAGGAGCGAGAGGTTGTGCTCGCGCACGGCCCGGGAGCTCCCGTGCCGCATGCGCTTGCTGCCGACGAACTTGTAGAAGTAGTCGAACCGTTCGTCGTCGCCGGAGTAGACGACCGGCCGCCCGTCCTCGGTGAGCCTGACCGTGGCGGCCTCGTGCTTGAAGCGGCCGAGCGCGGTGCGCTTGCGGGGCGTGGAGACCGGGTCGTACGGGTCGAACTCGACGACGTAGCCGAAGCGGTGGACCTCGTTGGGCTCCTGGGTGAGGTCGAAGCGGCGGTCGAACCGTTCCCACTTGCGCTCGGTGGCGCCCGTGCCGATGCCGTACCGCTGGTCGGTGGCGCGGGAGCCGTTCGCGAAGTACTGGTTGAAGTTCTCCTCGCCGTGCAGCGTGGTGCCCCACGGGGTGGTGCCGCCCGAGCAGTTGTTGAGGGTGCCGAGGACCTTGTGGCCGGTCGGGTCGGCGGAGGTCCTCAGCAGCTCCGAACCGGCGGCGGGCCCGGTGAGACGGAACTCGCTGGTGGCGGTGACACGTCGGTTGAGGGGGTGGCGGGGCACGGCGGTCAGCCGCCCCGTGCTGTGGTCCTCCTCGACGACGACGGCGGCCAGGCCGTGCGCGGCCCAGGCCACCTCGACCTGCTGCCGGGTCGGGTTCGCGGGGTCGTACCCGCGGAACATGATCACCTCGTCGGTGTACTCGTGGTTGGCGACGAGGAGCTGCCGGTGGCGCTCGCCGGGCAGCGGGAGAAGCGCGAGGAAGTCGTTGTTGTACCCGAACTGCCCGGCCTGGGCGGCGGCGGTCTGGTTCTCGGGGTCGAAGGCGGGCGCGCCGCGCAGGATGGGGTCGCCCCAGCGGATGACGACGTTCTGACGGTAGCCGTCGGGGACGGTGACGGTGTCGTCGGTGTTGGGGGCGACCGGCGTGAAGCGCAGGCCCCGGGCGGCGTGGGTGCGGGCGGGGGACGCGGTGGGAGTGGCGGCCCGGGCCTCCGGCGCGGCGGCCGAGACGGCGGCCGTAGCGGTAGCGGTGGCCACGGTCACGACGGCAGCGGCGCGGAGGGCGGCACGGCGGCTGAGGGCACCGGCGATGACATCACCGACGTACTCGTTGGAGCTGGTGTTGGGGACCTCGTGGAAGCAGGCGTCGCCACACCGGTAACGGCAGGTCAGGGCGGACCGACCGGCGGGATGCGAACCGGACGGCGTTCCGATCAGCGGCAGCAGATTGCGCACTTTACTCTCCCCGTATGATCCCTTGGTGTGGCCGTGACCTTAGGGGCAGGGGGGTGCGGATGCGGGGCGACCGGGTGAACGGTCGGCGAACCAAGGGAATCCGTACGGCGTTTGGAGCACGGGGAGAGGCGCGCGGAGAAGGCGGGGTCCTGCGGGGTCGGTAACGGCGAGATAGCGGTATTGACAACGGCGCTTCCGATGGCCGGACCCTGCCCAAGATCGGCACCTTCGGCGGCTAACCTTACGTGTCCGTCCTGGCCAGGGATTGACGGGCATCAACTCACGCGAAGGGTTGCGCACATGGGCATTCTCACTCTCCTGCGGAACGCGTTCGGCCGCTCACGCAAGGGTCGCACCGCTGAGGGGGAGCCCTCGCGGGAGACGACCACGACCGCGGAGACGGCACCTGCCTCCGCGGTCCTCACCGAGGCTCCGGCATCGGCGGAGGTCCCGGCCCAGTCGACGGGCCCGGACGACGAACACGAGCTGGTGTCGGCGGCGTTCGACAACGTGACGGTACCGAGGCAGGCGACTCCGCAGGAGGCGTCCGCGAACACGACGACCACGAAACCGACGGCGGAGCAGAAGCCGGAGCCGACGGCTACGGCGGAGCCCGAGCCGGAACCGGAGGCCGAGGAGCGGCCGGAACCGGTCGCGGAGGACAAGCCGGAACCCCAGGCCGAGGAGCGGCCGGAACCGGAGGTCGCGGCAGACCCCGAGCCGGTCGCGGAAGAGACGACCGAACCGGAAGCCACCGAGGCCGAGCCGACGGCGGAGAAGGAGTCCGAGCCGGAGGTCGTGGTGGAGCCCGGGAGCGAGGCTGCCGCCGAGGCGACCACCGAGACCGCCGAGCCGGAAGCTGCCGCGGAACCCGAGCCCGCCGTAGAGGCGGAACCGGAGGCCACCCCGGAGCCGGAGGCTGCGGAGCCCGAGGCCGAGGCGGCCGCCGAGGTCACGCCGGAGGCGCAGCCGACGGTCACGGCCCCCGGACCCGAGGCCACGCAGGAACCGGAGCCCGAGCCGGAGCCGGTCGCCGAAGCGACCCCCGAGCCCACGTCCGAGCCCGCCGCCGAAACCACCCCCGAGCCCCAGGCCGAGGCCGAGACCGAGACCGAACAGCCGGAACCGGTCGCCGAAGCCACCCCCGAGGCCGAGCCCGAGGCCAAGGACTCCGAGCCGGTGGCCCCCGCCCCCGAGCCGGTCGCCGCCGCCGAGGAAGCCCCGATCGAGCCGTCCGCCCCCGCCGACGGCGAAGCCGAGACCACCCCGGACGCCGAAGCCGACGCCGACGCCGAAGTCGAAGTCGAAGTCGAAGCCGACACCAACGCCGACACCGACACCGACGCCGACGCGGACGCGAAGCCCGCCCTCACCCCCGCCGAGGTCAAGTCCCACGCCCCCGGTCTCACCACCGCCTACAAGGCCGCCGCAACCGTTCTCGACAAGCACGGCCTCGCCGGTACCCGGGCCAAGGTCTACCTCGTGCTGGACCGCTCCGCCTCCATGCGCCCGTACTACAAGGACGGCTCCGCCCAGGCCCTGGGCGAGCAGGCCCTCGCGCTCGCCGCGCACCTCGACCCCGAGGCCACGGTGCACGTCGTCTTCTTCTCCACCGAACTGGACGGCACCGGCGAGCTGACCCTCGCCGAGCACGAGAACAAGATCGACGACCTCCACGCGGGCCTCGGCCGTATGGGCCGTACGAGCTACCACGCAGCGGTGGAGGCCGTCACCGGCCACCACGACAAGTCCGCGGACCCCGCCCTGCCCGCCCTGGTGATCTTCCAGACGGACGGCGCTCCGGACGCGAAGACCCCCGCCACCCAGTCGCTCGCGGACGCCGCGAAGAGCCACCCCGCCCTCTTCTTCTCCTTCGTCGCCTTCGGCGACCCGGAGAACAAGGCCTTCGACTACCTCCGCAAGCTGAAGTCGGACAACACGGCCCACTTCCTGGCCGGCGAGACCCCGCGCGAGCTGACGGACACGGAGGTCTACGAGGGCATCCTGGCGAACTGGCGCCCGTAGGGACCGCGGGGTCACAGGAGCCCCGGAAGACCGCTCGAAGGACGCCGCGCGCTTCTCACCCCGTAAAACGGGAAGCGGGCGGCGTACCCATGTCGGCTACGATTTCAAGGTTCGTAGACGATGACAGACGGCCCGAAAACCGCCGATCGTCACCCCACGTAGCGACTTGGGAGCAGCCCGCGATGGCTCGACACCTCATCACCAGCGCCCTTCCGTACATCAACGGGATCAAGCACCTGGGCAACATGGTGGGGTCCATGCTCCCGGCTGACGTGTACTCCCGCTACATGCGCCAGCGCGGCCACGACGTGCTCTTCATCTGCGCGACGGACGAGCACGGCACCCCCGCCGAGCTGGCGGCCAAGGAGCTGGGCCTGCCGGTCGACGAGTTCTGCGCCCAGGCCCACGAGGCGCAGAAGGCGGTGTACGACGGCTTCAACCTGGCCTTCGACTACTTCGGCCGCAGCTCGTCCCCGCAGAACCGCGAGATCACGCAGGAGATCGCCCGCGAGCTCAAGGCGAACGGGTTCATCGAGGAGCGGGCCATCCGCCAGGTGTACTCGAACGCCGACGGCCGCTTCCTGCCCGACCGGTACATCATCGGCACCTGCCCGCACTGCGGCTACGACAAGGCCCGCGGCGACCAGTGCGAGAACTGCACCCGTGTCCTCGACCCCACGGACCTGATCGACCCGCGCTCCGCCATCAGCGGCAGCAGCGATCTCGAGGTCCGCGAGACCAAGCACCTCTTCCTCCTCCAGTCGGCGCTGGCCGGTGAGGTCGAGGCCTGGGTCGACGAGCGTGCCGACAACTGGCCGGTGCTGGCCTCCTCGATCGCCCGCAAGTGGCTCACCGAGGGGCTGCACGACCGGGCGATCACCCGTGACCTGGACTGGGGCGTCCCGGTTCCGGCCTACACCTGGCCCGAGCTGGCCGCCGAGGGCAAGGTCTTCTACGTCTGGTTCGACGCCCCGATCGAGTACATCGGCGCGACGAAGGAATGGTCGGACCAGGACCCGGAGAACCGGGACTGGCGTTCGTGGTGGTGGGAGTCGGAGGACGACGTCCACTACACGCAGTTCATGGGCAAGGACAACGTGCCCTTCCACAGCGTGATGTTCCCGGCCACCCAGCTGGGCACCCGCTCGCCGTGGAAGATGGTCGACGTCATCAAGGCCTTCAACTGGCTCAACTACTACGGCGGCAAGTTCTCCACCTCGCAGAAGCGCGGTGTCTTCACGCACGACGCGCTGGAGATCCTGCCCGCCGACTACTGGCGCTACTTCATGATGGCGAACGCCCCGGAGTCGGACGACACGTCCTTCACCTGGGAGCACTTCACGGCCACGGTGAACAAGGACCTCGCGGACACGCTGGGCAACTTCGTCAACCGGGTGCTGTCCTTCTCCCGCAAGCGCTTCGGTGACGCGGTCCCGGAGGGCGGCGAGCCGGGCGAGGCCGAGGTGCGGCTCGGCGAGGAGATCGCACGTCTCCTCGCGGAGTACGAGGAGCACATGGAGGCCATCCAGTTCCGCAAGGCGGCGGCCTCACTGCGCGCCCTGTGGTCGGCCGGCAACTCCTACCTGGAGGAGAAGGCCCCCTGGCTGGAGATCAAGACCAACAAGGAGGGCGCGGCCCTCACCCTGCGCACGGCGATGAACCTGATCCACCTGTACGCGGTGGTCTCGGAGCCGTTCATCCCGACGTCCTCCGCGACCATGCGCGCGGCCTTCGACCTGAAGGACGACACGGCCGTGTGGGTGACGCAGGAGGAGGCGAAGGCCCTGGCCGCCGTCCCGGTCGGCACGCCCTTCACGGTTCCCCCGGTGCTGTTCGCGAAGCTCACGGACGAGGACCTGGCCGCGTACAAGGAGCGTTTCGGCGGCGAGACCGAGTAGCACCGCCGGTATCCGTCACGGGCCCGGGAAGCGTTCGGCTTCCCGGGCCCCCGGGCTTTCATCGGGTGATGGAGGCGCGCCCCACTACAGATCCTCCAGCGCCCCGACAGCGGCGACGGTCGCCCCGCTCCTCGGGCACGTCCAGACCGCCTCCCCCCGCACCACGCTCGCGGTCAGCGGATGGGTGCCCGGGTGGGCCGGGCAGTGCGGCCAGACCGCCGGGGCGCCCTCGGCCCACAGGGCCTCGACCGCCCAGTCCTGCACATGGTCCGCGAGGCGCGCCAGACGCTCCGCCGGGGTGTCATCGGGCCATCCGGGCACCCCTTGCCCGCTGCCGTCCGGCGCGTAGAGCATCAGCCCGTGCTCGGCGTCCTCCCGCACCTCGGGCAGCACGGCCCGGTGCGCACGCAGATCGCGTATCACCACGGCCAGCGCCTCGGCGAGTTCCTCGTCCCTCATCCACCCGTCCCTCGTCGTCATCGGGCCCCCTCGGGAAGAGCCCGGAACCGCGCGGGCGGTTCCGGGCCCTGGGTACCGGGGTCAGCGCGGTGCGGGTGTCAGCGAGGCGCCGGCGGCCTCAGCTCGCGCTCGCCGACGGCGGCGCGGACGGCCCCGGCCCACCCGTTCCGTCGTGGGTCTCGTCCGGGGCCACCCCCAGCGTCAGCCGCGCCCGCACGCCCTTCGCGATGTGCCTCCGGTCGTACGAGAGGTACAGCAGGCCGCCCGCATGCCCGTTCTGCGGATAGATCGTGTCCTCGGTGAGGGTCGTGCGCGTCGTCGTGTTGGCGGAGTACGGCGCCACCTCCGCCGACGCGAGCACCGACTTCTCGTCGAAGAACAACTGACCCGTGTGACAGGCGTGGCCTCCCTCGTAGCCGGCGTCCGTCCAGGTGCCGTCCACATGGACCTTCACATGGACGTGGACACAGCGGCCCCGGTACCAGCCGGGGAAGACGGTCCTGAAGGTGACGTAGCCGTGTCTGTCCGTCCTCCAGGTGCCCCGCAGATAGCGCGTGCTGTCCGTGGGGTCCTGGTGGCCGCCGCCTCCGCCGGGGCCGCCCGAGGGGGGTGCGCCCGTGGGGGTCCCGGTCGGCGCGTCCGTGGGCGCGCCGCCACCGCCGCCGTTGCCCATCGACTGGTAGCCGGAGTAGACGCCCAGTGCCGAGCAGTGCCAGATGTCGACGGCCGCGTCGCGGAGGGGCCGGCAGGTCTCCGCGTCGATCACCTTGAGCTTCAGGAACAGGGGGATGCCCTCCTGGTCCTCGGTGATGTCCTGGCGGACCTTGTCCGCGTCGATGTAGTACGGGCCTTCGACCAGCTCCGAGGTGAGCGTGTAGCACGTCTCCGGGGCCGCGGTCCCCGTGCTCGACGCGCCCGGTGCCGGGGAGGCGGTGCCGTCCTGAGCCGAGGCGTTCGCCGTCAGGGCGGCGCCCAGGCCCATCGCGGCCACCGTCGCGCCGCCGGCCATCATCAGCCCACGGCGTGTCAACGTGCTCTGCTCCTGGGGTTGTCGGGCTTCTTCCATGGGTTCGGGGGTCTCAGTCATGAGCGAGGACACTATGAACTGGACCTGTCAAATCCATGGGAAGGGGCTGTGGTTCCCGGGATTCATGCAGAGGTGGCTCGGAACCGACCATCGGTTCCGAGCCACCTCTGCGGTACGGCGCTCACCGCACCGCCTCACTCAGCCGCCCCTTGGGGGTGCTCCGTGGGGCTGTTACTTCGGCTGCGGCTTGCGCACCGACAGGTGCAGCTCCCTCAGCCGCGCCTCCTCCAGCTCCGTCGGCGCGCCCATCATCAGGTCCTGGGCGTTGCCGTTGAGCGGGAAGGCGATGGTCTCGCGGATGTTCGGCTCGTCGGCCAGCAGCATCACGATGCGGTCGACGCCGGGGGCGATGCCGCCGTGCGGCGGGGCGCCGAAGCGGAAGGCGCGGAGCATGCCCGCGAACTTCTCCTCCACGGTCTCGCGGTCGTAGCCCGCGATCTCGAACGCCTTGAGCATGATCTCCGGCTCGTGGTTCCGGATCGCGCCGGAGGACAGCTCGACACCGTTGCAGACGATGTCGTACTGCCAGCCCAGGATGTCCAGCGGGTCCTGGGTCTGAAGGGCCTCCAGGCCGCCCTGAGGCATGGAGAAGGGGTTGTGCGAGAAGTCGATCGCGCCGGTCTCCTCGTCCTTCTCGTACATCGGGAAGTCGACGATCCAGCAGAAGCGGAAGACGCCCTCCTCGAAGTGGCCGGCCCGCTTGGCGGCCTCCACCCGCACCGCGCCCATGATCTTCGAGACCTCGTCGAACTCGCCCGCGCCGAAGAAGACCGCATGGCCGGGGGCCAGCTGGAGTCGCTTCGTCAGCTCCGCGACGTTCTCCTCCGTCAGGAACTTCGCGATCGGGCCCGTCAGCGAGCCGTCCTCGCCGACCCGCACCCAGGCCAGGCCCTTCGCGCCCTGCTCCACCGCGTACTCGCCGAGCTGGTCGAAGAACTTGCGGGGCTGCGCCGAGACGTCCGGCACCGGCAGCGCGCGCACGTGCTTGCCCGCGAAGGCCTTGAACTCCGAGCCCTCGAAGATGTCGGTGATGTCGACCAGCTCCAGCTTGGCGCGCAGGTCCGGCTTGTCGGAGCCGTACTTCAGCATCGCCTCGCGGAACGGGATCCGCGGGAAGGGGGAGGTGACATGACGGCCACCGCCGAACTCCTCGAAGATCTCCGTCATCAGCTTCTCGATCGGCTGGAAGACGTCCTCCTGCTCGACGAAGCTCATCTCGACGTCGAGCTGGTAGAACTCGCCCGGCGAACGGTCCGCACGGGCGTCCTCGTCACGGAAGCAGGGCGCGATCTGGAAGTACCGGTCGAAGCCGGAGATCATCAGCAGCTGCTTGAACTGCTGCGGGGCCTGCGGCAGCGCGTAGAACTTGCCCGGGTTCAGACGGGAGGGGACGACGAAGTCGCGGGCGCCCTCCGGGGAGGTGGCGCTGAGGATCGGGGTCGCCATCTCGTTGAAGCCCATCGCCGCCATCTTGTGGCGGATGGACGAGATCACCGACGTACGCAGCAGGATGTTGCGGTGCATGCGCTCGCGGCGCAGGTCGAGGAAGCGGTACTCCAGGCGCCGCTCCTCGTTCACCCCGTCCTCGGCGTTGATCGTGAAAGGGAGCGGGGCGGCCGCGCCGAGCAGCTCGACCTCGCCCACCTCGATCTCGATCTCGCCCGTCGGCAGATCGGGGTTCACGTTCTCCGCGCCGCGGGAGACGACCTTGCCGTCGACGCGGACGGTCGACTCCTTGGAGACCTTGTCCAGCGCCTCGTAGGCGGGCGTGCCCGGGCGGGCGACGAGCTGCGTGATGCCGTAGTGGTCGCGCAGATCGATGAAGAGGATGCCGCCCAGGTCGCGCCGATTGTGCAGCCAGCCGCTCAGCCGGACGTCGCTGCCGACGTCAGAGGCGCGGAGCTCGCCGCAGGTGTGGGACCTGTACCGATGCATCGTCGTTCATCCAGTCTTCGCGGGTCGGGTCTTTCCGGGGTCGCTCGCCCCGGCGCCTCCGGGCGGGCACGGCCCGGACCTACCAAGGGTACCGGCCGCCCCGCCGTCACCTCCCCCTGATTAGGGGGCGACGCTCCGCCGATCGGCCCTCGACGCTCCGCGAGACCCTCCACGGCGGCTTCCGGGGCCTGTCCGGGGCGCGGGCCGCCACGGTCCGTCAGGCGTCCGGCCCCTCCTCCTGCCCGTCCGGCTCCTCCCGTCCGTACCGCGTCCGCAGCTCATGCCCGACGCCGAACGCCGCAGCGGTGAGCGGTACCGCCAGCAGCATCCCGAGGATCCCGGCGACCGAGGCGCCCGCGGTGAGCGCCAGCAGCACCGCGGCCGGGTGCATCCGCACGGTCCGGCTCTGCACCACCGGCTGCAGCACATGCCCGTCCAGCACCTGTACCGCGACGACGACACCGAGCGCCCACAGGGCGATGACGAGCCCGCGGTCCGCGAGGGCGACCAGGATCGCGACCGCGCCGGAGAGGAAGGCGCCGAGGTAGGGGATGTAGGCACCCACGAAGACCAGTGCGCCCAGCCCGATCGCCCCAGGCACGCGCAGGACCAGCAGCCCCACGGTGGTCAGCGTGGCGTCGATGAGCGCGATGACCGTGGTGCCGCGCATGAACCCCTCGACGGACTCGAAGGCGCGCCGCGCCACCGCCTCGACGGTGTCGGCGGAGCCGCGCGGGGCGAGCGAGCGCAGCTGGTCCGCCACGCGGTGGGAGTCGCGCAGGAAGAAGAAGACGAGCAGCAGGGCCAGTACGGCCATGGCGATGTACTCGGCGACCACGCTGACCCCGCTGATCACGTTGGAGGCGGCGGTGCCCGCGAACTTGGAGATCAGCTGCTTGGAGTTGGTCGTCAGGTCGTCCAGCGAGGTGCCGGCCGCCCCGAAGTACCCCGCGACCGACTTCGCGGCCCGTTTGAGCGAGGCCAGGATCTGGTCGCCGGTGTCGACGAGCGCGGCGACGACGATGTACACGGCCCCGCCGGCCACCGTCACCACGGCGACACAGGTGATCCCGGCCGCGAGCGAGCGGTGTACGCCGACCCGCACGAGCCATCGGTGCAGCGGCCCGAGGAGCGCGGTGCCCAGCAGCGCGAGCAGCACCGGCACGACGGCCGTACGGAACTGCCCGCACAGCCGGATCACGATCCAGACGACCCCGGCGACCAGCAGGGCGGCGGCGCACCAGGCGGCGAGGCGGCGTACGGGCTCGGGAAGGAGCTGCACCCTCCCAGCCGATCATGCGAAAGGGTGGGCTGTCCTGTGCGGACAGCCCACCCGGGTGACGCCGTATCAGACCCCGGCCGGCGCCGGGCCGCTGATCAGGCGCCCTGCGGCCCGCTCTCGGTCATCCCGTGCACGGCGGGGACGGTGCCGAGGCGCCCCTTCTGGAAGTCCTCGAACGCCTGCTGGAGTTCCTCGCGGGTGTTCATCACGAACGGGCCGTAGTGCTGCATGGGCTCACGGATCGGCTGTCCGCCCAGCAGCACGACCTCCAGGTCCGGCGTGTGGGAGTCCTGCTTCTCGTCCGCGCGGACGGTGATCGAGGAGCCCGCGCCGAACACGGCGGTCTGGCCGAGGCGGATCGGACGGCGCTCCGTACCCACGCTGCCGCGGCCGGCCAGGACGTACGCGAGACCGTTGAAGTCCTCGCGCCAGGGCAGGGTGACCTCCGCGCCCGGTGCCACGGTGGCGTGGATCAGGGTGATCGGCGTGTGCGTGATGCCGGGGCCCTTGTGGCCGTCCAGCTCACCGGCGATGACGCGGATCAGCGCGCCGCCGTCGGGGGTCGTCAGCAGCTGGACCTGGCCCCCGCGGATGTCCTGGTAGCGCGGGGCCATCATCTTGTCCTTGGCGGGCAGGTTGACCCACAGCTGGATGCCGTGGAACAGGCCGCCGGACACGACGAGCGACTCCGGCGGGGCCTCGATGTGCAGCAGGCCCGAGCCCGCGGTCATCCACTGGGTGTCGCCGTTGGTGATGGTGCCGCCACCACCGTGGGAGTCCTGGTGGTCGAAGACGCCGTCGATGATGTAGGTGACGGTCTCGAAGCCTCGGTGGGGGTGCCAGGGAGTGCCCTTGGGCTCGCCCGGCGCGTACTCCACCTCACCCATCTGGTCCATCATGATGAACGGGTCGAGGTGGCGGTAGTGGATCCCGGCGAACGCCCGGCGGACCGGGAATCCCTCACCCTCGTAGCCGCTCGGGGCGGTCGTGACACCGAGCACGGGACGGGACACCGCGTCGGCCGACGCGGCCACTCGGGGCAGGGTCAGCGGGTTCTCAACGGTCACTGCAGGCATGTCTGGTACCTCCTTGTGCTCCCACTTTAGTTGATGGTTGAACTTTCTGCCAGCCCCCAACGCGAAGAGCCCGGAGGGCATTCCCTCCGGGCTCCCGTCGTCGCGTCAGTCGCCTCAGCCGGCTCAGTTGCTGAAGTACAGGTACTTCCAGGCCCCGTACGTCGTGGAGTTCACGGTGTCGCCGGACGAGCCGTTGACGTACACCGAGCGCATCCGCGCCTTGATCCCGGCCTCGCCGGGCGCCTCGAGGCTCACGGCCGACCTGCCGCTCGTACCGAGCGAGAAGTACTCGGAGTCGGCCGAGTACCACCTGCCGCCGTAGTAGACCTGCAGGTCGAAGCGCTGCCGGCGACCCGGGTAGTAGGTCATCGTCGTGGTGAGCAGCGGGTCGGTGTTCTTGTGGAACCAGTAGTACGACGTCGAGCCGATCCTGGCCGTCCTGTAGTGCCTGGCGACGGCCGTGGAGATCCGGACGCGGGCGTAGGCATCGACCTTGACCGTCTTCGGCAGGTACCGGGAGTCGCCCGCGAAGACCGCGGTGACGGCCGTGTCGCGGGTCATGTCCAGGGTCACGGACAGATAGCCGCTGCTGTTGACCGTGCCGGACTTCACCAGCTTCTTCGGCTTGTCCGAGCCGTAGGGGTCCGCGTAGATGTCGACCTTGCGGTTCTTGTAGGTCGTACCGAGGTGGGCGGTGAACTTCACGGCGGCGCCGTAGTCGTACAGCTTGCCGTTGTTGTTCAGGCTCAGCGACGTCGCGGCGCGGGAGACCGCGACCTTGTCGGAGGCGGTGGCCGACGTGTGCTCGGCGTCGCCCGCGTAGCCGACCCTGTAGGTCACGGTGCCGCCGGCCGGCGGGGTGTCCGTGAAGGAGTAGCTGCCGTCCGCCTTCACCGTGACGGCCGGGAGCGCCTTGCCGCCGGTGCTGTCCAGGTCGGTACGGGTGACCGCGAGCTTGGCGCCCGCCGGGAGCGGCACGTTCGCCGTGATCCTGCCCTTGACCGTGAGCTGCTTGGCGCGGGACGCGGAGGCGGGCGCGTCGACCGTGAGGCTCGGCACGCTGAGCGACGGGCCGGTGTACGCCTTCAGGGTGAAGGTGCCGCCCGTACCGGCGAGGGCGAACAGCCGCGAGGAATCGGGGGCCCACGCCACCTCACCGATACCGGACGACGTCCCCGTCTCGAAGCGCCGCACCGGGGTGGCGGCGCCCGGCTTGTAGACGGACACATGACGGTCGTAGGCCTGGGCGATCAGACCGCTCGGCGAGACGTCGCCGGACCAGCCCGTCTCCGTGAGCTCCCCGGCCTCCGTGAAGGTCCCACCGGCGTACGAGAGCTTCCGGGAGCCGTTCCACAGCACCTGGGAGGTGCCGGGTACGAGGTCGATGTCACCGAAGTACTGCCCGCCGTCGCTCTTGGCGACCAGCTTCGGGGTGGCCTCGGAGACGTCGAGCACGTTCAGCGCGCCCGGGCTGTCGCCGCTGTCGGCCACGGTCAGCACACCGGGCACGGACGGGTCGGCGTCGAGGAGCGCCGCGTTGTAGTACGGGGCGACCGTGTCCGGGAGCTGTCCGAGAGCCACCGCGGCGGCCGCGTCGGGGGCGGCGGGGTCGATGGAGCCCAGGTTGCCGTGGAAGCCGTCGTCACCGGTGACCCGGTACGAGAACCAGAGCCGTCCGCCCGCGAAGGCGACCTCGCGCGGGTCGGTGCCGGCGCCGAGGTCGTAGCGGGTCCTGACCTGCAGGTCGGTCGCGTCGAGGGCCACGATCTCGTGGGTGGTCGGCAGCGACGCGTACAGGGTGCGGCCGTCGTCGGAGAGCGCGAGGTCGCTGGGACGCCCGAAGCCGACGTTCAGGTCGACCAGGGTGCCGTTGTAGTCGGTGGCCAGGATCCGTCCGTTGTCCTGGTCGGCGACGAAGACCCGCTGGAGGGCGCCGTCCGCGACGAGGCCGACGGGCTGGGTGAGGACGGCCGGCTCGGCCGAGGCGGAGCCCGCCGCGGCGACGCTCAGCGCGACCGAGCTGAAGAGGACCGCGAGTGCCGTCGCGGCCGAAGTGCTGCGCATGCGCACAGTGATGTACCCCCACAGGAAACCCCGGATGCCCGGGAGATGAGAGCGCCGCGCGACACCCGGACGCGACCGCATGGGTGCGGTGGCGCGCGGGGCGCGGCTGCCGGGGGAACTCTATGGCATGGCCGTGACAAGCTAGGAGCGATTTCCGGGCGGCTCCGGGCCGCCCTGCCCGGCACGGTCAGCCGTACATGCGCCGCATCGCGAACTCCACCATCTGCTCGACCGCCTTCGCGTCGAACACCATCCGGTGCTCCCCCTCCATGTCGAGCACGAACCCGTAGCCCGTCGGCAGCAGGTCGATCACCTCCGCCCCGGTGATCACGAAGTACTTGGACTCCTTGCCCGCGTACCGCCGCAGCTCCTTCAGTGAGGTGAACATCGGGATCACGGGCTGCTGGGTGTTGTGCAGCGCCAGGAACCCGGGGTTGTCGCCGCGCGGGCAGTACACCTTGGACGTGGCGAAGATCTGCTGGAAGTCCTCGGCGGCCATCGACCCCGTGGTGAACGCGCGCACCGCGTCCGCGAGCGACGGCGGCGACGGCTCGGGATACAGCGGAGGCTGCTGGCCGTATCCGCCGGGCATCTGCCCGCCCGGCATCTGCTGCCCGGGCATCTGCTGCTGCGGTGAGGCGTACTGCTGCTGCGCACCCGCGTTCTGGTAGCCGTACATGCCCCAAAGAGTAGTGGGCCACATATGGACCGTGAGGGGTTGATTCTTATTACCGGCGGGTAGCATCATCGGTGCTACTCGTCAGTATGCGTGAACCGGTTGCGAGGAGACAGTGCCTCGCCGATCTCTCTACGGAGCCGTCGCCATGGGGCACTACAAGTCGAATCTCCGCGACATCGAGTTCAACCTCTTCGAGGTGCTCGGCCGCGACAAGCTGTACGGCACCGGCCCGTTCGCGGAGATGGACACGGACACCGCCAAGAGCGTCCTCGAGGAGCTGACCCGCCTCGCGGAGAACGAGCTGGCGGAGTCCTTCACCGACGCCGACCGTAACCCGCCGGTCTTCGACCCCGAGACGAACACCGCCCCGGTCCCCGAGACCTTCAAGAAGAGCTACAAGGCCTTCATGGACTCGGAGTACTGGCGCCTCGGCCTGCCCGAGGGAATCGGCGGCACGACGGCTCCCCCCTCCCTGATCTGGGCGTACGCGGAGCTGGTCCTCGGCTCGAACCCGGCCGTGTGGATGTACTCCTCCGGCCCGGCGTTCGCCGGCATCCTCTACGACGAGGGCAACGAGGTCCAGAAGAAGATCGCGCAGATAGCCGTCGAGCGGACCTGGGGCTCCACCATGGTGCTCACCGAGCCGGACGCCGGCTCGGACGTCGGCGCCGGCCGCACCAAGGCGATCCAGCAGGAGGACGGCTCCTGGCACATCGAGGGCGTGAAGCGCTTCATCACCTCCGGTGAGCACGACATGGAGGAGAACATCCTCCACTACGTCCTCGCCCGTCCCGAGGGTGCCGGCGCGGGCACCAAGGGCCTGTCCCTCTTCCTCGTCCCGAAGTACCTCTTCGACTTCGAGACCGGCGAACTGGGCGAGCGCAACGGCGTCTACGCCACCAACGTCGAGCACAAGATGGGCCTGAAGGCGTCCAACACCTGCGAGATGACCTTCGGCGACCGCCACCCCGCCAAGGGCTGGCTGATCGGCGACAAGCACGAGGGCATCCGCCAGATGTTCCGCATCATCGAGTTCGCCCGCATGATGGTCGGCACGAAGGCGATCTCCACGCTGTCCACCGGCTACCTGAACGCCCTGGAGTACGCCAAGGAGCGCGTCCAGGGTCCGGACCTGGCCAACTTCATGGACAAGACCGCACCCAAGGTCACCATCACCCACCACCCCGACGTGCGCCGCTCGCTGATGACGCAGAAGGCGTACGCGGAGGGCATGCGCGCACTCGTCCTCTACACCGCCACCGTCCAGGACACGATCGCGGTCAAGGAGGCGAACGGCGAGGACACCTCCGCCGAGCACGCCCTCAACGACCTGCTCCTGCCGATCGTCAAGGGCTACGGCTCCGAGAAGGGCTACGAGCAGCTCGCCCAGTCGCTGCAGACCTTCGGCGGCTCCGGCTTCCTGCAGGAGTACCCGATCGAGCAGTACATCCGCGACGCCAAGATCGACACCCTCTACGAGGGCACCACCGCGATCCAGGGCCAGGACTACTTCTTCCGCAAGATCGTCCGCAACCAGGGCGCCGCGCTGAACTCGCTCGCCGAGGACATCAAGAAGTTCCTGGCGATCGGCACCGGCGGCGAGGAGCTGGCGGGCGCCCGCGAGCACCTGGCCAAGGCGGCCGTGGAGCTGGAGGCCATCGTCGGCCTGATGCTGACCGACCTCGCGGCCACCGCCGAGGACGTCAAGAGCATCTACAAGGTGGGCCTGAACACCACCCGCCTGCTGCTGGCCTCCGGCGACGTGATCGTCGGCTACCTGCTGCTGAAGGGTGCGGCGGTCGCCGCCGAGAAGCTTCAGACGGCCTCCGCCAAGGACAAGGCCTTCTACACCGGCAAGATCGCGGCGGCGAAGTTCTTCGCGGCCAACGTCCTGCCGGGCGTGACCCTGGCCCGCAAGGTGGCCGAGGGCGTGGACCTGGACCTCATGGAGCTGGACGAGGCCGCGTTCTAGGCCCCGAGCCGAACGAAGCCGCGTTCCAGGCCCCGAGCCGAACGAAGCCCCGTTCCAGGCCCCGAGCCGAACGAAGCCGCGTTCCAGGCCCCGAGCCGAACGAAGCCGCGTTCCAGGCCCCGAGCCGAACGAAGCCCCGTTCCAGGCCCCGAGCCGGACGAAGCCCCGTTCCAGGCCCCGAGCCGGACGCGGAGCGTCCGTTCGGCCGGCCGGGCCGCCCCGGCGCCGGTCAACCTCCACATCCCCCTTACGAGGGCCCGCTCCCCATCAACGGGAGCGGGCCCTCGCCCGTCGTTAAGGTGAACCCATGAGCTCAAGCCCTCGCTTCGACCGCGGCCACACCGACGACCTCATGTCCTTCCTGGCGGCCAGTCCGTCGCCGTACCACGCGGTGGCGCACACCGCCGAGCGGCTGGAGAAGGCCGGCTTCCGGCAGGTCTCGGAGACGGACGCATGGGACGGGACGAGCGGCGGGAAGTACGTGCTCCGCGGGGGCGCGATCATCGCCTGGTACGTCCCCGAGGGCGCCGACGCACACACACCCTTCCGGATCATCGGCGCGCACACCGACTCCCCGAATCTGCGGGTCAAGCCGCGGCCGGACAGCGGTGCCCACGGCTGGCGGCAGATCGCGGTCGAGATCTACGGCGGCCCGCTGCTCAACTCCTGGCTGGACCGCGACCTGGGCCTGTCCGGCCGGCTCTCCCTGCGCGACGGCTCCACCCGCCTCGTGAACATCGACAGACCGCTGCTGCGCGTGCCCCAGCTCGCCGTGCACCTGGACCGCTCGGTCTCCACGGAGGGGCTGAAGCTGGACAAGCAGCGTCATCTGCAGCCCGTCTGGGGCCTGGGCGACGAGGTGCGCGACGGGGACCTCATCGCGTTCCTGGAGCAGGAGCTCGGCCTGTCCGCGGGTGAGGTGACGGGCTGGGACCTGATGACCCACTCCGTCGAACCGCCCGCCTACCTCGGCCGGGACAAGGAGCTGGTCGCGGGCCCGCGGATGGACAACCTGCTGTCCGTGCACGCGGCCACCGCCGCGCTCGCGGCCGTCGCCGGCTCCGGCGGCGCCCTCTCCTTCATCCCGGTGCTCGCGGCCTTCGACCACGAGGAGAACGGATCCCAGTCCGACACCGGCGCCGACGGCCCGCTGCTCGGGTCCGTGCTGGAACGCTCGGTGTTCGCCCGGGGCGGTTCCTACGACGACCGGGCGCGGGCCTTCGCCGGCTCGGTCTGTGTGTCGTCCGACACCGGGCACGCCGTCCACCCCAACTACCCGGAGCGGCACGACCCGACCCACCACCCGCGTGCGGGCGGCGGCCCCATCCTCAAGGTGAACGTCAACAACCGCTACGCCACGGACGGTTCGGGCCGCGCGATCTTCGCCGCGGCCTGCGAGAAGGCGAACGTCCCCTTCCAGTCCTTCGTCTCCAACAACGCGATGCCCTGCGGCACGACCATCGGCCCCATCACGGCGGCCCGCCACGGCATCAAGACGGTCGACATCGGCGCGGCGATCCTGTCGATGCACAGCGCCCGCGAACTGTGTGCCGCGGACGACCCGCACCTGCTGGCGAGCGCACTGGTGGCGTTCCTGGAGGGCTGACGCGCCCTGCGGCTGCCCGGCCCTTCAGGTCTGCCGTTCGCGCGTCCGTGCGATCACACCGGCATGCCCACCGCCCTCCCGGGTACCCGGGTTCGGGGCCGGAAGGACCGGACCCCACAGGGAGGGCAGGACTCATGGGCCTGGGTGGATGCATCATCCTGATCGCCGTGGGGGCCATCCTCGCGTTTGCGACCGACTGGCACATGCAGGGCGTCAACCTTCACCTGGTCGGCGTCATATTCATGATCGTCGGGTTCATCGGTGTCGCCACGTTCAGCAGCATTTACCGCCGGAGGCGGGTCGTGGTGCCGCCCACCCCCGTCGTCGAGGAGGAACGGCACCGTCCCGGTGACGGATACGGCGGGTACGGGGTCTGACCCCGCGCCCGGCCGCCTCGTCCGTCTACTCCGCGTCCATGCCCGCCAGCACCAGCGGAAGCCGGTCCGCCCCGCCCTCGGTGACCCGGACCGGCACGCCCCAGTCCTGCTGGTGGACGTGGCACGCCGGATACTCGTTCGCCGGATCGTCGTCGCAGGACGCCGCCATCGCCGAGACATGCAGCACGCCCTCCGATACGGACGGGTTCAGCTCCAGTTCGCGGGCGAGATCCGTGCCGGCTCCCTCGCCCCGGAGCAGCAGCTCGGGCGGGGTCGAGGACACCAGCAGCCGGGTCGAGGGGCCGTAGCGCGTGTCCAGCTTCTGTCCGGCCGGAGCCTGGAAGACGACGTCCAGCCGGAGCCTGCCGGGCGCCACTTCGGTCGCCGCGCGCTGGGTGCGATGGGCGACCGAGGCCACCTGCACCGCCTCCTCGGGCAGCCGCAGCCGGGTCAGCCGGTGGCGGGCCGACTCCACCACCACGATCTCCTCACCGACCAGCACCGCGTCCGACGGCTCCCGCAGGTCCGTCGCCAGCGTCGTCACCTCGCCCGTAGCCGGGTCGTAGCGCCGCAGCGCGTGGTTGTAGGTGTCGCTGACCGCCACCGAGCCGTCCGGCAGCGCGGTCACGCCCAACGGGTGCTGAAGCAGCGCCTGTTCGGCCGCGCCGTCCCGGTGCCCGAAGTCGAACAGCCCCGTGCCGACCGCCGTGTGGACCGCGCCGTCCCGGTCCACCCAGCGCAGGGCGCTCGTCTCGGAGTCCGCGAGCCACAGACGCTCCCCGTCGGCCGAGACCGCGAGACCCGACGGCTGCGCGAACCACGCCTCGCCTCCCGGGCCGTCCACCAGCCCCTCGTTGGTGGTGCCCGCCGCCACCGCGACCGTGGCCGTCTCCGGGTCGTACGTCCACAGCTGGTGCACACCCGCCATGGCGATCCACACCCGGCCGCCGAAGACCGCCACGTCCCACGGCGAGGAGAGGTCCACCTCCCGGGCGGGACCGGACGTGGGGGACCCCTGCCACCACTGCGTGCCGGTGCCCGCGAGCGTGGTGACCTCCCCGGTCGCCAGGTCCAGGCGGCGCAGCGCGTGGTTCACCGTGTCGGCGACGACCACCGCGCCCTCGTCCAGCAGCGCCAGACCCTGCGGCTCGCTGAAGGCCGCCGCGTCGGCCGGGCCGTCCGAGAGGCCCCGCAGACCCGATCCGATGCGCCGCACCACCGTCTCGCCGTCCGCCGCCAGCTCCACCAGCTGGTGCCGGGTGGTGTCGCTGACCAGGAAGGTGCCGGACGGCAGCAGGAGTGCCTTGCCCGGGAAGCGCAGGGTCGTGGGCTCCGGCTCCGGTGCCACATAGGGGCCGTCGCCACGGCGCAGGGTGTCCTTCGCCGCGTGCTCCTCCTCCAGCTCCTCGACGAGCCGCGCTATCGCGTGGGCATGGCCCTCGCCCGCGTGCTGGGCGACCACGTATCCCTCGGGGTCGATGACGACGAGCGTCGGCCAGGCGCGGACGGCGTACTGCTTCCAGGTGGCGAGCTCCGGGTCGTCCAGGACGGGGTGCTCCACTCCGTACCGCTCGACGGCGTCCACGACCGCCCCGTGCTCCGCCTCGTGGACGAACTTCGGCGAGTGCACGCCGATGATCACCACGGTGTCGCGGTGCTTCTCCTCCAGCTCGCGCAGCTCGTCCAGGACGTGCAGACAGTTGATGCAGCAGAACGTCCAGAAATCGAGGATGACGATACGTCCTCGCAGATCGGCGAGGGTGTACTGCTTTCCGCCCGTGTTCAGCCAGCCACCCTTGCCGATCAGCTCGGGGGCACGGACACGGACGCGACGCGGTGCGGAGTTCATGGCTCAAGAGTGCCATCCGCGCGCGACGACCCGGGAAGCCTGTGGACAACCCGGTGACGGTCCGTACACGTACGGGATGCGCACATGCCGTCACGGGGAGATGCTCGTCGCAGACAGGGGGGCCATCGCAAGGGAGCAGTTCCATGCCACGAGACATCGACGACCAGATCCGCCGACGGGACCGCGAGCGCGAGCACGGGGAGATCACCGGCGAGGACAGGCGCGACCGGAGCCGGCGTGACCCCGACATGAGCGGGTCCGGCCGGGCGGACGGCGATGTGGAGGGCGCCGGCCTGCGCCGGGAGCGCGACGACAACCGTTCGTCGTGGGACGAGGACGACGAAGACCTCCGCGACAGGCGGGACATGCGGGACACACGGGACGGCTACCGGTAGTCCGGCCGCCCGCACGGTCCGTGCACGAGTCCCCCGCCGTCGGCGGGGGACTCGTCCGCGTCCGGCGCGACATCCGGTGCCGCGTCCTCAGGCAAGCGTGTGCCCCGTCGTCGCGTCGACGTGGTCCGGGACCTCCTCGTGGCGGTCGCCGACTGTGTTCGTGCCGGTGGGCTCGAACAGCAGGATCGATGCTCCGGCCGGTGCGGAGGGCTTGTGCTCGGTGCCCCGCGGGACCGTGAAGACCGAGCCCCGGGAGAGGACGACCGTGCGCTCGCCGGCCGGCTCCCGCAGCGCGATGCGCAGTTCGCCGTCCAGGACGAGGAAGAACTCGTCGGTGCGGTCGTGCGTGTGCCACAGATGCTCGCCCTCGACCTTGGCGACGCGCACGTCGTAGTCGTTGACGGTGGTGACGATGCGCGGGCTCCACAGCTCGGAGAAGGAGGCGAGGGCCGCGGCGAGGGCGACGGGCTCCGGGTGCTGCCGGGGTTCCTGGGATTCCATGAGGCCATCGTGCGGGGTGCCGTGAGGGGCGGGCGAGTGCTAGGAATCGCATATGCCGCAAGGATCCTCTCAGCCGCGCCCCGCCCATCGCGTGGTCCTCGTCGTGGACGAGAACTCGAACCCCTTCGAGATGAGCTGCGCCATCGAGGTCTTCGGACTGCCGAGGCCCGAACTCGGCCGGGAGCTGTACGACTTCCGGCTCTGCGCCGCCGCGTCCCGCACCCGGATGCGGGACGGCTTCTTCACGCTCACCGACGTGGCGGAGCTGGCCGCGGCCGACGAGGCCGACACGTTGATCGTGCCGAACCGGCCCGACACCGACACTCCGCGCTCCCCGGAGGTTCTACAGGCCGTTCGCCGGGCACATGCGCGAGGCGCACGGCTGATCGGCTTCTGCTCCGGTGCGTTCACCCTCGCGGAAGCCGGGCTGCTCGACGGGCGGCGGGCGGCCTGCCACTGGATGTGGGCCGACGCGTTCCGGGCACGTTTTCCGCAGGTCAGGCTGGAGCCGGACGTACTGTTCGTGGACGACGGCGACATCCTCACCGCCTCCGGCAGCGCCTCCGCGCTCGATCTGGGGCTGCATGTCGTCCGCCGCGACCATGGCGCCGAGATCGCGAACGCCGTGTCCCGGCGACTGGTGTTCGCGGCGCACCGCGACGGCGGGCAGCGGCAGTTCGTGGAACGGCCGGTGCCCACGGTGCCCGACGAGTCGCTCGCCCCGCTGCTGGCCTGGGCACAGGAGCGCCTGGACGAACCGCTCACGGTCGCCGGCCTGGCAGCACGCGCCGCGGTGAGCCCCGCCACCCTGCATCGGCGCTTCCGCAGCCAGCTGGGCACCACGCCGCTCGCCTGGCTGACCGGGGAGCGGGTCGCTCTCGCGTGCCGGCTGATCGAGCGCGGGGAGGAGCGGCTGGACGTGGTCGCCGCCCGCAGCGGCCTCGGTACCGCCGCCAATCTGCGGGCGCGGCTGCGGCGCGATACCGGACTCAGTCCGTCGGCCTACCGGCGGCGTTTCGGACCCGCCACGGGGGAAGCCCTCTTCGTATGAGATTCCTCGTACGCGACCGGCTCCTCGGCTTCGGTGACGACTACTGGATCGAGGACCAGCACGGCAACAAGGTGTTCCTGGTCGACGGCAAGGCGATGCGGCTGCGGGACACGTTCGAGCTGAAGGACACGCAGGGGCGCGTCCTGATCGACATCCATCAGAAGATGTTCGCCCTGCGCGACACGATGGTCATCGAGCGCGACGGCGAACCGCTCGCCCGGATCAGGCGCAAGCGTCTGTCCCTGCTGCGCAACCACTACCGCGTCGCGCTGGCGGACGGCACGGAACTCGACGTCAGCGGCAAGATCCTCGACCGCGAGTTCGCCGTCGAGTACGAGGAGGAGCTGCTGGCGCAGATCTCCCGCCGCTGGCTGACCCTCCGCGAGACGTACGGCGTCGACATCGTGCGCGAGGACGCGGATCCGGCGCTGCTGATCGCGGTGGCCGTGTGCGTGATCCACCTGGCGGACAAGGAGCGGGAGGAGGACTGAACGGCCCACGGCGGCAGGGGCGCGCGCCTTCCACGCCGCGCCCCCGCGGCGCGATCCGCGGGTCCGGTCCCGGTCCGCTACTTGGTGACCGCGAACGCCAGCAGGATCGCCGCCGTCAGATCCGGGTCGCCCTCCGCCTTGATGCGGTCCGCCACGACGTCCGCGGTGACGCGGCCGCCGGCGAGACGGACGTACGTCTCCCAGTCCAGCGTGAGCGACACCGCCGGGCCCAGCGAGGGCGTGCCGTCGATCGTGCCGCGCCCCTCCGCGTCGACCCGGACCGTGCGCATGAACTCGACGGGGCCGTGGATGTCGAAGACGATCGCCGAACCGGCGGGCGCCCCGGCGCCCTCGGCCACCACCTTGGGCAGTGCGGCCAGCAGCTCGTCCCGGGTGATCAGCGCGCCCGGCGAGTCCAGGTTCCCCGGGCGCCCCAGCGCCGTCCGCAGGTCCTGCTCGTGCATCCACACGTCGAACGCGCGGTACCGCATGGCCTCCTCGAGCGTCTGCTCGGTGCCGAACGGGCCCCGCACCTTGGTGCCGGGGTCCCGCGACTCGTTCCGCAGCTGGCGGTTGCGGCGGATGATCGTGTACTCCAGCTCGGACGTCATCTCCGGCGCCGTGTGGTGGCGGCGGACGTCGACCTGCATCTCCGTGTACCGCTGGTGCTCGTTCGTGACGTGGAAGAGGTCACGCGGGAGCGTGTGGATCGGGCGGGGGTCGCCGAGCATCTCGCAGTCCATGCCGATGACGTGGGAGACCACGTCCCGCACCGACCAGGCGGGGCAGGGCGTCCGCCGGTTCCACTCGCCCTCCACGAGTGGTTGCACCAGCTCCGATATCGCTTCGATCGAGTGGGTCCAGGCGTCGGCGTAGGGCTGGAGGGTGGGATGCAGACTCACGGAACGGGACCCCTCGGGCGGTCGGTGCGCGGGCGGTTGACAGCTGTGTCGACGGGAGGCGACTGTCGGCGGGTGTCTTGGGACGTTAAGTTACGCTCCTGTGAGGCACCCCGGCAGTGCTTTCGTGTGACGATCGTAGGCCTGAAGAGAACCCTCGAATGCCAGGACGGTGGTAGTGTGCGCGCCTCCCTGATCCAGATCCGGGTAGACGAGGACGAATCGGCCGAGTCACGCCGACGACGAGCCGCCTCCCTGGTACGAGATCAAGCCGGGGCCGACCTCGTGGTGCTGCCCGAGCTGTGGACCACCGGCGCGTTCGCCTACGAGGACTTCGGGGCCGAGGCCGAACCGCTCGACGGGCCCACCCACGAGGCGATGGCGAAGGCGGCGAGCGACGCGGGCGTGTGGCTGCACGCCGGCTCGATCCCCGAACGCGACCCCGAGGGCCCCCTCTACAACACGTCTCTCATCTTCTCCCCCTCCGGTGAACTGGCCGCCGCCTACCGCAAGATCCACCGCTTCGGCTTCGACAAGGGCGAGGCCGTGCTGATGGGCGCGGGAAGCGAGCTGGTGACCGTGCGCCTGCCGGAGACGACCGTCGGCGTGGCCACCTGCTACGACCTCCGCTTCCCCGAGCTGTTCCGCTCACTCGTGGCCGCGGGGGCCGAGACGCTCGTGATCCCGGCGGGCTGGCCGGAGCGCCGCCGGTCCCACTGGACGCTGCTGGCCCAGGCGCGGGCGGTCGAGAACCAGGCGTACGTCCTTGCCTGTGGAACGGCCGGGACGCACGCGGGGGTTCCGCAGGCGGGTCACTCGATCGTGGTGGATCCATGGGGCGAGGTCCTCGCCGAGGCCGGCGCCGACGAGGAGATCCTCACGGTGGAGTTCGACCCGGGGAAGGTCGCGTCCACCCGGGAGCAGTTCCCGGCGCTGAAGGACCGGGTGCTGGGCCTGGCGCCCCCGCGGCGCTGACGCCGTGCCGTGCCAGGCCAGGCCGCGCGGGGCCTAGGCCGGCACGTGCACCGTCTCCACCCGGCTGGCCACCAGCCGCTCCTGCTCCCTGCGCGCCGCCTTTCCGCGCAGCCGGAGGATCTGGCTCAGCCCCAGCGCCTGCAGCACGAACACGGCGGAGAACGCCACGGTGTAGTCGTCGCCGGTCGCGTCCAGCAGCACGCCGATCGCCAGCAGCGTGGTCATGGACGCGATGAAACCGCCCATGTTGGTGATGCCGGAGGCCGTGCCCTGACGCTCCGGCGGGTTCGCCGGACGCGCGAAGTCGAAGCCGAGCATCGAGGCCGGACCGCAGGCCCCGAGCACCGCGCACAGCATGACCAGCAGCCACATCGGTGCGTGCGAGCCCGGGCAGAACAGTGTGGCCGCCCACAGCAGCGCCGTCGCCCCGACCGTGCCGAGCGCCAGCGGCAGCCGGGCCCGGTGATGCCGGGCGACGATCTGCCCGTAGACCAGGCCGACGACCATGTTCGACAGCACCACGAGTGTGAGCAGCTCCCCGGCCGCCGCCCGTGACAGGCCCTGCGCCTGGACCAGGAACGGCAGGCCCCACAGCAGCAGGAACACCATCGCCGGGAACTGGGTCGTGAAGTGCACCCACATACCGAGACGGGTGCCGGGTTCCCGCCAGGACGCCGCGATCTGCCGGCGTACGTACGCAGCTCCGTGGTGCGGGAACGGCTCCGGCTCGAAGCCCTCGGGGTGGTCCTTCAGGAACAGCAGGAGCAGGACGAGGACGACGACCCCGGCGAGCGCGCTGCCGCCGAACGCGGCCGTCCAGCCGACCCGGTGCAGCAGCCGGGCCAGCACGAGCGTCGAGACCAGGTTGCCCGCCATGCCCACCAGACCGGCGAGCTGCGCGATCAGCGGACCGCGACGGGCCGGGAACCAGCGGGTGCCGAGGCGCAGCACGCTGATGAACGTCAGGGCGTCACCGCAGCCGAGCAGTGCGCGGGAGGCGAGCGCCGTGCCGTACGACGGGGAGAACGCGAACCCCACCTGGCCGGCCGTGAAGAGCACGACGCCCATGGTCAGCACCTTCTTGGTGCCGAGCCGGTCCACCAGCAGGCCGACGGGTATCTGCATGCCCGCGTACACGAGGAGCTGGAGGATCGAGAAGGTGGACAGGGCGGACGCGTTCACATGGAAACGGTCCGCGGCGTCGAGTCCGGCCACACCCAGTGATGTGCGGAAGATCACAGCGACGAAGTAGACCGCGACACCGACGGCCCACACCCCGGCGGCACGACGGCCACCCGGTGGATCCCCGGGCAGAGAGACCGAACGGGAGTTCAGGGAACGGGAGCTCATCGCACCTCACCCCGCGCCAGGTTGGAGAACCAGCTGACGTGCCGATGGACGACCTCGACGGCCGCCTCGGCGTCGCCGGACCGCAGGGCGTCGAGGATCTCCTCGTGCTCGGTGAGCGTCTTGGCGATCCGGTCGGGGTGCGAGTGCATGACCGCCACCCCCATTCGCAGCTGGCGGTCGCGAAGCTGGTCGTACAGACGGGAGAGGATCTCGTTGCCCCCGCTGCGCACGATCTCGGCGTGGAAGGTGCGGTCGGTGAGCGCCGCCCCGGCCAGGTCCCCGGCGGCGGCCTGCTCCTGCTGGCGTGCGAGCAGTTCTTCCAGACGGTGGATCAGGGCGGGCGGGGCGGGCACGGCCTTGCGGGCCGCGTGTGTCTCCACCAGCTGACGCGTCTCCACCACGTCCGCGATCTCCTGCGCGGAGACGGGCAGGACCAGGGCCCCCTTCTTCGGATAGAGCCTGATCAGTCCTTCGACCTCCAGCCGCAGCAGCGCCTCGCGCACCGGCGTCCGGGAGACTCCGACCGCCTCGGCCAGCTCTCCCTCGGTGAGCAGCGTCCCGCCCTCGTAACGGCGCTCCAGGACGCCTTGTTTGACGTGCGTGTACACACGGTCGGCGGCGGGTGGCTGTTTGGCGGACGGCTTCTCGGGAGCGGGGGCGGCGGGCGGCGCTGAAGGCATGCGCACATCATAGATACAACAGGTACGCAAGCCGGCGGGCGTCCACGATGCGGACCCGTCGGAAGCCGCTCCACATTCGCCCCGGCAACCGCACATCCTTCTGTGCTAGTTACGTGTCTCACTATGAAGCGGCCCTGTCATCTGGCCGCTCGCCAGGGGCATTTGGATGTACATAGTGCATCAGAGACGCAATCGGAGCGTTCAACTTGATTACCGGCATTAAGGGCGCGCGAGTTCGCCGAGCCGCCGCGGCAGTGTTCACCACCGGCGCCGTGCTGACCGCCGCCGCCCTCACCGCGGCCCCCGCGCAGGCCGTCACGAAGCCCACGATCACCGCCAAGGGCGGGTTCGTGATGAACAACAGCACGGGCAAGACCCTCTTCGACAAGAACATGAACGGCAAGCTGTCCACCGGCTCCACCACCAAGATCATGACGGCCGAGGTGGTGCTGTCCCAGTCGAACCTGAACCTGAACTCCACGGTCGTGGTCCAGAAGGCCTACAGCGACTACGTCGTCGCGAACAACGCCTCCCAGGCTCACCTGATCGTCGGCGACAAGGTCACCGTCCGTCAGCTGCTGTACGGGCTGATGCTGCCCTCCGGCTGTGACGCGGCCTACGCGCTCGCGGACAAGTTCGGTTCCGGCTCCACCCGCGCCGCGCGCGTGAAGTCGTTCATCGGCAAGATGAACAGCACCGCGCGGAGCCTCGGCCTGACGAACACGCACTTCGACTCGTTCGACGGCATCGGCAACGGCAACAACTACTCGACGCCGCGCGACCTGACGAAGCTCGCCAGCAACGCGATGAAGAGCTCCACCTTCCGCACGGTCGTCGACACCAAGTCGACGAAGCAGAAGGTCACCACCAAGAGCGGTGGCTACCGCTACTACAACTGGAGCAACACCAACCCGCTGCTCGGCACCTACAGCGGCGCCATCGGCGTGAAGACGGGCTCGGGCCCGGAGGCCAAGTACTGCCTGGTCTTCGCCGCGACCCGCAACGGCAAGACGATCATCGGTACGGTCCTGGCGTCGTCGTCGGTCGACAACCGCACGGCCGACGCGAAGAAGCTGCTGAACTACGGCTTCGCCGTCTGATCCTCGCGCACCACGGCAGAAGGGGCCGGCCGCTTCCCGCGGTCGGCCCCTTCGTCGTGCTCTGCCCGGGGCCTAGCCCCAGGTGATCAGCCGCTTCGGCTGCTCCAGGACGGCCGCCACGTCCGCGAGAACCTTCGAGCCCAGCTCGCCGTCGACCAGGCGGTGGTCGAAGCTGAGCGCGAGGGTCGTGACCTGGCGGGGCTTGACCTTGCCCTTGTGGACCCAGGGCTGGAGCTTGATCGCGCCGATCGCGAGGATCGCCGACTCGCCCGGGTTGAGGATCGGCGTGCCCGTGTCGACACCGAACACCCCGACATTGGTGATCGTGACCGTGCCGCCCTGCATCGCCGCCGGGGACGTCCTGCCCTCGCGGGCCGTGCCCACCAGCTCGCCCAGGGCCTCCGCGAGCTGCGGAAGGGTCTTGTCGTGCGCGTCCTTGATGTTCGGCACGATCAGACCGCGCGGGGTGGCCGCCGCGATCCCGAGGTTCACATAGTGCTTGCGCACGATCTCCTGGTTGGCCTCGTCCCAGGAGGCGTTGATGTCGGGGTTGCGCTTGATCGCGACCAGCAGGGCCTTGGCGATCAGCAGGAGCGGGTTGACCCGCAGACCCTGGAGGTCCTTGTCCTGCTTCAGCTCCTCGACGAGCTTCATCGTGCGGGTCACGTCGACCGTGACGAACTCCGTGACGTGCGGCGCGGTGAACGCGGAGCCGACCATCGCCTGCGCGGTGGCCTTGCGGACGCCCTTGACGGGGACACGGGTCTCCCGTGCGGTGTCGTACGTCACCACGGGCGCCGGGGCGGCCGGACGCTCCACCGCCGGAGCGGGGACCACCGCGGGCGCGGGGGCCGCCGCCGCGTGCACGTCCTCGCGGGTGATGATCCCGTCCGGGCCGGAGGGGGTGACCGCCGTGAGGTCGACCCCCAGGTCCTTGGCCAGCTTGCGCACCGGAGGCTTCGCCAGCGGGCGGGACTTGCCGCCGTGCCCGTTCAGCTCGCCCTGGAGTGCCGCGGCCGCGAGGCCGGCGGCCTCGGCGACGGCCGCGGTCGTCTTGCGCGGGCGTCGCTTGGTGGAGGACTCGGCGACGCCGTACCCGACGAGGACCGGCTTGCGGCCCTCCGGCTTGGGCTCCTCCGCCACGGGCTGCTCGGCCGCGGGCTCCGGTACCGAGGCCGTCTCGGCCGGCGCCGGTTCGGCGGCCCCGGCCACGTCGACCGCGATGATCGCCGTGCCGACGTCCACCGTGGTGCCCTCGGGGAAGCGCAGTTCCCGGACCACCCCGTCGTACGGGATGGGCAGCTCCACGGCCGCCTTGGCGGTCTCCACCTCACAGACGACCTGCCCGTCGGTGACCGTGTCCCCGGGCTGGACGTACCACTTGAGGATCTCGGCCTCGGTGAGACCCTCGCCCACATCGGGCATCTTGAACTCGCGCACGGACGCGTCAGTCATCGTCGTCACGACCCTCTCCTCAGTACGCCAGGACGCGGTCGACGGCGTCCAGCACCCGGTCCAGGCCCGGCAGGTACTCCTCCTCCAGCCGCGCCGGCGGATACGGGGAGTGATAGCCACCGACCCGCAGCACGGGCGCCTCCAGGTGGTAGAAGCACCGCTCCGTGATCCGCGCCGCGATCTCCGCGCCCGACCCGAAGAACACCGGTGCCTCGTGCACCACCACCAGGCGGCGGGTCTTCTCCACCGACGCCTGCACGGAGTCGAAGTCCAGGGGCGAGACCGAGCGCAGGTCCAGGACCTCCAGTGACCGGCCCTCCTCCTGGGCGGCCACGGCGGCCTCCTGGCACACCTTCACCATCGGGCCGTACGCGGTCAGCGTGACATCCGTGCCCTCACGCACCACGCGCGCCTTGTGCAGCGGGTACGGGATCGCCTCGGGGTCCACCTCGGACTTGTCCCAGTAGCGCCGCTTGGGCTCGAAGAAGATCACCGGGTCGTCGCTCTGGATCGCCTGCTGCATCATCCAGTACGCGTCCGACGCGTTCGACGGAGAGACGATCTTCAGGCCGGCCACATGCGCGAACAGCGCCTCGGGGGACTCGCTGTGGTGCTCGACCGCGCCGATGCCGCCGCCGTAGGGGATACGGACGACGACCGGCAGCTTGACCTTGCCCAGGGAGCGGGCGTGCATCTTCGCCAGCTGGGTGACGATCTGGTCGTACGCCGGGAAGACGAAGCCGTCGAACTGGATCTCCACCACCGGGCGGTATCCGCGCAGCGCCAGGCCGATCGCCGTGCCGACGATGCCCGACTCGGCGAGCGGGGTGTCGATGACCCGCTCCTCGCCGAAGTCCTTCTGCAGACCGTCGGTGACCCGGAAGACACCGCCGAGCTTGCCGACGTCCTCGCCCATCACCAGGACCTTGGGGTCCGACTCCAGGGCCTTGCGCAGCGACTCGTTGATCGCCTTGGCGAGTGCCATCTTCTCGGCCATGTCACTTGCCCCCTTCAGCGTCCGCGAACGACGCCTGGTAGGCGGCGAACTGGGCCCGCTCCTCGTCGACGAGCGCGTGCCCGTCCGCGTACACGTTCTCGAAGATGGCGAAGTGGTCCGGGTCCGGCATGGCACGGACCGCTTCGCGCACTCGCCTTCCCAACGCTTCGCTCTCCGCCTCGAGTTCCGCGAAGAATCCCTCGTCCGCGTGGTTTGAAGCAAGGAGGTAGGTACGCAGGCGGGCGATCGGGTCCTTCGCCTCCCAGGCGGCCCGCTCGTCGTCGTGGCGGTAGCGGGTCGGGTCGTCGGAGGTCGTGTGCGCGCCCATGCGGTACGTGAACGCCTCGACCAGGGTCGGGCCCTCGCCGTTGCGCGCCCGCTCCAGCGCCCACTTCGTGACCGCGAGGCAGGCCAGCACGTCGTTGCCGTCCACGCGCACGCCCGGGAAGCCGAAGCCCTGCGCCCGCTGGTAGAGCGGCACACGGGTCTGCTTCTCGGTCGGCTCGGAGATCGCCCACTGGTTGTTCTGGCAGAAGAACACCACGGGGGCGTTGTAGACCGCCGCGAACGTGAACGACTCCGCGACATCGCCCTGGCTGGAGGCGCCGTCGCCGAAGTACGCGATCACGGCCGAGTCCGCCCCGTCCTTGGCGACGCCCATGGCGTAGCCCGTGGCGTGCAGCGTCTGCGAGCCGATGACGATCGTGTAGAGCTGGAAGTTGTTGCTGTTGGGATCCCAGCCGCCGTTGTTCACACCGCGGAACATGCCGAGCAGGTTGGTGGGGTCGACCCCGCGGCACCAGGCCACGCCGTGCTCGCGGTAGGTCGGGAAGACGTAGTCGTCCTCGCGGGTGGCCCGCCCCGAACCGATCTGGGCGGCCTCCTGGCCGAGCAGCGAGGCCCACAGACCCAGCTCACCCTGGCGCTGCAGGGAGGTGGCCTCCGCGTCGAAGCGTCGGGTCAGCACCATGTCCCGGTAGAGGCCGCGCAGCTGCTCGGGCGTGATGCCCTCGACGTACCGGTCGTACTCCGGGTTCTCGACGCGCTCGCCCTCGGGCGTCAGCAACTGAACGAGATCCGCCTCGGCACCCTTCTTGGGCGTGGTGCGGGTGGTGCGCTTGCTGCCGGTGGTGCCGGCTTTGCTTCCGGCGCTGCGTCGCGGCTTGCGCGCGGCAGTGCTCTCCACGGTCACGTGTGCTCCTCCGTCGGTCCGGCCCCCGGGTTCGCCGGGTGCCTGGGGATCCCCTCGGCCCGCTTGGGGCCGGTGAGAGCGGCTCGCCTGCAGCGCACGGACGCACGGGGTGGGTGCGACGCGTTCGAGACAGACGTGACAGGTGCCCCGGCGAGCGCCCTGCAAAGGGCACGTTACCCAGTGCGCCACATTTCTGTGAAACCCCTCCTGACCAGGGATTTTGCTTGGATATCCAAGTAAATCGAGTAAGTCGGGCACAGATGCTGGTCACAGCCTTGCAGGGGGCCGGAACAACGGCACGTTATCCCGCTCACCTGGAGCACGGGAAGACTCATTCTGAGGTGGTGCCGGTGTCGCCGGGTGAGGATCGCCCCGCTCGCGCGGACTCCGTTCCGGGCCCGACCGCGCCGGGCGTCCTCTCCGCACGCGCGTGGAGCCCCGTGAAAGCACACGCGCGCGTGGAGCCCGTCTCCGGGTCTCACGCGCGCGTGGCGGCCGTTTTCGCGGGGCGGCCCCCCTCATGTCGTCGGACGGGAGCCGGTCACGCGGCTGCCGTCGCCCTGCTCTCGTCCCACCGGTCCTTCCGTGACGTCCCGGCGGGCTCCGTCAGGCCCTGGGGGCCCGTCAGGGCACCTGCGGGTCGCCCACGCCCGTGGTGTCCCCGCCACCGCCGGTTGCCGTCGGGTCCGAGGGGTCGCCGCCGCCCGTGGGCGTGTCCGTCGGCTGGTTCGAGGGGGCCGACTGGGTGGGCGGGGCGCTCGGCTGGTCCGGCGTCGTCGACGGCTGCGACGGCGACTGCTCGCTGTAGGTGTACGACGGCGTGTACGAGGGCGTGTAGTCCGAGCCGGCGCCCGGGTCCGAGCTGTCGTCCGTGGACGTGTCGGTGGCCTCGTCGCTCGGCGTCTGCCTCGACTGCTTGTCGTCCTTGCTCTGGGTCGCGGGCGGTGACTGCGTGGTGCCTGTTCCGCCGCCGTTGCCGCCCGTGTTGTGCAGCGCCAGCGCGACGCCCGCCGCAACGGCGATGATCGCGAGGACCGCGAGGACCCACAGCTTGCCGCGTCCGCTGCCGTGGTTGCCGTGCCCCTCGAAGCCGCCGTCGTCCCGGGAGCCGTACCCCGTGGGCAGGATGGGCTGCGGAATCTGCGTGGTGCCGGACTCACCCGGGTGCGGCATCACCGTCGTACCGGCGAAACCTCCCGCGGGGGTGTGCCGGCCCTCGTGCATGTCGACCGGGCCGGTGTTCCAGGTGCCGGTGTGCCCGCCCTGGTCGTACAGCATCTGCAGGGCGTACTGGGACAGACCGCGCATCTCCTCCGCGGTCTGGAAACGGTCGTCCGGCTCCTTCGCCAGGGACCGCATCACAAGCCCGTCCAGCTCCGGCGGCGAGGCGCTCTCCGCGATCTGGGACGGGGGCACCGGGATGTCCTGGACGTGCTGGTACACCACGGACAGTGGGGTCTCACCGACGAACGGGGGCCGCAGCGCGAGCAGTTCGTACAGCAGACAGCCCGTCGCATACAGGTCCGAGCGATAGTCGACGGCCTTGCCGAGCGCCTGCTCCGGGGAGAGGTACTGCGGCGTGCCCATGACCATGCCGGTCTGCGTCATCGTCGTGGACGCCCCGTGCAGGGCGCGCGCGATGCCGAAGTCCATCACCTTGACGGCGCCGTTGTTGGTGATGATGACGTTCGCCGGCTTGATGTCGCGGTGCACGATGCCGTGCTGGTGCGAGTAGGCCAGCGCCTCCAGGACGCCCGAGACGATGATCAGGGCCTGCTCGGGTCCCGGTGCCTCCGCGTTGAGCAGCAGTTCGCGGATCGTACGGCCCTCGACCAGCTCCATCACGATGTACGGCACCGACTGGCCGCCCACGTGGTCCTCGCCGGAGTCGTACACGGCGACGATCGCGTGGTGGTTGAGGCCGGCCACCGACTGGGCCTCGCGCGTGAAGCGGGCCTTGGAGACCGGGTCCTCGGCCAGGTCGGCACGGAGCAGCTTGACCGCCACCGTCCGCCCGAGGCGCACGTCCTCGGCCGCGAACACCTCGGCCATGCCGCCCCGGCCGAGTCTGCGCGTCAGCCGGTACCGGCCGTCCCCGACAAGCCCGCCGTTGCCCCAGTTCTCCGGCGCGTCTGACATCCCGCCGCCAGTCGCCTCGGGGTCGGACGGGCCCTGGGCGCGCTGCGTCTGTGCCATCAGTCCTCGCCGTCGTTTCTGCCCGCGGTCTGCGCGGTGGTTGTTACGGTCTCCGACGGGCCACGCTACAGGCTCCGCGCAAGGCCCCGGTCCGAGATGCATCCGAGACGGACCGGTCATCAAACCGTGTGCCCGGTCCCATGTGCAAATTCCGTCCACAGGCCGTACGACCCCCGTAACGCTCACGCGATGCTTCTTGCGCGTACGGTCACGAACGGGCACGGGGCCGGGCATGTCGGTGCCCTGAGGCAGACATGGCCGGAAGAGATCCGTCGATCACGGAGCAACCGCTCCGGATCGACGACGGCACGCCTGTCGATCACGGAAGGCGGGGCACGGCGAGCCGCCGCCGGCGGTCACGAGGGGGGCCACGGGCCCGGGCCGAGCATGCGCCACGACGGCGCACCAGGCCGGTATGCGGGGCGATCCCCGTCGGCGGCCGACGACAGCCACGCGCCTCCCCCGCCGGGAGCCAGGGCTTCGACGCGTCTCCTACAGGACGCGATGCCGGATTGCCAGATTCCGATCAGGACACTTCACGCCGAGCCGGGTCGCGAACGGGCCGCCGGGGGCAGTTCCGCCGCGAGGCGCCGTCCGTGGCGAAACTCACGCGCGCGAACACCGCCTCTCGTCGTCGGCCGCGGTGCGGGTCGCCGCTCCCGGCACAGTGCAAAGGGTCCGGCACCGTCGTGGTGCCGGACCCCTCTCATGACCGGGGTCGCAGACTCGTGCGGCCGGGTTCAACCGGCCCGCACGGCCGGGATCACAGATACGGGCCGCCCGAACGGCCTCCCGCGCGGAGGTCCTCCTCGCCGTCCGTGGAGCCCACGCCCGGCGGGAGGGCGCGGCGCATCTGCTCCAGCTGGGCCCGCGCCGCCATCTGCTGGGCGAACAGGGTGGTCTGGATCCCGTGGAAGAGGCCCTCGAGCCAGCCCACGAGCTGTGCCTGCGCGATGCGCAGTTCCGCGTCGCTCGGGATCGCCTCGTCCGTGAAGGGCAGGGAGAGCCGCTCGAGTTCCTCGACGAGCTCGGGAGCGAGACCGTCCTCCAGCTCCTTCACCGAGCTGGCGTGGATCTCCTTCAGACGCTGCCGGCTCGCCTCGTCCAGGGGAGCGGCACGCACCTCCTCCAGCAACTGCTTGATCATGCTGCCGATCCGCATGACCTTCGCCGGCTGCTCCACCTGCTCCGTCACCGGGATCTCGCGGGAGTCATCGTCTCCGGTGCCGCCGAGAGCCATTCCGTCCTGGCCCACGACCAGGATCTTCTGGGGGTTCTCCGACGACCTGTCGTTCCTCGGCATCTCCATGCGGCCATTCTCTCGCACCCGTACACGACATCAGCCATGTGCCCTCGGTGAAGGGTGATCCACCCTCCGAACGCCACCGGACAGGCGCCGGGCGCAACTCACCGGGGCCGGGATCGGGGCGGCGGACGGTCGAGATGCCGGACACGGGGGTCCGTGTGACGCTGGTTCCGTTGATCTTGCCCTCCGAGCACGGGAGGGGGTCACGCGCGTGACTCCATGGCTGCGTACGCCGTCCACGTTCCGCACACTCCGCACCGCCGTCCTGTCATCGGTCCTGACGACGACCGCCGTCCTCACCGCGTACGGGATAACCGCCGCATACGTCATATCGCCCGGCTCCGGGACACGACCCGCACACGACGACCGGACCGGCTCGTACTCCGTTCAGCCCCTTCCCGCGGGAACGACCGCGGCGGCCGCAGCGGGCCCCTCGTCATCCGTGACACCTGCCGGGGCGGCGGCGCTGGGGTACCCGGTTCCCGTCGCACCCCCTCACCCCGCCGCTCCCCTCTCGCTCCCGTCCCCCTCGTCCTCTCCCTCGCAGCCCTCGGCCGGTCCCTCCCGGCCCGGCAGCTGGGCCGGTGAGGGGCGGGTACGGCCGGGAGAGACCGGCACCGAGCCGGGGGAGGACGAGGGCGACGGCGATTACACGGACCCCGCCGAGACGGCACCGGACGAAGAGGGCAGCACGACCTCGACGGAGCCCGACGTGGAGGACTCCGGCGCGGACGCGGGGGCCTCCCTCGGTGCGGCCGTCCCCCCGGGGACCTTGCCCGCCCCCTCCCAGACCTCCGCTCAGGCCTCCGCGCTGCCCGCTCAGCAGGCCGCCGCCCCGAGACCGATGGTCGAGGTCCTGCCTCTCGGCAGCGGCCTGATGCTCATCGGCCTCGGCCTGGCGATCGCACTGCTCGGTCTGCGCCTGCGCCGGGAGTGACCCGGCCGCCGCCCCTCGCCGGTGCCGATCGGCCATCCCTCAGGGCTTGACCAACAGCACCTTTCCGATGTGACCGCTCTCGTCCAGCACCCGGTGGGCCTCGGCCGCGTCGCTCATCGGGATCTCGCGGTCGATGACCGGACGCACATGGCCCGAGGAGATCAGCGGCCAGACGTGTTCCCGCACCGCTGCCACGATCGCCGCCTTCTCTCCGAGCGGGCGCGCCCGAAGCGAGGTCGCGGTGATCGCCGCCTGCTTCCGCAGCAGAGCGTTGATGTCCAGTTCGCCCCGCACACCGCCCTGCATGCCGATGATCGCCAGACGGCCGTTCAGCGCGAGGGCCTGGACATTTCGGTTCAGGTACTTCGCACCCATGTTGTCGAGGATGACGTCCGCCCCCGCCCCGGCCGTGGCCTGCCGGACCTCCTCCACGAAGTCCTGCTCGCGGTAGTTGATCAGCACGTCCGCGCCCAGTTCGGCGCAGCGCTCCAGCTTCTCCTTGCTGCCCGCCGTGACCGCCACCTTCGCGCCCACCGCCTTGGCCAGCTGAATCGCCATCGTCCCGATACCGCTGGTGCCGCCGTGCACAAGCAGCGTCTCACCCGGACGGAGATGGGCGACCATGAACACATTCGACCAGACCGTGCAGGTCACCTCCGGCAGCGCGGCCGCCTGACGCAACTCCAGGCCCTTCGGCACCGGCAGCAGCTGTCCGGCCGGGACCGCGACCTTCTCGGCATAGCCGCCGCCCGAGAGCAGCGCGCACACCTCGTCGCCGACGGCCCATCCGGAGACACCGGGACCGAGGGCGGTGATCCGCCCGGAGCACTCGAGTCCGGGGTACGGGGAGGCACCGGCCGGCGGGTTGTAGTGGCCCGCACGCTGGAGGAGGTCGGCGCGGTTGACGGCGCTGGCCGCCACCTCGACCAGCACCTCTCCCTCGGCGGGTACGGGGTCGGGGACCTCCGCCCACACCAGCGCCTCAGGCCCACCGGGTTCAGGAATCGTGATCGCGTACATGGGAGGGACGCTACTCCTGGCGGTCGGCCACCCCGTCGCGCAGTTCCCGGTGGCGGACGAGAGATGCCTCAGGTGGGGCAGGGGCGCGCCCCGTCGGGGCCGTGCAATGGCGCCCGATTCCGATGTTTCACGTGAAACACTCCCCATCTCGCCCGTTCCGGATCACTGCGCCCACACCCAGGGCAGGTCCAGCAGTTCCAGCTCCTGACCGGGCTGGGCACCCCCGGGCGGTACGACCGCCAGGGCGTCCGCGGCGGCGATGCCGCGCAGCATGGCCGGACCGTTGTAGTGCAGAGGAACCGCATGATCGGCACGAACGGCGACGGGAACGAGCCGGGTGTCATACGGGTGACCGTGAGTGGAGCCCTTCAGAGGCAGCGTGTACGGCTCCGGGGCCACACGCCCCGTCAGGCCGCACAGCAGGGGCTCGGCGAGGGTGAGCAGGCCGGAGACGGCCGCGAGGGGGTTGCCGGGCAGCCCGACGAGGTGCTGGTCGTCCCGGGTGCGGGCCAGGAGCATGGGGTGCCCCGGACGCACCTCCACTCCGTCCACGAGGAGTTCGGCGCCGATGCGGCGCAGGGTGGGGTGGACATGGTCGACGGGTCCCCCGGCCGTGCCCCCGGTCGTGACGACCATGTCGGCCGTCGAGGAGGTGACCGCCCGGTGCAGGGCCTCGGCGTCGTCGCCGAGTCTGCGGACGGCCACCACGTCCGCGCCGAGCGCACGCAGCCAGGGCGGCAGCATCGGTCCGAGCGCATCCCGGATCAGACCGTCCCTGGGCGGCCCCTCGGTGAGCAACTCGTCCCCCAGAACCAGAACTTCGACCCGGGGGCGGGGCCGCACAGACAGCGTGTCGTACCCGGCGGCCGCGGCGAGCCCGAGCACGGCCGGGGTGATCAGGGCTCCCGGGGGGAGCAACTGGTCGCCCGCGTGGCACTCCTGGCCGCGCGGCCGGATGTCCTGGCCGTGCGCGACCGTGGGGGTGCCCCCGGTCCGCGCGGCGCCGAGAGTCGGGGGGAGGGCGGCGTGCAACCGGCCCTTGCCGTCCATACGCCCGTGTTCGCTGCGCAGTACCGCGGTGGTGTCCGGGGGGATGCGCGCACCGGTGGCGATCCGCACGGCCTCGCCGTCGTCGAGGGGAGCGGGCTCCGTGTGCCCGGCGAGGACTCCCTCCTCCCGTACGTCCCAGGGGCCGGGGCCCGCGACCGCCCAGCCGTCCATGGCGGAGGTGTTGAAGGAGGGGAGGTCGGTCAGCGCGGTGAGGGGGTCGGCGAGAACCAGGCCGAGGGCGGCGTCGATGGGGACGTCGACGGGGTCGCGGCGGGGTACGGAACGGGCCGCGCGCGCGGCGACGGCCCGGGCCTGGGGCCAGGGCGTGGCCTGGTGGCCCGGGTGGTGCTCGGACGGGGCCGCCGAGGAGGCCGCCGCCCCCGCCGGGCCGTCCTGGCCCCCGTCGCGGTCACCGGAATGCCGGGGGGTGCGGGGTCCGGTTCCGGGCGTACGCGGATCGGACCGGCCGTCGCGCGGGCCCAGGTCCCGTACCAGGGCAAGAGCCTCTTCGAGGTCCCGGTCGTGCTGTTCCGGGTCGTGCCGCTGCTCGGCCGGGCGGGCGGAGCGGGTCTCGCCCGGACGGCCGCGCCCGCCGCTGTCGTCGACCACGGCCAGAGCCTCCTCCACATACCGTTCGTCGGTGTCCGGGCCTCCCCGGGCGCCTCTCCCTCTCATCCGGCGTCCGGTTTGGCCTCGCCGGCCTCCTCGTCCGCCCAACGCAGGGCCAGGGCTGCGGCCTTGCGGGCGGCCTCGGCGACCGCTTCGGGGCCTCCCCGCGCCTGCGCGGCGGCGTAGCCGACGAGGAACGTCGTCAGCGGGGCCGCGGGCCGGGCCACTCCGTGCGCGGCGTCGCGGGCGAGGTCGAGGAGGACGCCGGTGTCGACGTCGAGGTCGATGCCCAGCTCGTCCTTGACTGCGGAAATCCATTCATCCAACACGTGCCCATGCTCCCTGATTCGTGATCGGGCGGCGGCTACGTCGTCCCAGGTGTCGCAGTCGAAGGACGCGACGGGGTCGGCGATACGGGTGAGGCCGAGCGCGGCGACCAGCCGCCGCAACGGAAGCCCGGCAAGACCGGGGCGCGCGGGGAGTTCCGAGGGATCCCCGGGTTCTGGAGGGCGGGGAGGTTCCGGTGTGCCGGAAGGGCCCTGTTCGGCGGCCAGCCGTGCGAGTTCGCGGCGCAGTGCCGCGCTCCGGTAGGCGGCGACGAGGGGCTGGTCGCGCCCCTCGGGGTCGGTGAGCACCGCCCCTTCGGCGCCGCTCGCCCGCAACGCGGCCAGCAGCCGCCGTACCGTCCCCGCCTCCAGGAACGGCAGATCGGCGGAGAGCACCACGACATACGGGGCCGTGGTGCGCCGCAGCCCCGCGTCGAGCGCGGCGACGGGGCCGGCGCCCGGTGGCTCCTCGCGGGCCCAGAGCACGGGGCGCGCGGTGGGCCGGGGGCCGGCGACGACCACCGTGGTGGCCGCGCCGGCGCAGGCCGCCAGGACGCGGTCGAGCAGCGCCCGCCCGCCGACGCGCACACCCGCTTTGTCGGCCCCGCCGAGCCGCCGGGCGGCACCGCCGGCCAGGACGACGGCGTCGTACACCTCGGCGCCCGGGTCGCCCGCGGGCTCGTACTCGGTCATGTTCCCGAGTATGGGCGCCGCTCCGATCAGTGACACCCCCGCACATCGGCCGTGTGCCGGAACTTGCTCACAGTTTCACGGCCGATGTGCCGGGACCCGCCTCAGAGGGTGCGCAGGAGCACCGCCGGCTGTTCCACGCAGTCCGCCACGTACCGCAGGAATCCGCCCGCCGTGCCGCCGTCGCACACCCGGTGGTCGAAGGTGAGCGAGAGCTGCACGACCTGCCGCACCGCCAGCTCGCCCTCGTGCACCCACGGCTTGGGGACGATCCGGCCGACGCCGAGCATGGCCGCCTCCGGGTGGTTGATGATCGGTGTCGAGCCGTCGACGCCGAACACTCCGTAGTTGTTCAGCGTGAAGGTCCCGCCGGTGAGTTCCCCGGGGGTGAGCGTGCCGGCGCGGGCCGCCTCGGTCAGCCGGGAGAACTCCGCGGTGAGCGACTCGGCGTCGCGTGCGTGCGCGTCCCGCACGACGGGGACGACGAGTCCCCGTTCGGTCTGTGCGGCGAACCCGAGGTGCACCTGGTCGAGTCGGACGATCTCCCGGGCCTCCAGGTCCACGGTGGAGTTCAGCTCGGGGAACCGGGCGAGCGCGGCGGTGCAGATGCGGGCCAGCAGGGCGAGCAGGGCGATCTTGGAGCCTCCCGCCGCGTTCATTGCCGTCCGTGCGCGCATCAGTTCCGTGGCGTCGGCGTCCACCCAGCAGGTGGCGTCGGGGATCTCACGCCGGCTCCGGGAGAGCTTGTCGGCGACGGCCCCGCGGACTCCCTTGAGGGGGATCCGGGTGCCGGAGGCGGTCGCCGCGCCCGCCGCTGCGGACGCGGCGGGAGCGGATCCGACGGGGCCCGGGGAGGCGGCCGCGACCGCCGTGGTCCTCGTCGCACCGCCACGGGCCGCGGCGGCCCTCAGGGCGTCCTCCACGTCCGCCCTCAGGATCAGTCCGTCGGGCCCGGAACCCGTCAACTGCCGCAGATCGAGCCCGTTGTCGCGGGCGAGTCTGCGGACGAGCGGGGAGATCACCGGGATGGGGCCGTCGGGATGCCGGTGGCCGTCCGCGCGGTGGTCGGGGGCCGCGACCGCCGTGGCCGAAGCCGCCCGGGGCGGGGCAGCGGATCCCGGGGCAAGCGCCGCTGCCCGGGTGGCGGGCGCGGGTCCGGCGGCAGCCGGGAGCGCAGCCGCCGCGGCCACGGAATCCACCGCCCGCGAGGCTCCGTCCGTGGGGCCGGCGCCGGCCTGGGGCGGCCGGACCCGGCGGCGCCGGGCGGGAGCCGCCGAGGTGCCGTACCCCACCAGCACGTTCCCGGACGATTCCTCGCCCCCGTCCGCGGGGGCACCCACGGCGACCGTCAGCAGCGGTGCGCCGACCGGAAGTTCCGTGCCCTCATCGCCGAAGCGGGCCGTGACCACGCCCTGGTAGGGGCAGGGCACCTCGACCATCGCCTTGGCCGTCTCGACCTCGACGACCGGCTGGTCGACCGCGACGACGTCCCCGACCTTCACCAGCCAGCGGACGATCTCCGCCTCGGTCAGCCCCTCCCCGAGGTCCGGCAGCCTGAACTCGAACACCTGGGCCATCAGCTCCCCGCCTCCCACTGCAGGCGCCCCACGGCGTCCAGGATCCGGTCGACACCGGGCAGGTGGTGCCGTTCCAGCATCGGCGGCGGGTAGGGGATGTCGAAGCCGGCCACCCGCAGCACCGGCGCCTCCAGATAGTGGAAGCAGCGCTCGGTCACCCGCGCGGCGATCTCCCCGCCCGGCCCGCCGAAGCCGGTCGACTCGTGCACCACCACGGCCCGGCCCGTGCGGCGCACGGACGCGGTCACCGTCTCGTCGTCGAACGGCACCAGGGAGCGCAGATCGACGACTTCCAGATCCCAGCCCTCGGCGCGTGCCGCCTCGGCCGCCTCCAGACAGACGGAGACCGACGGCCCGTAGGTGATGAGCGTCGCGCTGCGGCCCGAACGCCGCACCACCGCACGGCCTATCGGCTCCACGGTGTCGGGCTCCTCGGGGTTCCAGGAGGCCTTCGACCAGTACAGCCGCTTGGGTTCGAGGAAGACGACAGGGTCGTCGGAGGCGATGGCGGCGCGCAGCAGCCCATAGGCGTCGGCGACCGTCGCGGGCGTGACGACGTGCAGGCCAGGGGTCGCCATGTAGTAGGCCTCGGAGGAGTCGCTGTGGTGCTCGACGCCGCCGATGCCTCCCCCGTAGGGGACCCGGATCGTCAGGGGCAGCGGCATCGCGCCGCGGGTGCGGTTGCGCATCCGCGAGACATGGCTGACCAGCTGCTCGAAGGCGGGGTAGGCGAAGGCGTCGAACTGCATCTCCACGACCGGCCTGAGGCCGTACATCGCCATGCCGACGGCCGTGCCGAGGATGCCCGCCTCGGCGAGCGGTGTGTCCGTGCAGCGGTCGTCGCCGAACTCCTCGGCGAGCCCGTCCGTGACCCGGAAGACACCGCCGAGCGTGCCGACGTCCTCGCCCATGACGTGCACGGCCGGGTCGGCCGCCATGGCGTCGCGCATCGCGCGCGTGAGGGCCTGCGCCATGGTGGCCGGCTTGAGGGCAACGGTCGTCATCGCCCGGCTCCTTCCGGTCCGGCCGCCTCGGCGTCCAGCTCCGCCCGCAACTGCGCCTGCTGTTCCATGAGTTGGGTGGTGGGCTGGGCGTACACGTGGGTGAAGAGATCCATGGGGTCGAGCGCCGGGTCCTGGTTCATGCGTGCCCGCAGATCGGCCGCCATGGCTTCGGCGTCCTCGCGCGCGGCCCGTATCCCGTCCTCGTCGAGGAGACCGCGCTGCGTCAGCTCGCGCTCCAGCAGCACGACCGGGTCGTGGGCCTGCCAGGCCTCGACCTCGGCGTCGCCGCGGTAGCGGGTCGCGTCGTCGGCGTTCGTGTGGGCGTCGATGCGGTACGTCACCGCCTCGACGAGGGTGGGACCGCCGCCCGCACGGGCGTGCCGAACGGCCTCGCCGAGGACCTCGTGCACGGCCGCCGCGTCGTTCCCGTCGACCAGCCGGCCCGGCATGCCGTAGCCGACCGCCTTGTGCGCCAGGGAGGGCGCCGCGGTCTGCTTGGCGAGCGGGACGGAGATCGCGAAGCCGTTGTTCTGGACCAGGAAGACCACCGGCGCCTGCCACACCGCGGCGAAGTTCATCGCCTCGTGGAAGTCGCCCTCGCTGGTGCCGCCGTCGCCGACCAGGGCGAGCGCGACCACGTCGTCGCCCTTCAGCCGGGCGGCGTGGGCGAGCCCCACGGCGTGCGGCAACTGGGTGGCGAGCGGGGTGCTCAGGGGGGCCACCCGGTGCTCGTAGGGGTCGTAGCCGGTGTGCCAATCGCCGCGCAGCAGGGTCAGGGCCTCGACGGGGTCGACGCCGCGGGCGACGGCCGCGAGCGTGTCGCGGTAGCTGGGGAAGAGCCAGTCGCGCTCCTCCAGGACGAGCGCCGCGGCGACCTGGCAGGCCTCCTGCCCGGTGCTGGAGGGGTAGACGGCCAGGCGGCCCTGCTTGGTGAGCGCCGTCGCCTGCGCGTTGTACCGGCGGCCGCGCACCAGCTGGGTGTACAGCCGGCCGAGCAGCTCCGGGTCGGCCTTGGCGGCCGCCTCGGTGCCGAGGACGCGGTACGGCAGGGGATCGGGCAGCAGCGGAGCGGGATCGGTACGGGGCTGCCAGGCGGGCGGCGGGGTCGGCCGGTAGGCACCCCGCTGCTCCATGACCGTCATGACGGCACCTCCTCGTGGGAGCGGCTTCGGACGCGCCACGGGAGTGATGCGCCTCACCTACCGATTGTTCGGTCGTCGGCACATTTTGGCTACAGGCGCCTCAGGGCTGTGGACAAACGGTTCTCCACAACCTGAGATGGACGCAGTACGTCCATGGTAGAGAGGCGGGGGCACATGGCACCTGAACAAATGGCCGAGCCACCGGAGCACGGCCCGGCCCTGCCGCCCCCCCGCCCCCTGGACGCCATCGACCGGGACATCCTGCAGATACTCCAATCGGACGGCCGTGCCTCGATACGGTCGGTCGCCGAGCATGTGCACGTCTCCCGCGCCAACGCCTACGCACGGATCAACCGGCTCATCGACGACGGCGTGATCCGCGGCTTCGGCGCCCGGGTCAACCATGAACGCGCCGGTCAGGGCACCTCGGCCTACATCACCCTGAAAATCGTCCAGAACTCCTGGCGCACGGTCCGCGAGCAGCTGCGCCTGCTCCCCGGCGCCTCCCACATCGCCCTGGTGGGCGGCGACTTCGACGTCCTGCTCCTGGTGCACACGCCCGACAACAGGGCCCTGCGCGAACTGGTCCTCACCCGGCTCCAGGCGATCCCCGAAGTGCTCAGCACGCGCACGCTGCTGGTGTTCGAGGAAGAGGATCTGGAACCGGACAGCTGACCGTGCGGACCCGGCGGACCAGGAGCCGCACAGGGGCGGGCCTCGGTCCGATCCGGCCCCTCAGTGCTCGGTGCGCAGCCCCGAGAAGACCAACTGCACCACCGCGTCGGCCACTTCGCGCTCACCCATGCCCCGCCCCTCGGGCCGGTACCACTCCACGATCGAGTTGATCATCCCGAAGACGAGCCGTGTCGCGAGCCGCACCTCGATGTCACCGCGTACGTCCCCGTCGGCGGCGGCGGCCTTGAGCAGTTCGGCGACCTGGTGGTCGAAGTCGCGGCGCCGCTCCAGCGCCCACCGCTCGGTCCCGGTGTTGCCGCGCACCCGAAGCAGCAGCGTCACATAGGGCAGCTCGGTGATGAGCACCTCGACCATGCGCCGCACGACGTACTCCAGCCGCTCCACGGAACGGCCCACGCGCGCGTGGTCCTCCTGGAGGATCCCGAAGAGGCCGTCCAGCGCCCGGCTGACGGCTCGGCGCAGCAGCTCCTCCTTGCCCGAGACATGGTGGTAGATCGACGACTTGGAGATGCCGGCGGCCTTGGAGAGGTGCTCCATGGAGGTGCCGTCGTAGCCGCGCTCGTTGAACACCTGCACGGCGACGGAGAGCAGGCTCTCCGGGGTGTACGTGTCGCGCCTGGCCGTGGTCATGAGGTGCTCTCCCGCTTCTCGGAGGCGTACGCGTGGCGGTAGAGCGCGAGGGACGGGGCGTACCGTCCGGACGGGTCGCGCATGTGCAGGTCGTCCAGGAGGTCGTAGGCCCAGCCGCGGCCGAGTCGGCGGCTCCACTCGAAGGGGCCGAGGGGGTAGTTGACGCCGAGCCGCATCGCGGTGTCGATGTCCTCCTCGGTGGCCACGCCCTTGGCGACGGCGTCGTGCGCCAGGTCGACGATCCGGGCCACCGTCCTGGCGACGATCATGCCGGGCACGTCCCCGATGACGCTGACGTCCTTGCCGAGCGCCTGGAAGAGCCCGACGGCCTCGGCGAGGGTCCGGTGCGAGGTGTCCTGGGAGGCGGACAGGGCGATCCGGGTCGCCCTGCGGTAGTCGAGCGCCAGGTCGAAGTAGACGACGTCCCGGAACTCGACGGAGGTCTGCCCGTCCGCGAGAGCCAGCTGACCGCCGCCGGGGAGCACCAGACGGGTTCCGTGGTCCTCTTCGTCCTCACGGATGCCGATGCCCGCCTCGCGGATCAGCGCGAGCAGTTCCGAGGCGGGGCCCAGATCGCCCTCGGCGACGACGTACGCGGGTGCCTGCGCCGGCTCCGCGGTGTGCGGCTCGGGCCGCTCGGCGCCGTCCCCGTAGCCGTACCAGCCCTGTCCCGCCTTGCGGCCGAGCCGGCCGGACTCCACCAGCCGACGCTGGGCGAGGGAGGGCGTGAAGCGCACGTCCTGGAAGAAGGACTCCCACACGGAGCGGGTGACGGATTCGTTGACGTCCTGCCCGATGAGGTCGGTCAGCTCGAACGCGCCCATCCGGAAGCCGCCAGACTCGCGCAGGACCGCGTCGATGGTGGCGGGGTCGGCGGCCTGCGCCTCGTACACCGCGAACGCCTCGGCGTAGAAGGGCCGCGCGATGCGGTTGACGATGAAGCCGGGGGTGTCCGCGCAGGCGACCGGTGTCTTGCCCCAGGCGCGGGCCGTCTCGTACGCGCGCGTGGCGGACGTGACGTCGGTGGCGAACCCGGAGACGACCTCCACCAGCGGCATCAGCGGCGCGGGATTGAAGAAGTGCAGGCCGACGAAGCGACCCGGGTTGCGCAGCGCGCCGCCCACGGCGGTCACGGACAGGGACGAGGTGTTGGTGGCGAGCAGGCAGTCGTCGCCGACGACGTCCTCCAGCTCCCGGAACAGCTGCTGTTTGGCGTCGAGACGCTCCAGGACCGCCTCCACGACGAGCGAGCAGTCCGCGAGCTCGGCCAGGTTCTCGACTGGCGCCAGGCGGGCGCGGGCCCCGTCCCGCTCGGCCGGGGTGAGCCGGTCCTTCTCCACCAGCCGGTCCAGGCGGGCACCGATCGCGGCGGCGGCCTCGCGGGCGCGGCCCGGGGCGACGTCGTACAGCCGCACGGGGTGACCCGCGACCAGCGCGACCTGGGCGATGCCCTGGCCCATGGTGCCGGTGCCCACGACGGCCACAGGGCTGCTGAGGTCGAGTGCTGTCATGTGCGCGATCCTCCCGCACGCGGTTTTCCACAGATACGGCAGGCCCCCTTGTCCCGACCGATCGTTCGGTTACTCTAACCCTGTCCGCCTGTTCCTGCCCAGGTCATGAGCTCGACGAAGAGTTCTTGAGACGAGGAGTTGGTCCCGCATGGCCGCCGAACTCACCGCGCAGCAGCTGATCGCCCAGCACCGGCCCACTCTCGACCAGGCGCTGGAAGCCATCCGCACCCGCGCCTACTGGTCCCCGCACCCCGAGCACCCCAAGGCCTACGGGGAGCACGGCAGCCTGGACGCCGCGGCCGGCAAGACCGCCTTCGACGCCCTCCTCGGCACCCGGCTGGACCTCGGCCAGCCGGGCACGGACGACTGGACGGGCGGCGAGGTCTCGCCTTACGGGTTCGACCTGGGGATCACCTACCCCCACGCGGACATCGACGTCCTGCTGCCCGCCATGCGCGCCGGCCAGCGGGCCTGGCGGGACGCGGGCCCCGAGGCGCGCGCGCTCGTGTGTCTGGAGATCCTCAAGCGCATCAGCGACCGGACGCACGAGTTCGCGCACGCGGTCATGCACACCAGCGGCCAGGCGTTCATGATGGCGTTCCAGGCGGGCGGCCCGCACGCCCAGGACCGCGGCCTGGAGGCGGTGGCGTACGCGTACGCGGAGCAGGTCCGCACCCCCGAGACCGCGGAGTGGACCAAGCCACAGGGCAAGCGCGACCCGCTGGTGCTCACCAAGGCGTTCCGGCCGGTCCCGCGGGGCATCGCCCTGGTCATCGGCTGCAACACCTTCCCGACGTGGAACGGCTACCCGGGCCTGTTCGCCTCCCTGGCCACCGGCAACGCGGTCCTCGTCAAGCCGCACCCGCGCGCGGTGCTGCCGCTCGCCCTCACCGTGCAGATCGCCCGCGAGGTGCTCGCCGAGGCAGGCTTCGACCCGAACCTGGTGGCACTGGCCGCCGAGCGGCCGGGCGAGGGCATCGCCAAGACGCTCGCGGTGCGCCCCGAGATCCGCATCATCGACTACACGGGCTCCACGGCGTTCGGTGACTGGCTGGAGACCAACGCCCGCCAGGCCCAGGTCTACACGGAGAAGGCCGGCGTCAACACGGTGATCGTGGAGTCGACCGGCGACTACAAGGGGATGCTGTCCAACCTGGCGTTCTCCCTGTCGCTGTACAGCGGGCAGATGTGCACCACCCCGCAGAACCTGCTGATCCCGCGGGACGGCATCACCACCGACGAGGGCCCGAAGTCGTACGACGAGGTGGTCGCGGATCTCGCGCGCTCGGTCGACGGCCTCCTGGGCGACGACGCGCGGGCGAACGCACTCCTCGGCGCGATCGTGAACCCCGACGTGAAGGCCCGCCTGGAGGCGGCGGCCGGACTCGGCGAGGTCGCCCTGGCCTCCCGGGAGATCACCAACCCGGAGTTCCCGCAGGCGGTCGTGCGCACCCCGGTGATCGTGAAGCTCGACGGCGCCAAGCCGGACTCCGAGGCCGCCTACATGAGCGAGTGCTTCGGCCCGGTCTCCTTCGCCGTCGCGGTCGACTCGGCGGCGGACGCGGTGGAGCTGCTGCGTCGCACCGTCCGGGAGAAGGGCGCGATGACCGTCGGCGCCTACACCACTTCCGAGGAGGTCGAGCAGGCCGTCGAGGAGGCCTGCCTGGAGGAGTCCGCGCAGCTCTCGCTCAACCTGACCGGCGGGGTGTACGTCAACCAGACGGCCGCCTTCTCCGACTTCCACGGCTCGGGCGGCAACCCGGCGGCCAACGCGGCCCTGTGCGACGGGGCGTTCGTGGCGAACCGCTTCCGGGTGGTGGAGGTCCGCCGGGAGGCGTAGCGGCGGCTCAGGCGGGTGCGCCCCCGGTGGCACTCCAGTGGTACAGCGTCATGGCCACACTGGTGGCGAGGTTGTAGCTGGAGACCTGGGGGCGCATCGGCAGGGACACCAGGTGGTCGGCGCGGGCGCGGAGGTCGGCCGACAGACCGGTGCGCTCGGAGCCGAAGGCGAGCACGGCGTCGTCCGGCAGCTTCAGGGCGCGGATGTCGTCGCCCGCCGGGTCCAGCGCGAACACCGGGCCCGGCGGCAGCTCGGCCACGGACAGCCGCTCCACGGCGGTCGCGAAGTGGAGTCCCGCCCCGCCTCGCACCACCGTGGGATGCCAGGGGTCGAGCGTGCCGGTGGTCACCACGCCCGTAGCGCCGAACCCGGCCGCGAGCCGGATCACCGCTCCGGCGTTGCCCAGGTTCCGCGGGTTGTCGAGGACGATCACGGGGGCGGTGCGGGGCATACGCCGCAGCGCTTCGAGATGGGCCTCGCGCGAGGGCCGCTCGGCGAGGGCGGCGACCGCGGTGGGATGGGGGCGCGGCACCAGGGCCCGGTAGCTCTCCTCGGGCACCTCCGTCAGCAGCGCCTCCAGCACTTCGCGCACATCGGGCGCCAACTCGTCGGCCAGGGCGAGCGCCGCCCCCCGGTCGGTGGTGACGGCGACCGGCACGCGCGCGTGGAAGCGGACCGCGTGCTTGAGCGCGTGGAAGCCGTCGAGCAGGACCAGGTCGTCGGCGAGCCGGTGCCAGGTGCCCAGCGGAGCGGCGGTGCTGCGATACGGGTCCGTCATGCCGTGCAGCCTACGTGCGCCGCAGGCCACCGGGCTTCCGGGCGACCGGGCCATGGCGCCTCGGCGCGGCCAGTGCGACGGACCGCCGGGCCGGACCGCTGACGAACTCATGTCGCCGGGCTCGCCTGCGGCTGCTCGGCCGGCTCCTCGGCGGGCGGCCGGGGCCCGCGCGGGCGGGGCAGCGGAAGCCGGGCGGCGGGCCTCGCGAGCCGTCCACGCGCGCGTGCCGCCCAGCCGCCCAGCCGCCGCAGGAACCACGTCGGCAGGAACACGGCGTCGGCCGCGATCATCGCGAGCGAGAAGAAGGGCAGCCCGAGCACCACGGCGATCACCGCGTGCTCGGTCATCATGACCGCCAGCAGGACGTTCTTCACCCGCCGGTTGAACAGCGTGAACGGGAACGCGACCTGCGCGGCGACCGTGCCGTACGTCATCAGCAGCACGGTCACACCGTGCGCGGACAACAGGTCGGACAGGGCGGGCCACGGCGAGAAGTAGTCGATGTGGAGCGGGTAGTAGACCGCGGTTCCGTCCTGCCAGCGCGACCCCTGGATCTTGTACCAGCCGGCGGTCGAGTAGATCAGACACGCCTCCGCCATGATCACGAGCAGGGCGGCGTTGTGGACCAGGTTGGCGACGACGTCCAGCAGGATGCGCGGTTCCCCATGAGGGGCGCGCCGGCCGACGTACCACCACAGGCCCTGCACGGCCCACAGCCCCCAGAACACGACGAGCCAGGCCTCGCTGATCCAGCCCGCGACCGACGGCACGGCCAGCACGAGACCGAGCACGACCCACAGGGCGGGGCCCGCCCGGTCGGGCCGCGGCTCCTCACCACGCGCGCGTGCAGCGGCGGCCCGCCGGGCGCGCCGCGCGTCCAGCGACCACACCTGCCCGCAGCGGGTGAACACCAGGTAGATCGCCATCAGGTGGATGACGTTGTCACCGCCGTCGCCCATGAAGACGCTGCGGTTCTGCAGTGACAGCACGCCCACCATGAACAGCAGCGACATGGTGCGGGTCCGCCAGCCGGCCAGCAGCAGGGCGCTCGACAGCAGGGCGAGGGCGTACACGGTCTCGAACCACATCTGACCGCCGGACCACATCAGGACCGAGAAGGCGTGGTTGTTCGCGGTGAGCTGCCGGGCCAGGTCCCAACTCCAGGGGCCGTCGGGCCCGTACAGCTCCTGGCGGTGCGGCAGCTCGCGCAGCAGGAACAGCAGCCAGGTGGTGGCGAAGCCGATGCGGACGATCGCGGTCTGGTACGGGCCGAGGGCGGCGTCGGTGACGTGGGCGACAGCGCGTGAGACGCACACGGCGAACCGGTTCATCGGGCGCTCGCCTCCGTCCGCTCGCCGTCCGGCAGCGGCCACCAGGGCAGCCGGTGGTACACCGGCGCCGTGCTGACCTTCTCCCCGCTCCACTTCGGCGGCGGCACCTCGGTGGTGCGGGAGCGGACCTGGACGCTTTCGACACTCTCGCCCTGCTGAGCCGCGTGCTCGCGGTCGAGGCGCAGCGCGACGGCCCGGCGGAGATAGTCCTCGGACAGGGTGCCGCGCAGGCCGACGGGACGGTTCTGGCCGTCGTGCGAGGTGACGTAGAAATCCCAGGCCCGGCGCAGTTCGTTCTGCTGGGTGTGGCTCGGCAGCAGGTTGCCGTCGATGGCGGCACCGTCGAGCGCGGACAGGTCGTACCAGCCCGTCGTCCGCCGGTCGCCGTCCCCGGTGAGCAGTTCGGCCCGTGCCTGGACGTCGATGTTCTGCTGCAGCGGGTCGGGCGCGAACAGTTTCCAGTTCTGCTCGAACTCGGGATAGATCCAGTCGTTGATCGCCTTGCTGTGTTGCTTGCTGACGACGTTCGCCGGCGCGACGTGCAGGAACACCATGCTCAGGTGCACACATGCGGTGACGGCGACGACCGCGAGGACCAGCGCGGCGGCTATCTGGTAGCGCAGGGAGAGGGCGGCGACACCGGTGCGCGCGGCCGCCGGGTCCGGCGCGGGCCCCTCCGCCTCCCGCGCGTCCGTGGCCTCCCCGGGGCGCGGGTCGGGAGACACGTCGCGGTCGGTGCCGGCGGGCAGAGGGGACACCTGGTCGGCCGGGTCGCCCGGCTGCTCCCGCCGGGCGACCGGCTCCTCGTCGTACGTGTCCATCCCGCCCCGTCTCCCGAGCTTCCGTGCCCTCGGTGCCGTCCCGTGCCGCAGGCGCTGTCCGACGACCGTCTCCGACCCGGGCCGGGCCGGCCGGGTCACCCGTTCGCAGCACCCCACGGTGTGCGCACGGGAACGGTACTCAGACCCCCGCCCCGCACAGCGCATCGGTCACAGCGGCGGAGGGCTGCCCGGAGATTGTCCACAGCGGTTGACACCCTACGGCGCCACGTCCCACCATTGAACCGACACGACCGAACGATCGGTCGGGAGAGAGTGGTCGAGGGGGATCGCATGGCGACAGCAGCAGCGCACCGGACGGCCCACGCGGACGGCACGGCACAGGCGGACACAGCGGCCTACGAGGCCGGCTTCGACGCCGCCGTCGCCGCCGACGAGCGCATCGAGCCGCGCGACTGGATGCCCGACGCCTACCGCGCCACCCTGGTCCGGCAGATCGCCCAGCACGCGCACTCCGAGATCATCGGCATGCAGCCGGAAGCCAACTGGATCACCCGCGCGCCGTCCCTGCGCCGCAAGGCGATCCTGATGGCCAAGGTCCAGGACGAAGCAGGCCACGGGCTGTATCTGTACAGCGCGGCGGAAACACTCGGCACCAGCCGCGACGAACTGCTCGACAAGCTCCACTCGGGCCGCCAGAAGTACTCCTCGATCTTCAACTACCCCACGCTGACCTGGGCAGACGTCGGCGCCATCGGCTGGCTGGTGGACGGCGCCGCCATCACCAACCAGGTCCCCCTGTGCCGCTGCTCCTACGGCCCCTACGCACGCGCGATGGTCCGTGTCTGCAAGGAGGAGTCCTTCCACCAGCGCCAGGGATACGAGTTGCTGATGGCCCTCAGCCACGGCACACCGGAGCAGCACGAGATGGCCCAGGACGCGGTGAACCGCTGGTGGTGGCCCTCCCTGATGATGTTCGGCCCGCCCGACGACGAGTCGTCGCACTCCGCGCAGTCGATGACCTGGAAGATCAAGCGCCACTCGAACGACGAGCTGCGCCAGCGCTTCGTCGACATCTGCGTCCCCCAGGCCGAATCGCTGGGGCTCACCCTCCCCGACCCGGACCTCGTATGGAACGAGGAGCGCGGACACCACGACTTCGGACCCATCGACTGGACCGAGTTCTGGGACGTCCTCAAGGGCAACGGCCCCTGCAACGAGCAGCGGCTGACCCAGCGCAGGCAGGCGCACGACGAGGGCGCCTGGGTACGGGAGGCGGCCGCGGCGTACGCGGCGAAGCACAACGGGACGGGCGCGGCCGACGAGCACGCGCGCACCACGGGCGCAGGATCGGCGACCAGGGCCGACGAGAACGGAGAGGCGTGACCATGACGACCGAAGAGTGGCCGCTGTGGGAGGTCTTCGTGCGCTCCCGCCGAGGGCTCTCGCACACCCACGCCGGCAGCCTGCACGCCCCGGACGCCGAGCTGGCGCTGCGCAACGCACGTGACCTGTACACCCGGCGCGGCGAGGGCGTATCCATCTGGGTCGTGCCGTCCACCGCGATCACCGCCTCCTCACCGGACGAGAAGGACCCCTTCTTCGAGCCCTCCGCCGACAAGCCCTACCGGCACCCCACGTTCTACGAGATCCCGGAAGGGGTGAAGCACCTGTGACCGTCACCCGGCACACCACGGCCGCCCTGGCCCTCGGTGACGACGCCCTGGTGCTCTCGCACCGCCTGGGGGAGTGGGCGGGCCACGCGCCCGTGCTCGAAGAGGAGGTCGCGCTCGCCAACATCGCCCTGGACCTGCTGGGCCAGGCCCGGGTGCTGCTGTCCATGGCCGGCGACGAGGACCAACTCGCCTACCTCCGCGAGGAGCGCGCCTTCCGCAATCTCCAACTGGTGGAACAGCCCAACGGCGACTTCGCGCACACCATCGCCCGCCAGCTGTACTTCTCCACCTACCAGCGGCTGCTGTACACCCGGCTGGCCACCACGGAGAGCGAGTTCACCGGCCTCGCCGCCAAGGCGGTCAAGGAGGTCGCCTACCACCAGGACCACGCCGAACAGTGGACCCTGCGGCTCGGCGACGGCACGGACAACAGCCACGAGCGGATGCAGCAGGCGTGCCAGGCCCTGTGGCGGTTCACAGGCGAGATGTTCCAGCCCGTCGAAGGCCTCGACATCGACTGGCCCGGATTGAGCGCCGCATGGCTGGACTCGATCGATGACGTCCTGCGCCGCGCCACCCTGGACATGCCCGAAGGACCCCGGTCCGGGGCATGGGCCGCAGGCGCCGGCCGGCAAGGACTGCACACCGAACCCTTCGGACGGATGCTCGCCGAGATGCAGCATCTGCACCGCAGCCACCCGGGGGCGTCATGGTGACGGCCACCGCCCTCGAAGAGGAACTGCGCCGACTCGCCGGCTCGGTCCCCGACCCCGAGCTGCCCGTCCTCACCCTGGAGGAACTGGGCGTCCTGCGAGCCGTCCATGTGCAGGGCCCCGACGCGGTGGAGGTCGAACTCACCCCCACCTACACGGGATGCCCGGCGATCGAGGCGATGGCCCTGGACATAGAGCGTGTGCTCCGGGAACACGGCGTATCCCACGTCACGGTGCGCACGGTGCTCACCCCCGCCTGGTCGACGGACGACATCACCGCCGAAGGCCGCCGCAAACTGCGCGAGTTCGGCATAGCGCCACCCCGCACCCGGCGGACGTCCGGCCCCGTCCCCCTGGACCTCGGCCCCACCCGCACGGCCGCGAACGCCCCCGGACCCGAGGAGCCCGTGCGCTGCCCGTTCTGCGGATCCGACGAGACCGAGCTGCTCAGCCGCTTCTCGTCCACCGCATGCAAAGCGCTGCGCCGCTGCCTCGCCTGCCGTGAGCCCTTCGACCACTTCAAGGAGCTGTGATGGCCCGGTTCCACCCGCTCCCCGTGGCCGCCGTCGACCGGCTCACCGATGACTCCGTGGCCCTGACCTTCGCGGTGCCGCCCGCACTGCGCGAGGAGTACCGGCACGCGCCCGGCCAGCACCTCGCCCTGCGCCGCACCGTCGACGGCACGGAGGTCCGGCGTACGTACTCGATCTGCTCCCCCGCACCGGCCCCGGACGACGAGGGTCCGGGCACCCTGCGGGTCGGGGTCCGACTGGTCGACGGAGGCGCCTTCTCCACCTACGTGCTCAAGGAGATCGCCGTCGGCGACGAGCTGGAGGTGATGACCCCCGCAGGACGGTTCACGCTGGAGCCGACACCCGGACTGTACGCGGCGATCGTCGGCGGCAGCGGAATCACCCCCCTGCTGTCCATCGTCTCCACCCTGCTGGCACGCGAGCCCCGCGCCCGGTTCTGCCTCATACGAAGCGACCGGACGTCCGCCTCCACGATGTTCCTGGAGGAGGTCGCCGACCTCAAGGACCGCTTCCCCGAGCGGTTCCAGCTGGTCACGGTGCTCTCCCGGGAGGAACAGCAGGCAGGACTGCCGACAGGCCGGCTCGACGAGGACCGGCTGTCCGGGCTGCTGCCGGCGCTGCTCCCGGTGGACGAGGTCGCGGGCTGGTTCCTGTGCGGACCGTTCGGACTGGTGCAGTCGGCGGAGCGGGCACTGCGCGGGCTCCGGGTGCCGCGGACGCGGATCCACGAGGAGATCTTCCACGTGGAGGCGGCCACCGCGGTCACCTCGTCCGCACCGGTCCCCGCACACAGCGCCGTGACCGCCCGGCTCGACGGGCGCGGCGGCACCTGGCCGGTCCGCGACGGCGAATCGCTGCTGGAGACGGTTCTGCGCAACCGGCCCGACGCCCCCTACGCCTGCAAGGGCGGAGTGTGCGGAACCTGCCGGGCCTTCCTGGTCTCGGGCGAGGTGCGCATGGACCGCAACTTCGCGCTGGAGCCCGAGGAGACGGACGCGGGATATGTGCTGGCGTGCCAGTCGCACCCGGTCACGGAGAAGGTGGAGCTGGACTTCGACCGCTGAGCGGCACCGGCATCGGCGCACCGCCGGAACCGTGCCGCTCCACGTTCCCGGACCGTTCCCTTCTCATAGAACCTGTTCTATCTTGACGCTCCGTCAGATCAGCGGAGCCGCCGGGAGGACAGGCCGTGGACTTCACCTTCAGCGAGGAGCAGCAGGCGGCACTCGAGGCAGCAAAGGCCCAGTTCGCCGGGGTCGCGCCGGACGGGGTACCCAGCCCCGCACTCACCCCGGGCGCCGTCGCCGACGACTTCGACCGCACGCTGTGGGCCCGGCTCGCGGACGCGGACCTGCTCAGCCTGCTCCTCGACACCGAGTACGGCGGCGCCGACCTCGACCCCATCGCGCTCTGCCTGGTCCTCCGGGAGTCCGCCAAGGCACTGGCCCGCGTCCCCCTGCTGGAGCACACCGCCGCGGCCACCTCCGTCCAGGCCCACGGCAGCACCGAAGCGAAGAAGGAACTACTCGCCCGGGCGGGCCGCGGAGAACTGACCCTCACGGTCGCCGCGCACGGCCGCACCGGCCACGACCCGGCCGAACTCGCGGTCGTCGCACGCCAGAAGACAGACGACACCTGGGTGCTGGACGGAACCCAGACGGCGATCCCCTGGGCCCACACCGCCGACTTCGTCCTCGTACCGGCACACACCCGCGACTCCGGCCGCACCGTCCTCGCCCTCGTCCCGCGGGCACACGAAGGCGTCGTACTCGCCGACCAGTTCTCCACGACCGGAGAACGCCTCGCAGAACTCCATCTGGACTCCGCACGCGTCGCCGCCAGGTATCTGCTGGACGCCGACGGCGCCTGGGAGGGACTCCGGCTGCTCCTCACCACCGGGACCTGCGCACTCGCCCTCGGCCTCGGCGAGAAAGTACTGGAGATGACCAGCGGGTACACCGGCAGGCGAGAGCAGTTCGGCCACCCCATCGCCACCTTCCAGGCGGTCGCCGTACAGGCCGCCGACCGGTACATCGACCTGCGCGCCATGGAGGCCACACTCTGGCAGGCGGCATGGCGGATCAGCTCCGGCGCACAGGGCGCACTGCCCCCCGCCGGCGACGTGGCGACCGCGAAAATCTGGGCGTCGGAGGGCATCCGACGGGTCGTGCAGACCGCGCAGCATCTGCACGGAGGATTCGGCGCCGACACGGACTACGCCCTGCACCGCTACCACGCCTGGGCCAAGCACCTGGAACTCTCACTCGGCCCCGCGGCGGCACACGAGGAAACCCTGGGCGACCTGCTGGCGACACACCCTCTGGGCTGACCGCCACAAAACCCGCCCGCAGCCGGCAGAGCCGGCCCTCCGGAACTAGAGCACGAAACCCGGCTCGCCCTTGCCGTCCACGACAGGACGGCCCTCGGCGGCCCAGACCTGCATGCCGCCGTCGACGTTCACCGCGTCCACACCCTGCTGGGCCAGGTACATCGTGACCTGAGCCGAACGCCCACCGGAACGGCAGATCACATGGACCCGCCCGTCCTGCGGCGCCGCCTGGGTGAACTCACCGTACCGAGCCACGAACTCGCTGAGAGGGATGTGCAGCGCCCCCTCGGCATGACCCGCCTGCCACTCGTCGTCCTCACGGACGTCCAGCAGAAAGTCGCCGTCCTTGAGGTCCGCGACCTCGACCGTGGGCACACCAGCTCCGAAATGCATACCCCCGACGCTACCCGACGGGCGCACATACCTGCCCCGCCCCACTCCACCGGGCCGGACCGGACGGATCAGCCGTGCAGCGCCGCCAGCTCGGCTTCCTTCTCCGCGACCTGGGCCAGCAGCCGCTCCGCGATCTCGTTCAGAAGACTGTCGGGGTCGTCGGGGGCCAGCCGCAGCATCGAGCCGATCGCGCTCTCCTCCAGCTCCCGGGCCACCAGCGTGAGCAGGTCCTTGCGCTGGGCGAGCCACTCCAGACGGGCGTACAGCTCCTCGCTGGGGCTCGGCCTGCGTTCCTCGGGCACGGGACCGGCCGCCCACTCCTCGGAGAGCTCCCGCAACTGCGCTTCGTCACCGCGCGCGTACGCGACGTTGACCCGTGAGATGAACTCGTCGCGCCGCTTGCGCTCGTCCTCGTCCTGAGCCAGGTCGGGATGCGCCTTACGGGCCAGCTCGCGGTACAGCCTGCGGGCCTCCTCACTGGGGCGCACACGCTGCGGGGGCCGCACGGGCTGGTCCGTGAGCATCGCCTGGGCCTCCGGGAACAGCCCTTCGGAGTCCATCCAGCCGTGGAACAGCTCCTCCACACCCGGCATCGGCATGACCCGGGCCCGGGCCTCGTGAGCGAGCCGGATGTCCTCCGGATCCCCGCTCCGGGCGGCCCGCGCCTCGGCGATCTCGGCCTCCAGCTCGTCGAGACGCGCGTACATCGGGCCCAGCTTCTGGTGGTGCAGCCGCGAGAAGTTCTCCACCTCGACGCGGAAGGTCTCCACGGCGATCTCGTACTCGATCAACGCCTGCTCGGCGGCCCGCACGGCCTGCTCCAGCCGCTCCTCGGGCCGCGGCCCGGGGGCCTCGCCGCTACCGCCCTCGCCGGGCTCCCCGGTCGCAGGAGAGCCGGCAGAGCCCTCGCCGGTCGCTGCGGCCGTAGGGGAGGCAGTGGATTCTTCGCCGGTCGCTGCGGTCTCACCGGAGGCGTTCCGGTCATCGCCCGCCTCCATGGCTTCACCGGAAGCAGCGCGCACCTCCCCGGTCCCCATGGCTGACCCGGAACCGGCGCTCTCGGCGAGCGGCTCCTCGGCAGCGGACACAGACTCGCTCTGCTCGGCTTCGGGCGTCGTCACCGCACCAGCGTATGACACGGGGGAGGGCGGCTGCGGGGTCTGTCGGGGTCCTGGGCCTTCGAGCGGATCGCCGCAGCTTCTGGGGGGGTCCCCCTCCCCCACCCCCTCCCTCCCCACCCCCCTCAAGCCCCCTCAGACCCCCATCTCCCCCGCCAATCGCCCACTCCGCACAGCCGCCACCAACTCCGCGTGGTCCGCCTCCGTGCGGTCCGCGTAGGCCACGGCGAACGTACCGATCGCCTCGTCCAGTTCCTCGTTCTTTCCGCAGTAGCCCGCGATCAGACGCGGGTCGGCGCTGTGGCTGTGGGCGCGGGCCAGCAGCGCTCCGGTCATGCGGGCGTAGTCGTCGACCTGGTCGGCGGTCAGCGCCGCGGGGTCGACGCTGCCCTTGCGGTTGCGGAACTGCCTTACTTGGTACGGGAGTCCGTCGACCGTCGTCCAGCCCAGCAGGATGTCGCTGACGACCTGCATCCTCTTCTGGCCGAGGACGACCCGGCGCCCCTCGTGCTCCGTCTCCGGTATCGGGTGGCCGGCCGTCGCCAGATGCGGGAGCAGGGCGGACGGGCGGGCCTCCTTGACCTGGAGGACCAGTGGTTCGCCGCGGTGGTCGAGGAGCAGCACCACGTAGGAGCGGGTGCCTACGCTGCCCGTGCCGACCACGCGGAACGCCACGTCGTGCACCGCGTACCGCCCGAGCAGCGGGAGGCGGTCCTCGGACAGGGTCGTCAGATAGTGCTCCAGCGAGGCGGCGACCGCCGCCGCCTCCGCGTCCGGTATGCGGCGCAGCACCGGCGGTGCGTCCACGAAGCGGCGGCCGCCGCCGTCGACCGGCTCGGTCGACTTCGCCGCGAACCGTCCGCTCGTGTTGGCCCGGGCCTTCTCGGAGACCCTCTCCAGGGTGCCGAGCAGGTCGTGGGCGTCGGTGTGGGAGACCAGTTCCTCGTCCGCGATCGCGTTCCACGCGTCCAGGACGGGGAGTCTGGCGAGCAGGCGCATCGTGCGGCGGTAGGCGCCGACCGCGTCCTGGGCCGCCGCCCGGCAGGTGTCCTCGCCGGCTCCGGCCACGCGGCCGGCGAGGACCAGGGAGGCGGCAAGGCGCTTGAGATCCCATTCCCAGGGGCCGTGGACCGTCTCGTCGAAGTCGTTCAGGTCGATGACGAGGCCGCCGCGGGCGTCGGCGTAGAGGCCGAAGTTGGCCGCGTGGGCGTCGCCGCAGATCTGGGCGCGGATGCCCGTGGCCGGGGTTCGGGCGAGGTCGTAGGCCATGAGGCCGGCCGAGCCGCGCAGGAACGCGAAGGGCGTGGCGGCCATTCTGCCGACGCGTATGGGGGTGAGTTCGGGGAGGCGGCCGTGGTTGGACTCCTCGACGGCGGTGACCGCGTCGGGGCGGCCGGTGTCCACCACGAGTTCGGCGTGCGCCCGGCGCCGTATCCGGGCGCGCAGCGCCTTGCCCTCGTCCTTGGGTGATTCCGGTGTTGGCCAGGGCGCGAAGCCCCGCACCGCGGCGATCCTGCTTGCCTGCAGCGGCAGCGCCGCCCCGGTCACCGTGCCGGTCTCGGTCACATCGACCGCCTCCCCCGTTGTCCGCTGTTCTTGCGGCTGTACGAACATCAACTGCGAATGACCGTACAGCCGGTGGGCGGGGAGCGTCAGACCCTGTGGACAACTCGGTAGTTGTGGACAACCTGGTCAGCGCCGGTTCGCGTGCGGCGCGGCCGGCAGGCGGCCGGACGGCGTGGCCCGGGAAGCGCGGCGGACGGTGGGGCGGTGTCCAGGGGCGGTCGGGGAGCGAACGGTCAGTCCTGGTGGACGACGTTCCTGCCGGGGCCGCCGGAGAGGATGTCCTTGCCGGGGCCGCCGTACAGCCGGTCGTTGCCGCTGTCGCCGTACAGCTGGTCGACGCCGCTGTTGCCGTAGAGGACGTCGTTGCCCTTGCCCCCGTACAGCAGGTCGTTGCCGGATCCGCCGTGGAGGGTGTCGTTGCCGTCGCCGCCGGAAAGGTTCTGGTCGCCCGCGCCGCCGTGGATCACGTCGTCGCCCTTGCCGGCGTCGACGATGTCGCCCGTCGAGTGGACCGTGTCGTTGCCGTCACCGGCGAAGACCACGGAGGCCGCACCCACCGTGATGGTGTCGTTGCCCGCGTCGCCGGAGACGAAGCTGCCGTCGACCGTGCCGGTGTCGGTCAGCCTGTCGTTGCCGCTGCCCAGGGAGATCTGGTTGAGGTAGTAGGCCTGGCCGGTGTTGTTGTGGACGGTGCCGGTGTCGTTGCCGTCGCCGGCGTTCAGCGTGAGGGCGGCGTAGGGGTCCTGGCTGTCCACGGTGGTCACGGTGCAGGAGACCTTGGTGTGGTCGGGGCCGACGGGGTAGGCGCAGCCGGTCCCGGCCGTGATCGGGACGATGTCGTCGATCACATAGGTGATCTTCGCGGTGTTGCGGGTGGAGGACTCGGTGACGGTCACCTTGTTGGTCTGGCCGGAGGCGGCCGTGTAGAAGAGCTGACGGCCGTTGGCTCCGAGTGCGGCGGTGGCCGACGTCGTCGCGGCGCCGGCCGTGGTGGCCAGGGCGACCTAGGCCGTGAGGCCGACGCCGAGGGCCAGCGTCAGCACCGATGCGGCACCCGACACACGGCGGCTGACGAGGGGAGAGCGCCGTGCGTAACCTCCAAGATGAACAGGCGAGTCGGGCAACATCACATGTGACTTCCGAACATGTGACTTCCGACGCATGCCCCGGGTTGTCCACCGCCTCGTACGGGACAGCGTCCGGGGCCCTTTTCCGGCCGGTCGTGTTCCAATGGGCGCGTGACGTCCCGCCAGGCGTTCACGCTCGCGTTCGGCCCCGGCCGAGCCGGTAGGCCCCGCCTCCGAGGACGAGGAGACTCCGGATTGACCCCCGAGCAGTTGCGGTCCTTCTGCCTTTCCTTCACTGCGGCTGTGGAGGAGTTCCCCTTCCCCTCCGCCCAGGAGCTCTCCGTCTTCAAGGTGGAGGGCAAGGCCTTCGCCCTGACGGGCCTGGGCGCCCGCCCGCTCACCGTGAACCTGAAGTGCGACCCGGAGGACGCGCTGCGGCTGCGGGGTGAGCACCCCGCGCTGATCGTCCCGGGATGGCACATGAACAAGCGCCACTGGAACACGGTGACGGTGGACGGCGAACTGCCGGACCAACTGGTCCGAGAACTCATCGAGGACTCCTACGACCTGGTCGTCGCGGGCCTGCCGCGGCCCGCACGCCTGCGCCTCGACCGCCCTTGAGCGAACGAGGACCAGGAATCACGTGCCGCGCATCACAGGCACGTGAGATACGTCACGCGACCAGCCCTGCCGTTTCCCTCGGGGCGATGCGGCAGTGCGAGGACTCACCTCCGGCACTCCACAAAGGCACGTGTCCTCAGAGGTTCGCCGCCAGGTAGGCGTTACGCGACCTGATGAGTCTTGGCATGTACCAGCGCAGGACGGCACAGTCCGCGATCCGCCCCAGGACGCCCAGTGGCGAGGAGAAGTCGATCACGTCGGTCATGAGGGTGCCGCCGTCACGGTGCGGTTCGAAGCGATGCGTGTGCCGCCAGTGCCTGAACGGGCCGGCTTCCTGCTCGTCGACGAAGAACCGTGGCGGACCCCAGTCGGTGATGCGGGCGGTCAGCCTCCACGTCAGGCCGAAGTGCCGGGCCTGTAAGGTCACCGCCTGGCCGAGCACGAGCTTGCCCTGTGTCGTGCCTCCTACTGCCCGTTCCGAGGAGGAGGCCATCGATCGGGTGTGCGCCTCGACATCGAGACAGGCATCGAATGCCCGCTCGGGAGTGACGGGAAGCACGGTGACGATCTCGAAGTGCGGCACGGATGTCCTTCGCGGGCGGTGACCCAGGTGGCGGCTCCACTGAAGGAAGAGTGTCACCCCAAGGCGACCCGAGAGTTCTTACGGGCCCCGCCGCGGAGTCATCTGTGCCTCCGTCACCGTCTCCATCCGGCCCACCGCCCGTCCCCTCCGGGTCGACGACGATCGTGAACGGATTCGACTGTGTGTTCACCGACTCGCGCGGCAAGGCCGCCGTGCGACTGCGGCACGGCCAGGGGTCACCCGCACAACCGCTGCCCCCGTCCGTGAGATAGCTCACTGACGGGGCGACTGCGTCCAGGGTCGGGCGGTGTGTTGTCTCACAACTCCGGGCACAACGAGAAACGGGCCCCTGCGGTGACTTCCGTCACCGGCAGAGACCCGTTCGTCACTACCTAGTGGTGCGCGAGGGGGGAGTTGAACCCCCACGCCCTTGCGGGCACTGGAACCTGAATCCAGCGCGTCTGCCTATTCCGCCACCCGCGCATTGGGTGTGTCTTCCGGCTCCCGCTCCTTTTCGGTGCTGGCGCCTTCCGACATCCAGAACATTAGCACGGTGGAGAGGGTGGGTTCACATCCCTTTCCCCCAGGGCTACCGCCCCGCCCGCCCGCACCCCCCCTGCGACCAGCGACGCGAGGCACTCACCCCCCGGACCTGCCCCCACCTGCGGTCCACGGCCGCCCGGCACTCACACCTGACCCCCGCACCCTGCCGCCGTGCCCGGGGCCCCGACACCCGCCCCACGCCACGCCCTGTCCCACAACCTCAGCCGCGCCGACCCGGCCTCCCATGTCCCACGACCCACGACCCCCGCCCCACCGCCCTGTCTCCGCCCCTCAGCACCCCCGTCCCCCACCCCCACCCAACGTCTCAACCCGAATCGGTTCACGTATCAACCTCGTACCGGTCCCGCTCATCTCTCCAGGAGGGGGCAGGGTCCGCGGTCAGGTGCGGGACACTGGTCTGCAGCCGCCTCTACGATCCATGCACAGGAGTGCGCGCACGCGGTACGGGCACGCAGTACGAGCAGAAGGAGTTCGAAGAGGTCGTCCGGAGGGAACGCCGCAGGCGTCGACACCGGTCGACAGGGCCGACAGGGGGAACCAGCCGATTTTCCGGCGCGTGGATACGATCAGTAAGCAGTACCAGGTAAGCAGTACCCAGGACGGCAACGACGGAGGAGGTGCCCCATGGGAGTCCTGAAGAAGTTCGAGCAGCGTCTCGAAGGTCTGGTCAACGGCACCTTCGCCAAGGTGTTCAAGTCCGAGGTCCAGCCCGTGGAGATCGCCGGCGCGCTGCAGCGCGAGTGCGACAACAACGCGACGATCTGGAACCGCGACCGGACCGTGGTCCCCAACGACTTCATCGTGGAGCTGAGCGCGCCGGACTACGAGCGCCTGAGCCCGTACTCGGGCCAGCTCGGCGACGAGCTGGCCGGCATGGTCGGCGACTACGCCAAGCAGCAGCGCTACACCTTCATGGGCCCGATCAAGGTCCATCTGGAGAAGGCCGACGACCTCGACACCGGTCTGTACCGGGTGCGCAGCCGCACCCTGGCCTCCTCCACCGACCAGCAGGCTTCCGCCCCCGCCGCCCCCTCCGGGCGGCAGGCCCCGAGCGGCTACGGCTATCCGCCGTCCGCCGCGCCGGCGGGAGCACCGCCCATGCCGACCGCGCCGCCGCCCGGCGGGCGCCCCGGCGGCTATGGGTACCCGCAGCCCGCGGGTCAGCGTCCCGGTGCCGCTCCGGCGTCCGGCGGGCGCACCCGCTACTGGATCGAGATCAACGGCACCCGCCATCAGATCTCCCGTCCGACGCTGGTGCTGGGTCGCAGCACGGAGGCGGACGTGCGGATCGACGACCCCGGCGTCTCCCGCCGGCACTGCGAGATCCGGACCGGAACGCCCTCGACGATCCAGGATCTCGGGTCCACCAACGGCATCGTGGTGGACGGGCAGCACACCACCCGCGCTACGCTCCGCGACGGCTCGCGGATCGTCGTGGGCAGCACCACCATCATTTACCGGCAAGCCGAAGGGTGAAGCGGGGGCAATGTCAGAGCTGACCCTCACGGTCATGCGGCTGGGTTTCCTGGCCGTACTGTGGCTGTTCGTGATCGTGGCCGTGCAGGTCATCCGCAGCGACCTGTTCGGTACGCGTGTCACACAGCGCGGCGCGCGCCGTGACGCCGGACGGCCGCAGCAGGCGGCCCGGCCGGCGGGGCCGCCGCCGCAGCGGCAGCAGCCGAGCGGCAACCGCCAGCGCCGCGGTGCCCCCACCAAGCTGGTCGTGTCCGAGGGGTCGCTGACCGGCACGACGGTCGCGCTGCAGGGCCAGACCATCACGCTCGGCCGCGCCCACGACAGCACCATCGTGCTGGACGACGACTACGCCTCCAGCCGGCACGCCCGGATCTACCCCGACCGGGACGGCCAGTGGATCGTCGAGGACCTCGGGTCCACGAACGGCACGTACCTCGACCGGAACCGGCTGACGACCCCCACACCGATCCCGCTGGGTGCGCCGATCCGCATCGGCAAGACCGTCATCGAGCTGCGGAAGTAGTACGACAATGAGCGAGCGGAGCGAGCACGCAGCGGAGGCCCTCACCATGGGCTCCGGCGCGCTCCCGACCGGAGGGTGGGCACCGTGCGGATGTACCCGGAGCCGACAGGCGAGGTGCGCATGAGTCTGTCACTGCGCTTCGCCGCCGGATCGCACAAAGGCATGATCCGCGAGGGCAACGAGGACTCCGGTTACGCCGGTCCGCGGCTGCTCGCGATCGCCGACGGGATGGGTGGCCAGGCCGCCGGCGAGGTCGCCTCCTCCGAGGTGATCTCCACGATCGTCGCGCTCGACGACGACATCCCGGGCTCGGACATCCTCACCTCGCTCGGCACGGCGGTGCAGCGTGCCAACGACCAGTTGCGGGCGATGGTGGAGGAGGACCCCCAGCTCGAGGGCATGGGGACCACGCTCACCGCTCTGCTGTGGACCGGTCAGCGGCTCGGTCTCGTGCACGTCGGCGACTCGCGCGCGTATCTGCTGCGGGACGGCGTCCTGACGCAGATCACGCAGGACCACACCTGGGTGCAGCGGCTCGTCGACGAGGGCCGCATCACCGAGGAAGAGGCCACGACCCATCCGCAGCGCTCGCTGCTGATGCGGGCGCTGGGCAGCGGCGACCATGTCGAGCCCGACCTGTCGATCCGTGAGGTGCGGGCCGGCGACCGGTATCTGATCTGCTCCGACGGGCTGTCCGGAGTGGTCTCCCACCAGACGATGGAGGAGACCCTCGCCAGCTACCAGGGCCCGCAGGAGACCGTGCAGGAGCTGATCCAGCTCGCGCTGCGCGGGGGCGGCCCCGACAACATCACGGTCATCGTGGCCGACGTCCTCGACCTGGACACCGGGGACACCCTCGCCGGGCAGTTGTCCGACACCCCGGTCGTGGTGGGCGCGGTCGCCGAGAACCAGCTCCACCTGCACGACAACGGCATCATGCAGACGCCCGCGGGCCGCGCCGCCGGTCTCGGCCGGCAGGTGCCCGGGCAGGGCGGCGGCGAGTTCGGCCCGCCCGGCAGCGGTGACACCGACGGCTACGCCCCGGCGGGCAGCTTCGGCGACTACACCGACGAGGACTTCATCAAGCCGCGCAGGGGCCGCAGGTGGCTGAAGAGATCCTTCTACACGGCTCTCGTGCTCGGCGTGATCGGCGGCGGCTGCTACGGCGCCTACCAGTGGACGCAGACGCAGTACTACGTCGGCACCAACGGTGAGCATGTGGCGCTCTACCGCGGTATCAGCCAGGACCTCGCCTGGGTGTCGCTGTCGAAGGTGGAGAAGGACCACCCCGAGATCGAACTCAAGTACCTGCCGCCGTATCAGCAGAAGCAGATCCGGGCCACCATCGCCGAGGGCGGCCTCACGGCGGCCCAGTCGAAGATCTCCGAGCTGTCGGTGCAGGCGTCCGCGTGCCAAAAGGAGAGCGAGCGCCAGAAGAGCGGCAGCCAGAGCAGCACGAAGCCCGGCGGGTCCGCCACGGGAACCACAAAGACCTCCCAGACGTCCAAGGCCTCGCCATCGCCGACGCCCTCGGCGCCGACCTCCAAGTCACCGACCGCACCCACTCCCACACCCGGCCCCACCCTCTCGGAGGAAGAGCAGAAGGTCGTCTCACTGTGCGGTAAGCAGTAAGCAAGCCGTGAGGGGCCCTGTCACACCATGAGCAGCAGTACGAACACGACGACGCATCACACGTCCACGATCGGCGCGATCGGCGCGCCGAGCCGCCGCAACACCGAACTGGCGCTGCTGGTCTTCGCCGTCGTCATTCCGGTGTTCGCCTACGCCAACGTGGGCCTCGCCATCAACAACAAGGTGCCGCCCGGCCTGCTGAGCTACGGCCTCGGCCTCGGCCTGCTGGCCGGCGTGGGCCATCTCGTGGTACGGAAGTTCGCCCCGTACGCGGATCCGTTGCTGCTGCCGCTGGCGACACTGCTGAACGGGCTCGGCCTGGTCGTCATCTGGCGGCTGGACCAGTCGAAGCTGCTGCAGGCCATCAAGCAGGCCGGCACCGCGGCGCCCCGCCAGCTGCTGTACACCGCGATGGGCATCGCCCTCTTCGCCGTCGTGCTGATCTTCCTGAAGGACCACCGGGTCCTGCAGCGCTACACGTACATCTCCATGGTGGGCGCGATCGTCCTCCTCCTGCTGCCGCTCGTCCCGGGTCTCGGCGCCAACATCTACGGCGCGAAGATCTGGATCCACGTCGGCAGCTTCAGTATCCAGCCCGGTGAGTTCGCCAAGATCGTGCTGGCGGTCTTCTTCGCCGGCTATCTGATGGTGAAGCGTGACGCGCTCGCCCTGGCCAGCCGCCGCTTCATGGGTCTGTACCTGCCGCGCGGCCGCGACCTCGGCCCGATCCTCGTCGTGTGGGCGATCTCGATCCTCATCCTGGTCTTCGAGACCGACCTCGGTACGTCGCTGCTGTTCTTCGGAATGTTCGTCATCATGCTGTACGTCGCCACGGAGCGGACCAGCTGGATCGTCTTCGGTCTGCTGATGTCCGCGGTCGGCGCGGTCGGTGTGGCGTCGTTCGAGCCGCACGTGCAGCAGCGTGTCCAGGCCTGGATGGACCCGATGAAGGAGTTCATGCTCAGCCGCCAGGGCGTCGCCGGCCACTCCGAGCAGGCCATGCAGGCGCTGTGGGCGTTCGGCTCCGGCGGCACCCTCGGCACCGGTCTCGGCCAGGGCCACTCCGATCTCATCCGGTTCGCGGCCAACTCCGACTTCATCCTCGCGACCTTCGGCGAGGAGCTGGGCCTGGCCGGCATCATGGCGCTTCTGCTGATCTACGGTCTGATCGTGGAGCGCGGCGTGCGCACCGCCCTCGCCGCCCGCGACCCGTTCGGCAAGCTGCTCTCGGTGGGCCTGTCCGGCGCCTTCGGGCTCCAGGTCTTCGTGGTCGCCGGCGGTGTCATGGGTCTCATCCCGCTGACCGGTATGACGATGCCCTTCCTGGCGTACGGCGGTTCCTCCGTCATCGCCAACTGGGCACTGATCGGCATCCTGCTGCGCATCAGCGACACCGCGCGCCGTCCGGCCCCGTCCCCCGCTCCGAACCCCGACGCCGAAATGACCCAGGTGGTCCGCCCGTGAACAAGCCTCTGCGCCGGATCGCGATCTTCTGCGGGCTCCTCGTCCTCGCGCTGCTCGTCCGCGACAACTGGCTCCAGTACCTCCAGGCCGACAAGCTGCGCACGGACCCGAACAACCGCCGGGTCCTGATCGCGCGGTACTCCAAGCCCCGCGGCGACATCATCGTCGACGGCAACCCGATCACCGGGTCGAAGAAGACGTCCACCAACAGCCTCAACGACTTCGCGTACAAGCGCACCTACAAGGACGGCGCGATGTGGGCGCCGGTCACCGGCTACGCGTCCCAGGCGTTCGGGGCCACGCAGCTGGAGTCCCTCGAGGACGGCATCCTCACCGGCGACGACGACCGGCTGTTCTTCCGCAACACGCTGAACATGCTGACCGGCAAGCAGCAGTCCGGCGGAAACGTCGTCACCACGCTCAACGCGGCCGCGCAGAAGGCCGCCTACGACGGTCTGAAGAACGTCGGCGGCAAGGGCGCGGCCGTCGCGCTGGACCCGCAGACGGGCGCGATCCTGGCGCTCGCGTCCTACCCGTCGTACGACCCGTCGTCGTTCGCGGGCAACTCCACGTCCGTCGACTCCAAGGCGTGGACGCAGCTGCAGAAGAAGAACGACCCGAGCGACCCGATGCTGAACCGGGCGCTGCGCGAGACCTACCCGCCGGGCTCCACGTTCAAGGTGGTCACGGCGGCGGCGGCGCTGGAGAACGGGCTGTACAGCGGCGCGGACCAGAACACCGACTCCCCGCTGCCCTACATCCTCCCGAACACCAAGACCGAGCTGAAGAACGAGGGCAACATCCCCTGCAAGAACGCGACCATGCGGGTCGCGCTGCAGTTCTCCTGCAACACGGTCTTCGGCAAGATCGGCGCCGACCTCGGCAAGGACAAGATGCTGGAGGAGGCGAAGAAGTTCGGCTTCGACTCCGAGCAGTACACGCCGGTGCGGTCCAACGCCTCCAACTTCCCCAAGGACATGGACAAGCCGCAGACGGCGCTGAGCTCGATCGGCCAGTTCGAGACGGCCGCGACCCCGCTGCAGATGGCGATGGTCGCCTCGGCGGTCGCCAACGACGGCAAGCTGATGAAGCCGTACATGGTGGACAAGCTGCAGACGCCGGGCCTGGACGTGATCACGCAGACCCAGCCGCAGGAGATGAGCCGTCCGCTGTCCGAGAAGAACGCCCAGATCCTGCAGTCGATGATGGAGACGGTCGTCAAGGACGGTACCGGCAAGAACGCTCAGATCGGCGGCGCCACCGTGGGCGGCAAGACCGGTACCGCCCAGCACGGTCTGAACAACAGCGAGAAGCCGTACGCGTGGTTCATCTCGTTCGCCAAGCTCGGTGACGGCAGCTCGCCGGTCGCCGTGGCCGTGGTGGTCGAGGACGACAACGCCAACCGTGACGACATCTCCGGTGGCGGTCTTGCCGCCCCGATCGCGAAGAACGTCATGGAGGCGGTCATCAACAGCAAGAAGTGACCCCTGTCACGTCCCCTTCACATCGGTGCACGTTGCGATACCGGTCCTGTATCGGGTGGCGGATGTGGCCAGGTCACACAAAGCGAGCCGGGTAGCGTATGCCCGGACAGCACACCGCCGGACCATACGCGGGTGTGGTCGGGACCGACGGAGAGGGCTGGTAGGAAGCTATGGAAGAGCCGCGTCGCCTCGGCGGCCGGTACGAGCTGGGCCATGTGCTCGGTCGTGGTGGCATGGCGGAGGTCTACCTCGCGCATGACACGCGCCTCGGCCGCACCGTGGCAGTGAAGACGCTGCGCGCCGACCTGGCGCGTGACCCTTCCTTCCAGGCCCGGTTCCGCCGGGAGGCCCAGTCGGCCGCCTCGCTCAACCACCCCGCGATCGTCGCGGTGTACGACACGGGTGAGGACTACATCGACGGGGTCTCGATCCCGTACATCGTGATGGAGTACGTCGACGGCTCCACGCTCCGTGAGCTTCTTCACAGCGGCCGCAAGCTGCTGCCGGAGCGGGCCATGGAGATGACCATCGGCATCCTCCAGGGCCTGGAGTACGCCCACCGCAACGGCATCGTCCACCGCGACATCAAGCCGGCGAACGTCATGCTGACGCGCAACGGCCAGGTCAAGGTGATGGACTTCGGTATCGCCCGCGCGATGGGCGACTCCGGCATGACCATGACGCAGACGGCCGCCGTCATCGGAACGGCCCAGTACCTCTCGCCCGAGCAGGCCAAGGGCGAGCAGGTCGACGCCCGCTCCGACCTGTATTCGACGGGTTGCCTGCTGTACGAGCTGCTGACGGTCCGGCCGCCGTTCGTGGGCGACTCCCCGGTCGCGGTGGCCTACCAGCACGTGCGCGAGGAGCCGCAGCCGCCGAGCGTCTTCGACCCCGAGATCACGCCCGAGATGGACGCGATCGTGCTCCGGGCGCTGGTCAAGGACCCGGACTACCGCTACCAGTCCGCCGACGAGATGCGCCAGGACATCGAGGCGTGCCTCGACGGCCAGCCGGTCGCGGCGACGGCGGCGATGGGCTCCGTCGGCTACGGCGGCTACCACGACGACCAGGCGACGACGGCCCTGCGCGCCGAGCCCGGTGCCGGCGCCACGACGATGCTGCCGCCGATGACCCCGGACGGCGGCGGCTTCGGCTACGACGACCGCCCGGACCGCCGCCGCCAGAAGAAGTCCAACACGTCGACGATCCTGCTGGTCGTCGCCGGTGTGCTGGTGCTGGTCGGTGCCATCCTCATCGGCAAGTGGATGTTCACGGGCAACGGTGTGGGCAACGGTTCCACCGAGGTGCCCAACCTCGTGGGACAGACCCTGAAGGACGCGCGGCAACTGGCGACGAACGCCGACCTGAAGGTGGGCAACATCACCCGAAGGCCCTGCGACGACCAGGCGAAGGGCAGTGTCTGCGACCAGGACCCGAAGGCCAAGTCCTCGGTCGACAAGGGCACCGCGATCAACCTGGTGGTGTCGACGGGTGCCCCGAAGGTGACGGTGCCCGACGTTCGGGGTGTGCAGTTCGACCAGGCGAAGTCCCAGCTCGAGGACAAGGGCTTCAAGGTCGAGCAGAAGACGCAGGAGTCCGACCAGACCCCGGGTGTCGTCATCACGCAGGACCCGAAGGGCGGTGTGGACAAGGAGAAGAACTCCACGATCACGCTGACCGTGGCCGTCGCCCCGGCGACGACGACCGTGCCGGACGTGTCGACCGCGGCGAACTGTGACGCCGCCAAGCAGCAGTTGCAGGCCAGCAACCTGACCGCCAACTGCGCCGAGGTGGACGTCACCGACCCGAACCAGGCAGGCAAGGTCGTCAAGATCGACCCCCAGCCGGGCAGCACGGTCAGGAAGGGCTCCACGGTCACCATCCAGTTCGGCAAGGCGGCCCAGCAGGTCCAGGTCCCGCCGAACATCCAGGGCCAGAAGCTGAAGGACGTCGAGCAGGCGCTGCAGCAGGCGGGTCTCCAGGTCGGCAACATCGCCGGCTCCCAGGACCCCAACGCCATCGTCGTCGGGTCCAACCCCACCCCGGGCTCCCAGGTCCCGCAGGGCACCTCGGTGACCCTGGTCACCCAGGACCAGGGCAACGGCAACAACGGCGGGAACGGCGGCGGCCTCTTCGGCGGCAACTTCGGCTGACCTTCGTAGATCGGCGATCAGGGCCCGGCACTCATGGAGTGCCGGGCCCCTGTCGCACCCGGACCGAAGTTCCCACGCCGCGGACTCCAGCTGATCGACGTCAGCAGCGACGGCCTGAGCTTCATGACCCCACGGAAGCGGCCGGCGAGCCGGGGGGGGTCAGTCCTGGAGTTCCTTCGGCGGCGTCCGCTTGCTGTCCACCTTCTCCACTCGCTCCAGCTCGCCCCACACGATGTAGCGGTACTCGGAGGTGAAGACCGGGGTGCAGGTCGTCAGGGTGATGTAGTGGCCCGGCTTCTTCACGCCCGCCTCCTCGGGGACGGCGGTGAGGACCTTCACGTCGTACTTCGAGGTCTCCGGGAGGATCGCGAAGACCTTGTAGACGTACCAGTCGTCCTTCGTCTCGAAGACGACCGGGTCGCCCTTCTTCAGCTTGTCGATGTTGTGGAACTTCGCCCCGTGCCCGTCGCGGTGCGCGGCCAGCGCGAAGTTGCCGGTCCTGCCCGTCATCGGCAGGGCCGCCTTGACGGGGTCGACGTAGTAACCGGCCACACCGTCGTTGAGGACGCTCGTCGACGTGCCCTTCTCGACCAGCACCTCGCCGTTGTGCATGGCGGGCACGTGCAGGAAGCCGATGCCGTCCTTGGTGTCCAGGGCCCCCGGGCCGCTGCCCTTCTCGGCCGCCCAGTGGTCGCGCACCTTGTCGCCCTGCCGGTCCGCCTTGCGGTCGGCGAGGACGTTCGTCCACCACAGGGAGTACACGACGAACAGGCCGAGCACGAGGCCCGCGGTGATGAGGAGTTCCCCGAAGACGCTGACGGCGAACGCGATCCGGCCGGACCCGCGGCGCCGCGGCGCGGAGGGGGAGCCGGGACCGGTCGCGGGCGCGCCGGTCTGCTCGTCCTGGTCGGTCGTCACTCCCACTGCATCTGCCCCGTCTGTCCCATGTGCCCGTGCGTCCACGGGCCTCGCCAATGAGCGGCCCACGAAATGAGCGGCTTCGGAACGTAGCGTGCCCTACGAGATGAGCGCGTCCGGCTTGCCCTTGCTGCGTGGGCGTTCCTCGACCATCTTGCCCCAGACGATCAACCGGTACGTGCTGGTGAACTCCGGCGTGCAGGTGGTGAGGGTGATGTAACGGCCCGGCGCGGTGAAACCCGACCCCCTGGGTATGGGCGCCAGCACGCTGGTGTTGGACGGCGAGGTCACCGGGAGGGTGGACGTCATCTTGTAGACGAAGTAGTCGTCCTGCGTCTCCACCACGATCGCGTCGCCCGGCTGGAGGCGGTTGATGTACCGGAACGGCTCGCCGTGCGTGTTCCGGTGCCCCGCGAGCCCGAAGTTGCCCGTCTTGGCGTCCGGCATGGCCGTCTTGAGGCTGCCCTCGCCGTAGTGGCCGACCATGCCCTTGTCGAGGACCCCGGTCTTGCTGGTGCCCTCCGCGATCGGGGCGACCACGTCCAGCTTCGGGATGTGCAGGATGGCGAAGCCCTGCCCGGGTGCGAACACGCCCGGTGCCCGCTTGCCGCTCGCCCAGTCCTGCTGGAGGTGCTGGGCGGCGCTGCCCGCCTCCTGGTGGGCCCGTACGTTCGACCACCACAGCTGGTAGGTCACGAACAGCAGCATCACCACACCGGTGGTGATGAACAGCTCGCCCACCAGCCGGCTCATCACCACCGCGGCACCGGGCTTCTGGGCCCGTGCGGCCCGTCGGGCCTCCACCCGGGACCTGGGCGCCCCCGAAGCCGTCCCAGGGCTCTCAGCGGCCGTCTGCGGCCCGCTGGGGCCAGTCGGGCCCCCACCGCGCCGTCCGTGCCGTCCGGCAGCCTTGCGCCGCGCGGCACGGCCGCCCTGCGGGGCGGCGGCCCCGGCGGCACGGCGCGCCTCCTCCGGGTCCACGGCGCGCAGCGCGACCGTCTCGCTGTCCACCGGCATGCGCGGGTCGTAGGACGCGGCGGCCGAGGGCTCCTCGTACGCCGGGAAAACCGCTGTCGCGTCCTGTGCCTGCTGCGGTGCCTGCTGCCCGTAGGACTGCTGGTCACCGTGGCCTCCTGCGCCCTGCCACGCCTGCCCCTGCCACGCGCCACCGCCCTCGTACGGCTGCTGCCCGTACGAGGGTCCTTGGTCCGCGGCGTTCCCGTAGGAGGCGGCGGTGTCGCGCTCGGGGCGCAGCGCGGTCACGCCGTGGCCCTGCCCACCACCGGGGCGAGCCCCGCCGACCTCGCCACGGCCTCCCGGTCACCGCACTCCGCCAGCCAGTTGGCCATCATCCGGTGGCCGTGCTCGGTGAGCACCGACTCGGGATGGAACTGCACACCCTCGACCGGGAGTTCGCGGTGTCTGAGGCCCATGACGATCCCGTCGTGCGTCCGCGCCGTGATCTCCAGCTCGGCCGGCACCGTCTCCGGCTCGGCGGCCAGGGAGTGGTAGCGGGTCGCGGTGAAGGGGGAGGGGAGCCCGGCGAAGACGCCCTTGCCCTCGTGCTCGACGAGGGAGGTCTTGCCGTGCAGGAGTTCCGGTGCCCGGTCGACGACGCCGCCGTAGGCCACCTGCATCGACTGCATGCCCAGGCAGACGCCGAAGACGGGGACGCCGGTCGCGGCGCAGTGCCGCACCATCTCGACGCAGACGCCGGCCTCCTCGGGGGTGCCGGGCCCGGGCGACAGCAGCACGCCGTCGAAGCCGTCCTGCGCGTGGGCGGTGGACACCTCGTCGTTGCGGAGCACCTCGCACTCGGCGCCCAGCTGGTAGAGGTACTGCACCAGGTTGAAGACGAAGCTGTCGTAGTTGTCGACGACGAGAATGCGCGCGCTCACTGGTTGTCCACCGTCACATCGTTGAAGGGCAGCAGCGTTTCGGCCCACGGGAACACGTACTGGAAGAGGACATAGACCACGGCCAGGGCCAGGACGATCGAGATCAGCGCCCTCACCCAAGCGTTCCCCGGCAGATGCCGCCAGATCCAGCCGTACATGCCGTCCCTTTCGTCTCACCACGGCACCAGACTCCCGCCGCACGCAACCAGACTAACGGCGCAGGGCCTTCGGTTTCCCTGTGTCCACAGGCTGTGTGACATCGAGGTGCGCCCAGACGATCAGGCGATGACTGTGCCCCCATTCCGGATCGCACGTGGTCAGCGTCAGATAGCGTCCCGGACGCGTATACCCCGACTTACGTGGCACAGGGTCGATCACCTCAACGTCCGAGGGCACGGTTTTGTAAGGGCCTTTGTCGATCCGATACGTGAACCAGGTGGTGCCGTCGGTGAGGACGATCGCGTCGCCGGGCCGCAGCAGCGGGAAGTCCTTGAAGGGGTCGCCGTAGGTGCGCCGGTGTCCGGCGACCGCGAAGTCGCCCTCCTGGCCGAGCTGGGCGGTGTGCGCGTAGTGGCCGAGTCCCTTCTTGAGGGTGTCCGTGGCGGTGTCCTCCAGGACGGGCTTGTTCCACGTGAAACCGAACCGCGGGATGTACATGACGGCGAACGGTCTGCCGGGGACGTACGGGGCGGGTCTCCCGGGGCCGGCGGGGCTCCCGGACGTCGTCCTGCCCTTCGCCCACTGCCGGGTGAGCCGGTCGATCTGGTCGTGCATGGCACTGTCCGCCCGCACTCCGGTCCAGAGCAGGACGTAGACCACGAAGAGCACGATGAGGGTGCCGACGGTGATGCACAGTTCGCTGACGGTCCTGACGATCACGCGTACCGGCACAGGTTCCCCCAGCGGCAGCCGTTCCCGGTCCTTACTCCACGGGCTTCGCGTAGTGCAGGTCCACTGTGCCCGAGTAGCCGGGAAGAGTCACCGTTCCGTTCTCGGTGACGTTCCAGCCGAGGCCGTAGACGTTGACGTAGACCATGTAGTTCTGGATCGCGGGCGAGGCGGCGAGGGACTTCTGCAGCTTGTCCGGGTCACCGATCGCGGTGATCTTGTAGGGGGGCGAGTAGACGCGGCCCTGGAGGATCAGGGTGTTGCCGACGCAGCGCACGGCGCTGGTGGAGATCAGCCGCTGGTCCATGACCTTGATGCCGCGGGCGCCGCCCTGCCACAGGGCGTTCACCACGGCCTGCAGGTCCTGCTGGTGGATGACCAGGTAGTCGGGCTGCGGCTCGGGGTAGCCGGGGAGCTTGGCGGTGGCGCCCGGCGGGGCGTCGTTGAGGGTGACCGTGACGGCCTTGCCCGTGAGCTTCTGGGTGCCGGCGTTCTTCTCCAGCGCCGCGAGCCGGGCCTCCTCGGCCTTGCTGCTGCCGCCACCGGTCCGCTTGGCGAGGCCCTCGACGTCATCGCGCAGCGTCGCGTTGGACTCGTCGAGACGGGCGTTCTTGTGGCTGCGGTCGTGGATCAGGTCGGAGAGCTTCAGCAGCGAGGAGTCCGTACGGATGTTGGTGCCCTTGGCCGTGTTGAAGCTCGTGAAGAAGAGGAGCCCGGCGAGGGCGAAGACGCCCACGGTGAGGACACGCACGGGCCGCAGCCGGGGCGTGGTCCCCGTTCGGGGGGAACCGGAACCCGGCTGGGGGGAGTCGGCCGTATTGCTCAACGTACCCTTATCTCCTTAGGCGCCGCGGAAGCACTACGCTAACGGACGCCCGGGGGAGCGCTCAGTGTCCCCTTGTACGCTGCCCCGGAGCCCCGCCCCGTTCCCTGCGCGGCCACGCAGCGCATCGACAGGAGAGACCCTCGTGCCGAAGTCACGTATCCGCAAGAAGGCCGACTACACGCCGCCGCCGTCCAAGCAGGCCGCGAACATCAAGCTGGACAGCCGCGGCTGGGTCGCGCCCGTCATGTTGGCGATGTTCGTCATCGGCCTCGCATGGATCGTGGTCTTCTACGTGACCGACGGCTCGCTGCCCATCCACGCACTGCGCAACTGGAACATCGTGGTGGGCTTCGGCTTCATCGCGGCGGGGTTCGGCGTCTCCACACAGTGGAAGTAGCGGCCTCGCACGGTTGCGTGGACGGCTTCACCCGGGATCCTGCGGCGAGTTATCCACAGCTTTTGTCCACAGAGGCGGCGGCCAGTGGAAAAAGAACGACGATCTGTGGATAACCCATCGGGGGTTGACGCCGGTACGACGGGATCACCAGCCTCCGCAAGTATGTTCGCCCCCTGTCCCACCTGCGAAAACTCCGGCCGGTGACAGGGGGCACGCTTGTTCCCCACAGCATGCACAAGATCCGCCGCAGACTGTGGACAACGCTGGGTACAACCTGGGGCTACGGCCTGTGCGAATACGCCGCTCAGGTGAGCTGGGCCGTCCTCACGAGGGCCATCACGACCACGACGGCCAGCACGACTGCGCACGTCCCGTACTGGACGAGGTTCCGCCGCTCGCGCGGGGCGTGGACCATGGCGTAGCCGACCACCACACCGGCGACGAGTCCCCCGATATGGGCCTGCCATGCGATGTTGCCCCACCCGAAGGTGATGATCAGGTTGACCACCAGGAGACCGATCACCGGGCGCATGTCGTACCTGAGCCGGCGCATGAGCACGGCGGTGGCGCCGAAGAGCCCGAAGATCGCGCCGGAGGCGCCGAGCGAGGGCTCGACCGGGGCGGCGAGCAGATAGGTGAGCGCGCTGCCGGCCAGTCCGGAGGTGAAGTAGAGCGCGACATAGCGGGCGCGGCCCAGAGCCGCCTCCAGGGGTGCACCGATCCACCACAGACTGAGCATGTTGAACAGGATGTGGACGTAGTTGGCGTGCAGGAACATCGCCGTCAGCAGCCGGTACCACTGGCCCTCGGCGACACCCTGCAGCGGACCGCCCATCGAGAACGTCGCCTGCCCGATGAGGGCGAAGCGGTCGGTGAACGTGTCCCCCAGCGCCTGCTGGAGCAGGAAGACGATCAGATTGATCCCGATGAGGATCTTGGTGATCAGCCGGGGGTCGGCGGTGACGGTGCCGCCCGCGAGCGTGCGCGGCTGGGAGGCGGCCGGGGCGTGGCCCGTACCGGACCCGGTGCGGACGCACTCGGGGCACTGGAAGCCCACCGAGGCGCTGACCATGCACTCCGGGCAGATGGGCCGCTCGCAGCGGGTGCAGCGGATGGCCGTCTCACGGTCCGGGTGCCGGTAGCAGACCGGCAGCTCCCGGGCCTCGTGCGGCCCCTGGTTCTGCGGGTCCTGCGGACTGCCTGGCGCCTGGCCCATGGTCCCCTCACTCTCCGTACGACGGGTTGGCCCCGCCCTATCCTCTTACGGATGGGCGGGGCGCTTTTGTTCCCTCGTGCGGGGTGTCCCGGTGGGGTCAGCCCTCGCGGGACTCGACGACGACCGACTCGATGACGACGTCGTTGACCGGACGGTCCGTGCGCGGGTTGGTCTGGGTGGTGGCGATGGAGTCCACGACCTTCTGGCTCGCCGCGTCGGCGACCTCACCGAAGATGGTGTGCTTGCGGGTCAGCCAGGCCGTCGGGGCGACCGTGATGAAGAACTGCGAGCCGTTGGTGCCCGGGCCGGCGTTGGCCATGGCCAGCAGGTACGGCTTGTCGAAGGCGAGGTCCGGGTGGAACTCGTCCTCGAACTGGTAGCCGGGGCCACCCGTGCCGTTGCCCAGCGGGTCACCGCCCTGGATCATGAAGCCGCTGATCACCCGGTGGAAGACCGTGCCGTCGTAGAGCTTCTTCGTGGACTTCTCACCGGTGGCGGGATCGACCCACTCGCGCTCGCCCTTGGCGAGCTCGACGAAGTTACGGACCGTCTTGGGCGCGTGGTTCGGCAGGAGCCGGACCAGGATGTCGCCGTGGTTGGTCTTCAGGGTGGCGTAAAGCTGCTCAGCCACGATGTGCCTTCCGTTGTCCTCTGTGACTCCCTGATCCTCGCACGCTACGCGCCCCGAGTCGTCCGGCCACCGCTTCTGGGCCGCATCCGCGGTGTGTTCCCCCGGCACACCCCGGTCGGCTGACCGCGCGACCGGGAGGATCCGGGACCGGGCTCCGGGCCGCCCCGGAGTCCGGGAGAGCGGAAATCAGGCCGGGTCCTGCCGTCACGGGGGCGCGGCACGGCGATCCGTGGCATTGTCGGGGACAAGCTCCTGTTGCCCGTATTCATCCGCTATAGCGCGCGATCAGCCGAATGCATGTGATCGTCCCGTCCGTCGTCGGTCCGGTACCGGCCCGAGGCGCCCCGTGCGGCTCCTCATGGCCTTGTGACCCGGATGCCCGTCCTCGCATGCTCGGGAGTCCTTCGAGAGGCATGATCCGTAAAAGGCGGGAAAGTCGAATGACCGTACGCCACCGAGGAGGAGGAATCCCGTGACCCGCATCGACAGCGTGCGCGCCGCGACCGGCTCGGCGAAGGACAGCGTGCTGCATGCCGCGGAAGTGGTGGCGCCCTACGCCGACACGGCCAAGGACAAGGCAGCGCACTACGCACACGAGGCGCGCGTGCGTCTCGCACCCCGGGTGTCGCAGGCCGCCGAGCAGGCTCGTATCCAGTACGGCGCCCACCTCGCCCCGCGACTGGAACAGGCCCGCACCCATGTGCCACCCAAGGTGGACCATGCCGCGCAGGAAGCGGCCGCCTACACCCTCAAGGCCGCCCGTCAGGCAGCCGACTACTCCCGCCCGCGGATCGAGCAGGCGGTCGCGGTCGCCGGTCCGGTACGGGAGGAGGCGGCGGCCCGTGGAGCCGCGGCGCTGGCCGCGCTGCGCGGTCAGGTCACACCGCAGCAGGTCCAGAAGCTGGTGCGGCGGCAGCGGCGGCGGGCCAGGGCCGGCCGTGCCCTCAAGGGACTGGGGCTGCTGGGCCTGCTGACCGCCGGCGCCTTCGCCGCCTGGAAGTGGTGGGACAAGCAGGCGAACCCCGAGTGGCTCGTGGAGCCTCCCGCCGCGACCGAGATCCCGCAGGACGACCGTCTGACGTCGGTGGACGGCACCGACTCGCTGGACCCGGACGTACAGGCGAAGCAGGCCGAGGAGGATTCCTCGGACGGCGACGACCGCCGCTGAATCCGAACGGCGTCGACACCGGACCTCAACGCCCGTGTGGGGCAGGAGACTTGAACGACTCCTGCCCCACAGTGCTGCCCCGGCGATGTTTCACGTGGAACGGCGTGGGAGCCCGCACACACCCCAGGGGCAGCGGAAGATTCCCCCTCACTCCCGGACGGTGTCCACACTTTCTCCGCGCGATGACGTTTGCAACGCCTCATGTGTGCATGTTCCGTGGAGACTTCACTTACGGAGCGCATCCCTACGCTTACGCACCTCCGGGCACATCGACCCACACAAGATGTCTCAAACCACCCCGCACCGGCCCCCTGACCTCACCGGCCCCTCACCTCGGAGCCCGGAGTTCGGCGAGCGTCGATATCGTTTGCGCAAAGAAATGCAATGTCTGCAAACAGGCAGGAGTGGTGCAGGTCACCCCCAAAGGAAAACCGGCCAGCCGCCGCGAGGGCGCCTGACCGGTCCGAGATTGTGGAGCCTAGGGGAGTCGAACCCCTGACATCTGCCATGCAAAGACAGCGCTCTACCAACTGAGCTAAGGCCCCGAGTACGCACGTCCGGCCGACGCGGACACACATCGCCGGGCGCTGCGCACCAGCGTACCGGGTCACCCCCGGAATCTCGCAAAAAAGTGGGGGGTCCCCGTGGACGACCACTCTCCGTAAGATGCTCGTCGTGGTTCGCGACAGCGAACCGCAGTACTTGGGGAAGCGATGGGGAGACGCAATGGACGCCGCACAGCAGGAAGCCACCGCAAGAGCGCGGGAGCTGCAGCGGAACTGGTACGGAGAGCCGTTGGGGGCGCTCTTCCGTAAGCTCATCGAGGATCTCGGCCTCAACCAGGCCCGTCTCGCCGGTGTACTGGGCCTGTCCGCGCCGATGCTGTCACAGCTGATGAGCGGTCAGCGCGCCAAGATCGGCAATCCCGCGGTGGTCCAGCGGGTGCAACTGCTGCAGGACCTGGCGGGGCAGGTCGCGGACGGCAGTGTGAGCGCGGCCGAGGCGACCGAGCGGATGGACGAGATCAGAAAGTCCCAGGGGGGCACCGTGCTCAACAACACCGCGCAGACGACGAGCAGTTCGGGAGTGCCCACGGTCAAGCGGGTGGTACGCGAGATCCAGTCACTGCTGCGTTCGGTGGCGGCGGCCGGCGACATCATCGAGGCGGCGGACACCCTCGCCCCGAGCCACCCGGAGCTGGCAGAGTTCCTCCGGGTGTACGGCGCCGGCCGCACTTCCGACGCGGTCGCCCACTACCAGTCCCACCAGAACTAGCCGAGACCTCGGCCGCCGGGGGCTCCCGCGCCGGGGAGGGTGCGCGGGAGTCCCCGACGCCGTCCGGAAGGGGGAGCGACGTACGACCATGGGTGAGGTCTTCGCCGGACGGTACGAACTGGTCGATCCCATCGGGCGCGGGGGAGTCGGCGCGGTCTGGCGCGCCTGGGACCACCGGCGGCGCCGCTATGTGGCCGCGAAGGTCCTGCAGCAGAGAGACGCCCACGCGCTGCTGCGCTTCGTGCGCGAGCAGGCGCTGCGCATCGACCATCCCCATGTGCTCGCCCCGGCCAGCTGGGCCGCGGACGACGACAAGGTCCTGTTCACCATGAACCTGGTCGCCGGGGGCTCGCTGGTCCATCTCGTCGGGGACTACGGCCCGCTGCCTCCCGCGTTCGTCTGCACCCTGCTCGACCAGTTGCTGTCCGGGCTCGCCGCCGTGCACGCGGAAGGTGTCGTGCACCGGGACATCAAGCCCGCCAACGTGCTTCTGGAGGCCACCGGCACCGCCCGGCCCCGGCTGCGGCTGTCCGACTTCGGCATCGCGATGCGCCTGGGAGAGCCGCGGCTGACGGAGACCGACTATGTCGTGGGGACCCCCGGCTATCTCGCACCCGAGCAACTGCTCGGCTCGGAACCGGACTTCCCGTCCGATCTGTTCGCCGTGGGCCTGGTCGCGCTGTATCTGCTCCAGGGCGCCAAACCGGACGCCAGGGCCCTGGTCGAGCACTTCGCGTCCCATGGCACTCCCGGGGCACCGCGCGGCGTTCCCGCGCCCCTGTGGGAGGTCGTGGCGACACTGCTGCAACCGGACCCGGCCGCGCGTTTCCGCACCGCCACGGGGGCACGCAAGGCCCTCGGCTCGGCCAGGGAGCTGCTGCCCGAGCCGGGCGACGACGACGATCAGGTCGAGATCTTCGACCAACTCGGGCCGCTCCCGGCGGGATTCGGGCCCGAGGGACCGCTGGGTACGGCGTCGGGGGTGACGGGGCGCACACGCCCATCGGGGGCCGCGGACGGAGCATCGGGCCGCGCACTCGACGCATCGGGCAACGCGGCAGGTGGCACGGGGGCAAGCGACTCGCGGGCGCATGGCTCGGGGGCGAACGGCACCGCCTGGCCGACGTCCGCCGGGACCGAGGGCGGACCGGCACGGCTCATGACCGGTGCGATCCCCCCACGCCCGACCACCGCACCCACAGCGTCCGGCACGCCCGCGCCCGCCGCCCCTCCCACGCCCCCTCCCCCTGGCCCCGGCACCCCCGCCATGGCCCCCGGGCCGCCTCCCCCCGCGGTACAACCGCAGGTCGCGCCCGACGGCGTACCGCCCAGGCCGGCCGTCGATCCGACGCCTCCCGCGCGGCCGTCCACGATGTCGGACACCGGAAGCTTCCCGCTGCCGCCGCCGCTGCCACGAGCGGCGCTCGGTGCGGTGCCGGGGCCGCCCGGACAGCCACCCGCGCCCCCCGCCACCGTCGTGGCCCCGGCTCCGGCGCCCGCGTACACGGCACCCGCCCCACGTCACGAACCCACGTACGTGCCCGCCGCCGGCCCGCACACGGCCCCGGCGCCCGCCGCCGGGCAGAGCGCCCACGCGGGGGCCGTGCCGTCGCCGTACGCCTCCACCCGGCCGCAGCGGGTCGCGCGGCACGGCCGAAGAGCGGCTCCCCGGCCGACGGGACCGCCGGCGAAGGTCGCCGTGCCGGTCCTGCTCCTCGCGCTCGTCTGCTTCGCGGTGGGCTTCTGGGCCCTCACCCGCATCTGAGCAGAGCGGCTCCCCGGCCGGCGGGACCGCCGGCGAAGGTCGCCGTGCCGGTCCTGCTCCTCGCGCTCGTCTGCTTCGCGGTGGGCTTCTGGGCCCTGACCCGCATCTGAGCGGCGCTCACCCCGCCCGGCGGCGCTCCCGCCGACGGGCGGCCACGGTCCACAGGCCGAGCCACAGGACCAGCGCGCTTCCCGTGCCGATCCCGCCCACGGCGACCATGGTCATCGCGCGGGGGTCAGCCGCCGCCACCTTGCGGATGCGGGTCGGAGCGGTACGGGGCGAGGATCCGCCCGAGCCGTCGCCCGGACCCGCGTCGGACCGCGTCCCGGCCCCCGCCGCCGCCTCCTCCCGGTCCCCGGCCCTGACCAGGAACACATCACGCGGCGCGGACCGCCCGGCGTACACCGGCCCGGGCACCGGTTTCCCGCTCACCCGCACCCGCAGGGTCAGCCCGAACGGGCCGCTGCCGAACCGTTCCGCCGTGGGCGCCCCGAGGTGGACGGCCAGGTAGTACCAGCCCGCGAACCGCATGCCGCCCGCACGGCTGCCGACGGCCCCGCGGTTGGCGTAGTCGACGGGCGGCAGCGGATCCAGTGCCGCCGAGGTCTGCGCGCCGCTGTACCCGGCGTCGGCGTCCTCGACGTAGGCCCGGACGGGGTTGTACAGCGACATGGCCAGGGCGGTGCCGACATAGCCGTCGCCGCCCCCGGAGCTGCCCATCTCGACACTGGCGGAGAGCTGCTGTCCCCAGTCGACGGGCACCTTGTAGAAGAGGGTCTCTCCCGGCCTGATCGCGTCCTGCCAGACGCCCTGCCCCACCGCGCTCGCCCCGGCGAAGCCGGCCCCTCCCGCGCGCCGCGCGGCCTCGCCGCGTACGGGCTCGGGGGGCGCGGAGTTCCAGGTGCCGGGCGGGGTGACGGCACCGGTCCGGCGCGGGGCCGGCTCGGAGACGTAGTCGAGCTCCAGATCCCAGCCGATGGGCAGGGCGGCGGTCAGGTCGCGCCGTTCGACGACCACGTAGTACGGCCCCGCCCCCTTGCACCCGTAGGTCCCGGGGCCGGTCTCGCGCGAGGCCCAGGCGGCGATCGGGTGCGGGCTCTGGGTCGGACCGAAGTGCGCGGTGTCCGAGGAGCAGGTGGTGCCGTCGGCGTCCTGCACGGACACCTTGAGGCCGTCGGATGAGGTGACCCGGGCCCCCGCCCGCGGCACGGCCGTCGCGGAGACGTAGGCGTTGGTGGCGGCGTCGAGGTCGAGCCGGTAGTAGCGCTTGGCCCCCGGGGGCAGTGCGCTGCGGTAGAGGTGCCCGGGATCCAGGCGTGCGGCGTCCGTGGTGCCCGTCGCACCGGTGATCGTGCGGGCGTCGGGGGCGAACGCGTACGCGGCGGGCGGGCCGTCGTCGGCCGCGGAGGCCGGTGCGGCCTGCGCGGGGAGCACGGACGCCGCACCGAGCGCCATCGCCGCGCACATCGCCAGGGCCGCGTGCGCCGGCGTACGACTACGCCGCGGGGCTCCGCCTCCCGCTTCCGTACGCCGCTTCCTCACGCTGCACCCCCGCCGTGCTCCGCTGTCCCGGGCCGCCGCCCATCCTGCCCCGCGGGCCACGGCGACATCCCGGTATTGCGTACGAGCGGCCGAAACGCTCCCCCTGAGGAGGCGGGGAAACACAAAACCCCGACCGCACCGGCGGTCGGGGCCTGCTCTGATGTCTGTCGTCCGTGAGGACTCACGAACCCGTGGGCACGGAGTCGGTCGCCTCCGTCCACAGATCCTGCTCGGCGCGATCCGCCTGGATCTGGCGGTACACGAGGAGCCCGCCGATGGCGGCCAGTGCGACCAGGAGAAGCTTCTTCACCGCGCGACCTCGTCTTTCCTTGACGTAGGGGACTTCTGGCGCCCGACTATACACACCGATTGATATCGATCGGTGACCTGAGCCGGTGCTCAACTCCGGTCCGGCAGACCCGAGTACGGCCGGGCGCCCTGGTCGCATCTCCGCGTGAGCACCCCTCACAGAGTGTGATGTTCGACGCCCTCCCGCGCCTTTCCTGACTTTTCCGGGTCCTGTGCGTCCATCCGAGTGGTGTTCATCCGAAGATCGACGCGCCACGGGCGTCGGTCCACCACTTCGCGACCCCCATACACATCATGAGGAAAGTACGCAAATCGCTCGACCCGAAAGTGAGGGGTCATGGCCCGTAACACGGTCTTGAAGCTGTGGACCGCCGTCGTCACCGCCTTCCTCGCGCTGTTCACCGCGCTGGGACTCATCACCACGACCACCGCCGCCGCGGAGGTACCCCAGCACCAGCCGGCCCGCAACACGACCAGCGCCCAGGTGACACCGACGCGACCGGTCCACACACGATGGCCCCGCGACCGGTCCCTGCCCCCCACGATGAAACAACGGATCCGCGCCGAGGCCCACGGTTCCTCCCCGACCTGCCGTGGCCGCCTACCGGTCTCCGCCCCGACGCTCCGCCTGGCCCGCTGCGCGCTCCGAGCCCCCAGCCGGCCCGCCGATCCTCCCGAAACGACCGTGCGGCTCCAGCACTGACCTGACCCCTCCGACCGCGCGCCGCCGTCCCCTCAGAAAACGTCGCGGCCCCACCCCGGGCGATCTTGCGTACAACAACACCCCCAGGGCAAACGGCCCGGCATCTGCTCCCAGGTGCCGGGCCGTTGACACATGCCGCCGCTCAGAACCGGATGCGTCCTTTCCCGCGGGAATGTCCGTGGGACCGCCGAGTGAGGATCAGACCCTGCCCATCCACGGGACGCCGGATCCACCGGCAGGAAATCGCCCACTCTCGGCGTCAGCACGACGTCGATCACTCTCGCCGACTCCGGACGGGAGGCATCCGGGCAGGTCACAGGGGGACGCAAGGCGGCTTTCTTGATGTGCGCCGTAAATGCCGAGGACCCCCGACCTTGATCGGTCGGGGGTCCTCGTGCTGGTGGGGCTAACAGGATTTGAACCTGTGGCCTCATCCTTATCAGGGATGCGCTCTAACCAACTGAGCTATAGCCCCGCCGCGCTTTGCGGTGTGTGTCCCGCGCGCTGACCCCTGAAGATTAGCGCACGACGTGGGAAGTCCCAAAATCGGTTACCCGGGGGCGGACGGCCGGGCCGTCGCGCCCCTTCAGGTCCCGCTCACTCGTCCTCCGCCAGCGTCAGCTCGACGCCGCCCACGAAGCCCGCGGAGAGGTTGTAGATGAACGCGCCGAGCGTCGCGAGGGCGGTCGCCAGGATCACGTCGATGACCGCGATGACCGTCGTGAAGATGAGGACGTTCGGCAGGGACAGGAACGACTGGAGGTCGAAGCCGTTCGAATCGTTCGAGCCGGTGGCCTCCGAGATCGTCCCGCCGACCGTGGAGAAGACACCCATGGCGTCCATGACCATCCACAGCACCGCGGCCGCCACGATCGTGCAGATGCCGAGCGCCAGGGAGAGCAGGAAGCTGACCTTCATCACCGACCACGGGTCGGCCTTCGCCACCCTGAGCCGCGCCTTGCGGGTGCGGGGAGTGGTGCTCGCGCCGGTCCGGGGACGGCGCACGGCGCCTGCCGCCGGCTGCTGCTGCGCCTGGTAGGCCTGCGGCGGGTGGTAGGGCCCCGCGGCCTGCTGCGACCGGCGCTCCCCCGGCAGGGGTGAGACGTCGGCCGGTGCCGCGGCCGGCTGTGCCTCCGGCGCGGCCTGCTGCGCGGCCGGAGCGGCGCCCGGAGCGGCCGGACCCGCTCCAGCCTCGTACTGCTGGGTCTGCGGGCCTCGGGTGTCCGTCACAGTTCCCCCCTGGGATCCATGAGACTCATGGGAGTGCGTCGAGTCCGTGGCGGAGCCACGGCCGCCGCCGTCCGTGTCCGTACCGGTCGATCCGGCGCCCGTGGCTCCGCTCACGCTGACTCACTCCTCGTGCTACTCGGCCGAGGGCGCCAGACCCTCGTCCGTGCCGGTGGCCGCGGCCTCGGCGGTCTCGTCCACGGCATCGTCACCGTCGACCTCCACCGCCTCACGCCCCGCCTCGGCGTTACGTGCGATGCCGACCACGGCATCGCGCTTGCCCAGGTTGATCAGTTGGACGCCCATGGTGTCACGGCCCGTCTCCCTGACCTCGTTGACTCGCGTACGAATCACACCGCCCGACAGCGTGATGGCGAGGATCTCGTCGGTCTCCTCGACCACCAGCGCGCCGACGAGCGAACCACGGTCCTCGACGATCTTGGCAGCCTTGATGCCGAGGCCGCCGCGACCCTGGACGCGGTACTCGTCGACGACGGTCCGCTTCGCGTACCCGCCGTCGGTGGCAGTGAACACGAACGTACCGGGTCGAACAACATTCATCGAGAGAAGCTCGTCCCCCTCGCGGAAGCTCATGCCCTTGACGCCCGAGGTGGCACGGCCCATCGGACGCAGGGATTCGTCGGTCGCGGTGAACCGGATCGACTGAGCCTTCTTGCTGATCAGAAGCAGATCATCGTCGGGCGACACCAGCTCCGCCCCGATCAGTTCGTCATCGGAACCGTCCTCCATCTCGCGGAGATTGATCGCGATGACACCACCGGAGCGCGGCGAATCGTAATCCTTCAGAGGCGTCTTCTTGACCAGTCCGCCCTTGGTGGCGAGCACCAGGTACGGCGCGGCCTCGTAGTCGCGGATGGCGAGGATCTCGGCGATCGCCTCGTCGGGCTGGAAGGCCAGCAGGTTCGCGACGTGCTGGCCGCGGGCGTCCCGGCCGGCGTCCGGCAGCTCGTAGGCCTTGGCCCGGTAGACCCGGCCCTTGTTGGTGAAGAACAGCAGCCAGTGATGCGTCGTCGACACGAAGAAGTGGTCGACGATGTCGTCCTCCTTCAGCTTCGTGCCGCGCACTCCCTTGCCGCCGCGCTTCTGCGCCCGGTAGTCGTCGGTCTTCGTGCGCTTGATGTAGCCGCCGCGGCTGACCGTGACGACGATGTCCTCCTCGGCGATGAGGTCCTCGATGGACATGTCACCGTCGAAGGGAACGAGCTGGCTGCGGCGGTCGTCGCCGAACTTCTCGACGATCGCGGCGAGCTCCTCGCTGATGATGCCGCGCTGGCGGACGGGCGAGGCGAGGATCTCGTTGTACTCGCGGATCTTCGCCTGGAGCTCGTCGTGCTCCTGGACGATCTTCTGGCGCTCCAGGGCCGCGAGGCGGCGCAGCTGCATCTCGAGGATGGCGTTCGCCTGGATGTCGTCGATCTCCAGGAGGCTCATCAGGCCGTCGCGCGCGATCTCGACGGTGTCGCTGCGCCGGATCAGCGCGATGACCTCGTCGATGGCGTCCAGAGCCTTCAGCAGACCGCGCAGGATGTGCGCGCGCTCCTCGGCCTTGCGCAGCCGGAAGCGCGTACGGCGGACGATGACCTCGATCTGGTGCGTCACCCAGTGGCGGATGAACGCGTCCAGGGACAGGGTGCGCGGCACGCCGTCGACCAGCGCCAGCATGTTGGCGCCGAAGTTCGTCTGCAGGTCGGTGTGCTTGTAGAGGTTGTTCAGCACGACCTTGGCGACCGCGTCGCGCTTCAGGACGATGACCAGGCGCTGGCCCGTGCGGGAGGAGGTCTCGTCACGGACGTCCGCGATGCCGCCGATCTTGCCGTCCTTGACCAGGTCGGCGATCTTCTGCGCGAGGTTGTCCGGGTTGACCTGGTACGGCAGCTCGGTGACCACCAGGCACTGGCGGTTCTGGATCTCCTCGACCTCGACGACCGCGCGCATGGTGATCGAGCCGCGGCCGGTGCGGTAGGCCTCCTCGATGCCCTTGCGGCCCACCACCAGCGCGCCGGTCGGGAAGTCGGGGCCCTTGATGCGCTCGATGAGGGCGTCGAGCAGCTCCTCGTGCGAGGCCTCGGGGTTCTCCAGGTACCACTGGGCGCCGGCCGCGACCTCCCGCAGGTTGTGCGGCGGGATGTTGGTCGCCATGCCGACCGCGATACCGGCGGAGCCGTTGATCAGCAGGTTCGGGAAGCGGGACGGAAGGACCGTCGGCTCCTGGGAGCGGCCGTCGTAGTTGTCCGTGAAATCGACGGTGTCCTCGTCGATGTCGCGGACCATCTCCATCGACAGCGGCGCCATCTTGCACTCGGTGTAGCGCATGGCCGCGGCGGGGTCGTTGCCCGGGGAGCCGAAGTTGCCGTTGGAGTCCACCAGCGGCATCCGCATCGACCACGGCTGCGCGAGGCGGACCAGCGCGTCGTAGATGGAGGAGTCGCCGTGCGGGTGGTAGTTGCCCATGACGTCGCCGACGACGCGGGCGCACTTGTAGAAGCCCTTCTCGGGCCGGTAGCCGCCGTCGTACATCGCGTACAGGACGCGGCGGTGCACGGGCTTGAGGCCGTCCCGCACGTCGGGCAGCGCACGCGAGACGATGACGGACATCGCGTAGTCGAGGTACGAGCGCTGCATCTCCGTCTCGAGCCCGACAGGCTCGATGCGCAGGGTGTCGCCGCCCTCTTCAGGTGTCACGGGGGTGTTCTCGTCGGCCATTGCTGGTGAAGATCCTTCCTGGTGCGGTCAGCTGAGACCGACTCAGATGTCGAGGAAGCGGACGTCCTTGGCGTTGCGCTGGATGAACGCGCGGCGTGCCTCGACGTCCTCGCCCATCAGGACCGAGAAGAGGTCGTCGGCCTGGGCCGCGTCGTCGAGGGTGACCTGGCCGAGGACGCGGTGGTCGATGTCCATGGTGGTCACCCGCAGCTCCTCGGCGTTCATCTCGCCGAGGCCCTTGAAGCGCTGCACCGAGTCGTCCTTGATCCGCTTGCCGTTGCGGCGGCCCAGCTCGATCAGCGCGTCCCGCTCGCGGTCCGAGTACGCGTACTCGAAGTCGTCCCGGCCCCACTTGATCTTGTAGAGCGGCGGACGGGAGAGGAACACGTGGCCGGCCTCGACCAGTGGCCGCATGAAGCGGAACAGGAAGGTCAGCAGCAGGGTGTTGATGTGCTGGCCGTCGACATCGGCGTCCGCCATCAGGATGATCTTGTGATAGCGGAGCTTGGAGATGTCGAAGTCCTCGTGCACGCCGGTGCCGAAGGCGGAGATCAGTGCCTGGATCTCCTGGTTCTGCAGGATCTTGTCGATCCGCGCCTTCTCGACGTTGAGGATCTTGCCTCGGATCGGGAGGATCGCCTGGTACTGCGGGTTGCGGCCGGACTTGGCCGAGCCGCCGGCGGAGTCACCCTCGACGATGAAGATCTCGCACTTGGTGGGGTCGTTCGACTGGCAGTCGGACAGCTTGCCCGGCAGCGACGCCGTCTCCAGCAGGCCCTTGCGGCGGGTGAGGTCACGGGCCTTGCGGGCCGCCACGCGCGCGGTGGCCGCCTGGATGCCCTTGCGGACGATGTCCGTCGCCTCGTTCGGGTTGCGGTCCAGCCAGTCGTTGAGGTGCTCGTAGACCGCCTTCTGGACGAAGGTCTTCGCCTCGGTGTTGCCGAGCTTGGTCTTGGTCTGGCCCTCGAACTGCGGCTCGCTCAGCTTGACCGAGATGATCGCGGTCAGGCCCTCACGGATGTCGTCACCGGTGAGGTTGTCGTCCTTGTCGCGCAGCAGCTTCTTGTCCCGCGCGTACTTGTTGATCAGCGAGGTCAGCGCGGCGCGGAAGCCCTCTTCGTGCGTACCGCCCTCGTGGGTGTGGATGATGTTGGCGAAGGAGTACACGCCCTCGCTGTAGCCGCTGTTCCACTGCATCGCGACCTCGAGGGACAGGCTCTTGTCCCTGTCCTCGGCCTCCAGGTCGATCACGGTGGGGTGCACCACGTCTCCCTTGCGGGAGTTGAGGTACTTCACGAAGTCGACGATGCCGCCCTCGTAGTGGTACGTGACGGTCTTGACCTCGGCCTTCTCGTCGGCACCCGCCTCGTCCGCCCCGGTCGTGGCCTTCGCCGACTCGCGCTCGTCGGTGAGCCTGATCGTCAGGCCCTTGTTGAGGAACGCCATCTCCTGGAAGCGCCGCGAGAGCGTCTCGAAGGAGTACTCGGTCGTCTCGAAGATGTCCGGGTCGGCCCAGAAGGTGACCGAGGTGCCGGTCTCGTCGGTGGGCTCGTGCCGCTGGAGCGGCGCTGTGGGGACGCCCATCTTGTAGTCCTGCGTCCAGCGGTATCCGTCGGTCTTGACCTCGACGGAAACCTTGCCGGACAGGGCGTTCACGACGGAGACGCCGACGCCGTGCAGACCACCGGAGACCGCGTAGCCGCCGCCGCCGAACTTGCCGCCTGCGTGCAGCACGGTCAGCACGACCTCGACGGCAGGCTTGTTCTCGGAAGGGACGATGCCCACCGGAATACCGCGGCCGTTGTCGACGACACGCACACCGCCGTCGGCGAGGATCGTCACGTCGATCGTGTCCGCGTAGCCGGCCAGCGCCTCGTCGACCGAGTTGTCGACGACCTCGTACACGAGGTGGTGCAGTCCACGCTCACCGGTCGAGCCGATGTACATACCGGGTCGCTTGCGGACCGCGTCCAGACCCTCGAGGACGGTGATGGCGCTGGCGTCGTACGACGCAGTCACCTCGCCGTTCGCGCTGGTCGCCGCGTCGGCGTCGGTGGAGGGGATGTTCTCGTTGGGGTTGCCGGAATCGGCCACGAAGCGCCCTTTCTGGCACAGCACAAGCCAGGCTCGTCGGCGGTTGCCGGAGCGGCTGCGGCGTGTTGCGTTGGTAAGCCTTGATCAGCGTTGCTCAGCGTTACCCGGACGGTCCCCACGATCGGGGCGGGATTGTCACCCAGTCTACCGGTAGCGCCGACAGTGATGGGGGTTTGCCGGTACCTGGATCCGCATGTGCCGCCCTCAACCGGTCTCGCCCGACTCCCCATATGCGGAACGGGTCTCCAAGGGGCTCTACGCGGCACTCAGCGCTTCCGGCTGTCAACCCTTGGCAACGTCGGAGTCCGGTGGGCGTTCGCAACCGCGCGCGAGCACAGTGAAAGGGCCGTCGGCGCATGCGTCCGACGGCCCGACGTGATGTCGGTCACCCGTAGGTGTCGCCGGGGCCCGTGCTCCCCGGGGCGCGCAGGGGGCCGAAGCGGCGGGCGGGGCCGCCGGGCCCATGGACCTTGATCAACCGGACCGTTCCGTGCCCGAGATCGTCGTTCAGCCGCGCGACCAGCTGCGGGGCCAGCAGCCGCAGCTGCGTGGCCCAGGCCGTGGAGTCGCAGCCCACGGTCAGAACGCGCTCGTCCTCGTCGTACCGCTGCGGGACGCAGTGCTTGGCCAGGTCCTCGCCGACGATCTGCGGCCAGCGGCCCATCACACCGCCGACCGCCGCCGGGGTCTCCCAGCCGCGCTCGGTGATCAGCCGGTTGATGGCCGCCCCGAGCGCCATGGGGTCGCGGCCGTCGGCGCGCGCGCCGGAGCGCAGGCCGCCGCGTCGCGCCTGCTTCTTCTGCTGTGCCGCGTCCCCCCGCGCGCGTGCCTGCTCCTTGGCGGCTCGGAGCGCCACGCGCGCGAGGTCCACGCCCGACAGCTCGGGGGTCTTCTTCGGTGCGGGTTCGCCGGTGCTCATGCGCGCTCCACGGTGCCGTCGGACACGGCGTACCGCGTCCCTGTCAGTACGTGCGGTACGTCGTCGTCGACCGCGGCGGTCACCAGGACCTGCTCACCGGGCGCCACCAGCTCGGCGAGGCGCTCGCGGCGGCGGGTGTCCAGCTCGGCGAAGACGTCGTCGAGGACGAGCACCGGCTCGTTGCCCTCCGCACGGAGGAGGTCGTACGACGCCAGGCGCAGCGCCAGCGCGTAGGACCAGGACTCGCCGTGGGACGCGTACCCCTTGGCGGGCAGCTGACCGAGTTTGAGGAGCAGATCGTCGCGATGGGGTCCCACCAGGGTGACGCCGCGCTCGATCTCCTGCTTGCGGGCCTCGGCGAGCGCGGCCGTCAGCTGCTCGTAGAGGGCCTCGCGGGTGTGGGCCTCGCCGGCCGCGGACGGCTTGTACTCCAGGGCGAGGGGGCCGCCGCCGGGGGCCAGCTGCTCGTACGCCTTGTCGGCGAGCGGCTGGAGCGCGGCGATCAGGTCGAGGCGCTGGGCGAGCAGCTCCGCGCCCGCGCGCGCGAGGTGCTGGTCCCAGACGTCGAGCGTGGACAGGTCCATGGAGCGGCCGCCGTGGCGGCGGGCCAGCGCGGCCGACTTGAGGAGGGTGTTGCGCTGCTTGAGGACCCGGTCGTAGTCGGAGCGGACGGCCGCCATACGCGGGGAGCGGGCGGTGATCAGCTCGTCCAGGAAGCGGCGGCGCTCGCCGGGGTCGCCCTTGACCAGCGCGAGGTCCTCGGGCGCGAACAGCACGCTGCGCACGATGCCGAGCACGTCACGTGGTCTGACCTGCGAGGACCTGTTGATGCGGGCGCGGTTGGCCCTGCCCGGGTTCAGCTCCAGTTCGACCAGTTGCTGTCGGTCGCCCTGCCGGACCTGCGCCCGGATGATCGCGCGCTCGGCGCCCATCCGGACCAGGGGGGCGTCGGAGGAGACGCGGTGGCTGCCGAGGGTGGCGAGATAGCCGACCGCTTCCACGAGGTTGGTCTTGCCCTGGCCGTTGGGACCGACGAAGGCGGTGACGCCCGGGTCGAGCGGGACCTCGACCCGGGCGTACGAGCGGAAGTCGGCCAGCGACAGATGCGTGACGTGCATGGTCGTTCGCCGACCTCCCTCAGGGGTGTGTGGACCGCCGGGCGGTCCTGTGGATCACTTCTTCTCGACCGCGTGGCCGCCGAACTGGTTCCGCAGCGCCGCGATCATCTTCATCTGCGGCGAGTCGTCCTGCCGCGAGCTGAAGCGCGCGAACAGCGACGCGGTGATCGCCGGCAGCGGCACCGCGTTGTCGATGGCCGCCTCCACGGTCCAGCGGCCCTCGCCGGAGTCGGCCGCCCAGCCGCGCAGCTTGTCCAGGTGCTCGTCCTCGTCGAGGGCGTTGACCGCGAGGTCCAGCAGCCAGGAGCGGATGACCGTGCCCTCCTGCCAGGAACGGAAGACCTCGCGAACGTTCTCCACGGAGTCGACCTTCTCCAGCAGCTCCCAGCCCTCGGCGTAGGCCTGCATCATCGCGTACTCGATGCCGTTGTGGACCATCTTCGCGAAGTGGCCCGCGCCGACCTTGCCCGCGTGCACCGCGCCGAAGGCGCCCTCGGGCTTGAGGGCGTCGAAGACCGGCTGCACCTTGGCGACGTCCGCGGCGTCGCCGCCGTACATCAGCGCGTAGCCGTTCTCCAGGCCCCAGACGCCGCCGGAGACACCGCAGTCGACGAAGCCGATGCCCTTGGCCGCGAGTTCCTCGGCGTGCTTCTCGTCGTCCGTCCAGCGGGAGTTGCCGCCGTCCACGACGACGTCACCGGGCTCCAGCAGCTTGGCCAGCTCGTCGATCGTGGACTGGGTCGGGCCACCGGCCGGGACCATCACCCACACCACCCGCGGGGCCTGCAGCTTGTCCACAAGCTCTTCGAGGCTGTGGACGTCGGCGAGGTCCGGGTTGCGGTCGTATCCGATGACGGTGTGGCCTGCGCGGCGGATCCGCTCGCGCATGTTGCCGCCCATCTTGCCGAGGCCGACGAGACCGAGCTCCATCAGTTGTTCCTTAGGTTGCGATGTGGCATGAGGGCACTTTCGTACCTGCGTCCGAGCCTAAACCCGGGTCCTCATGCACACCTGTGGGCCCACGCGCTCATGCGTAGCCCCTCTCACCTGCGGGTTTACCCGCCGGGCCCGGTGATCCACCGGGCCCGGGGCGTCCTGTGGACAGCCGTCAGCCGCTGAGCCGCACCGGCATGATCAGGTACTTGTACGCGTCGTCCGCCTCGGCGTCCACGGCCGGCTTGCCGCCGAGCAGCGCGGGCTTCGTGGACGTCGTGAAGGACAGCTGGGCCACCGGGGAGTCGATGGCGCTCAGACCGTCCAGCAGGAAGGTCGGGTTGAAGGCGATCGAGATGTCGTCGCCCTCCAGGTGGGCGTCGACCCTTTCCACAGCCTGTGCGTCGTCGCTGGAGCCGGCCTCCAGGATCAGCACGCCCTGCTCGAAGCTGAGCCGCACCGGGGTGTTGCGCTCGGCGACCAGGGCCACGCGCTTGACGGCCTCCACGAAGGGGGCGGTCTCGATGGTCGCCACCGAGTTGAACTCCGTCGGGAACAGCGTGCGGTACTTCGGGAGGTCGCCCTCCAGCAGACGGGTCGTCGTACGCCGGCCGGCGCCCTCGAAACCGATGAGTCCCTCGCCCGCACCCGAGCCGGACAGCGCCAGGATCACGGAGTCACCGCTCGTCAGCGCCTTGGCGGTGTCCAGGAGGGTCTTGGCGGGCACCAGGGCGACCGCGGACGCGTCCGGGTTCTCCGGCTTCCACAGGAACTCGCGGACCGCGAAGCGGTAGCGGTCGGTGGAGGCCAGCGTGACCGTGTCGCCCTCGATCTCGATGCGGACACCGGTGAGCACGGGCAGGGTGTCGTCGCGGCCGGCGGCGATGGCGACCTGCTGCACGGCGGAGGCGAAGACCTCGCCCGGGACCGTGCCCGTCGCGTTCGGCATCTGGGGCAGCGCCGGGTACTCCTCCACAGGGAGGGTGTGGAGGGTGAACCGCGAGGAGCCGCAGACCACCGTCGCCCGTACACCGTCTGTGGAGATCTCCACCGGGCGGTTGGGGAGGGCGCGGGAGATGTCGGCGAGGAGACGGCCGGACACGAGGACCGTGCCCTCCTCCTCGACCTCGGCCTCCACCGACACGCGCGCCGAGACCTCGTAGTCGAAGCTGGAGAGGCTCAGCTGACCGTCCTCGGCCTTCAGCAGCAGGCCGGCGAGGACAGGCGCCGGCGGACGGGCCGGGAGGCTGCGCGCCGCCCAGGCCACTGCCTCCGCGAGTACGTCGCGTTCCACCCGGATCTTCACCGTAAGCCGCCTCCTGCTGTTGCCGGCGTTCTCGCCCTGCTGGCCTTCTCGTCTGACTCGGTGTCGAGAGCCCCTGTGACGGGAAGGACACCGGGGACCAGTCTGACGCACACCGCTGACAGTCGGTGCCTCTCGGGGTCAAGTCGTGATGAGGCGCGGTCGACGGCCGGAGGGCGAGTTGTGCACAGGCCCCGCTTCCAGACGAATTCCCCGGACTCTCTGAGTAGGGGTAGTAGTAGGGCCTGTGGAAACCGTGGATAACTGCGTTTTCCCAGCTCAGCGGCAAGATTTTGTCCACTGACCCTGTGGGCGGCGGCGGTGGACAACCAGGCGTATCTGTGGAGAACGGAAAGTTCTGCACACCCCGTGCACAGCCGAGGGGCACTTCTCCCCAGTGCCGTCCCCAGCTTTACCCACCTTTCCCACAGCCCAACCAGGCACCTTGGTGTGACGCCTTTCACTCCGTCCGGTGAGAAGCCGCGTCACGTTGCCGAACAGTGGACAGGCATGTGGAGAAGCTGGGGAACACTGGGGACAACCGGCCACAGTCTGTGGGTCGTCGGTGGACAACTTCGTACACAGCCTGTGGATCTTTGTTTCGTCCACAGTCTGTGGAGATCGTTCGTCCACCAATCCACAAGCGGCTGACCTGGCGGGATGGTCTTTCGACGGGTCGGCCTGTGGATGCGATCTGGACAACTCGGCAGTCCCCAGCATGTGGACGGAAGAAAGTCGCCGTATCTGTGGAGAGTGGCCGTAACCCGGCAGGTATTCGAACAGCAGGTTGCCGACGAGCTGACCGCAGAGGGACCCCGCTTCCTCGGGAGCGGGCGCACGCGGGGGCCCGAGGAACGGGACGAGAGGGCGTCCGGAAGCGTCCGGAGGCGCCCGCCCGGGGCCCCACAGGGTGCCCGGGAACGGCCGGGGCGCCCCTGGGGAAGATTCCCGGGGGCGCCCTCAGCGGTGGTGCGCGGGTGCGGCCGTCAGCCGTTCTTGATGCGGTTCGTCAGCTCGGTGACCTGGTTGTAGATGGAGCGCCGCTCGGCCATCAGCGCGCGGATCTTGCGGTCGGCGTGCATCACCGTCGTGTGGTCGCGGCCCCCGAACTGGGCGCCGATCTTCGGCAGCGACAGATCCGTCAGCTCACGGCACAGATACATCGCGATCTGCCGGGCGGTCACCAGGGCCCGACCGCGCGAGGTGCCGCACAGGTCCTCCACCGTCAGGCCGAAGTAGTCGGCGGTGGCGGCCATGATGGCCGTCGCGGTGATCTCGGGCGCCGCGTCCTCGCCGCCGGGGATCAGGTCCTTCAGCACGATCTCCGTCAGACCGAGGTCCACGGGCTGACGGTTGAGCGACGCGAACGCCGTCACCCGGATCAGCGCGCCCTCCAGCTCCCGGATGTTCCGCGAGATGCGGGAGGCGATGAACTCCAGTACCTCCGGCGGGGCGTTGAGCTGTTCCTGCACCGCCTTCTTGCGCAGGATCGCGATACGCGTCTCCAGCTCGGGCGGCTGGACGTCGGTGATCAGGCCCCACTCGAAGCGGTTGCGCAGCCGGTCCTCCAGGGTGACCAACTGCTTGGGCGGCCGGTCCGAGGACAGCACGATCTGCTTGTTGGCGTTGTGGAGCGTGTTGAAGGTGTGGAAGAACTCCTCCTGCGTCGACTCCTTCTGCGCCAGGAACTGGATGTCGTCGACCAGCAGGATGTCCATGTCGCGGTAGCGCTTGCGGAACGCGTCCGCCTTGCCGTCGCGGATCGAGTTGATGAACTCGTTGGTGAACTCCTCGGAGCTCACGTACCGCACCCGGGTGCCCGGGTAGAGGCTGCGCGCGTAGTGGCCGATGGCATGCAGCAGATGCGTCTTGCCGAGGCCCGACTCGCCGTAGATGAAGAGGGGGTTGTACGCCTTCGCCGGTGCCTCGGCGACGGCGACCGCGGCCGCGTGCGCGAACCGGTTCGAGGCGCCGATGACGAACGTGTCGAAGAGGTACTTCGGGTTGAGCCGCGCGGTGGGCTCGCCCGGGCCGGTCGCCGGCGCGGGCTGCGCGGCCAGCGGGCCGGGCGCGCCGGTGGGGGGCAGGCCCGGGCCCGCCGGACCGCCCCGGTGCACATGGCCGCCGCCGGAGGGTGGCTCCGGCAGCTCGCGCCGGTCCGGGCGCGACTGGTCGAAGTCGGAGCGCGCGCCGTCGTAGTCCGGGCGCTGCTGCTCGTACGGCGAGCGCTCCAGTGACTGCGTGCGGTAGTCGGGCGCCGGCGTCGCGTACGGGTCGCGCTCGGGAAAGCCGAGACGCTGCTGCTGCCAGCCGTAGTCGTCCTGCGACGAGCGCGGCCAGGCGCCGGGCTCGGGGCGCTGGTACTCCCCCGGATACGCGGGACGGGCGTGCGGCAGCTGGTCGGCGCGGGTGCGCGGGAGCTGGTCCGTGCGGGCGGCCGGGGGCTGGTCCGCGGGGGCGGTGGGCAGCTGGTCGGCCCGGCCCGCTCGGTGGTCGTCCGCGCGGTGGCGGCCGTATCCCTCGTAACCGCTCCGGGAGTCGTAGGGGTCGCGACCGGGGAGCTCGGGCTCCTCGTAGCGCGGCTGGGCGGACGGGGCCGGTGCCGGGGGCTCGCCCGCGGAGTCGTCGACGGTGATCGCGATGCGGATGGGGCGGCCGCACTCACGGCTGAGCGTGTCGCTGACGATCGGCGCCAGCCGGCCTTCCAGGACACCCTTCGCGAACTCGTTCGGCACCGCGAGCAGGGCGGTGTCGGCGACCAGCGCCAGCGGCTGGCAGCGCCGGATCCAGTGCTCGTCCTTCGCCTCGACCCCCGGCCCACGCCCCTCACCGAGGAGCTGCTCGAGTACTCGCGGCCACACTGCGGCAAGATCGGCAGGTACGTCAGCCACAGGGCACGCTCTCTCACAGGTCCCACGCACACGCGGTCGCGGGAGGGTCGGAATACAGGTCGGGCGGGTCGGGCCCGGGACGAAACAGCTGGGCGGGCGCCAAGGGAACGAATCGGAGTCCAGTCACGGTAGTCAGGGCGACCGGCGTGGTTCAAGTTGTTGTCCCCAGCCTGTGGACAAGTGTCTCTCATGGCTCGCTGGTTTGACCGGACGGCGCGGGCCCGCGTACCGTAACCAGGTCGAGTTGTCGATGGCTGCTGCCGCCTGCCTCCGATGGGCACAGATCACGTACCAGTTCCGACCAGGGAACATGTCGGTGATCGGGAAGCGGTGCACTCGGGCGTAATGCGAGCTACTCGTGGGCGCACGGTGACAGCCAGGCGACACCCCGCCAACCACCGAATCATTACTGGAGCCCCCGAGTGAGCAAGCGCACCTTCCAGCCGAACAACCGTCGTCGCGCGAAGACCCACGGCTTCCGGCTGCGTATGCGCACCCGTGCCGGCCGCGCCATCCTGGCGTCCCGCCGTAGCAAGGGTCGCGCCCGTCTGTCCGCCTGATCGCGCACAGGTCATGACGTGCTGCCTACCGAGCATCGGCTGAGGCGGCGCGAGGACTTCGCGACCGCGGTACGCCGAGGACGTCGGGCCGGACGCCCGCTTCTCGTCGTCCACCTTCGTAGCGGTGCCACGGACCCGCACGCGCCTGGGGAGAGCGCTCCCCCGACGCGTGCGGGTTTCGTCGTGAGCAAGGCCGTGGGCGGAGCGGTCATACGCAACAAGGTGAAGCGCAGGCTTCGCCATCTCATGCGAGACCGAGTGGCCCTGTTGCCCCCCGGTAGCCTGGTAGTCGTACGAGCGCTGCCCGGATCGGGTGACGCCGACCCTGCACAGCTGGCCCGAGACCTGGACGCCGCCCTGCAGCGGCTGCTGGGAGGAGGGGGCGCGCGATGAAGTACCCACTGCTGGCCCTGATCAAGATCTACCAGTGGACGATCAGTCCACTGCTGGGGCCGGTGTGCAAGTACTACCCCTCGTGTTCTCACTACGGCTACACAGCCATCGACCGGCACGGTGCGATCAAGGGAACGGCACTGACCGCCTGGCGCATCCTGCGATGCAATCCGTGGTCGCTCGGCGGTGTGGATTATGTCCCGCCGCGCAAGCGCCCGCGGTGGCACGAAATGCTGCGCGACGCCTGGCGCGCACGCAAGGGCGGGCCCTCCGCCGCCGAACCGGCCACCGAGGGGAACCTCTCCTCGAGCCCGGCCGCAGAGACCTCGTCCCATGCCCAAGGAGCATGATTAGTGGACACGATTGCCAGCCTCTTCAGCTTCATCACGACACCTGTCTCCTGGGTCATCGTCCAGTTCCACACGGTGTATGGCGCGATCTTCGGCGCCGACACGGGTTGGGCCTGGGGCCTGTCCATCGTGTCCCTGGTGATTCTGATCCGTATCTGCCTGGTCCCGCTCTTCGTGAAGCAGATCAAGGCGACTCGGGCGATGCAGACGCTGCAGCCCGAAATGAAGAAGATCCAGGAGCGCTACAAGAACGACAAGCAGCGCCAGTCCGAAGAGATGATGAAGCTGTACAAGGAGTCGGGTACCAACCCGCTCTCCTCGTGCCTTCCCATCCTGGCGCAGTCCCCGTTCTTCTTCGCCCTCTACCACGTGCTCAACGGCATCGCGACGGGCAAGACGATCGGCGTCATCAACGAGCCGCTGCTCGCCAGCGCCCGTAAGGCGCACATCGTCGGTGCCCCGCTGGCCGCGAAGTTCACCGACGGTGCGGACAAGGTCGCCGCCCTCGGCGCCTCGCTGACCGACGTGCGGGTCGTCACCGCGATCATGATCGTCCTGATGTCGGCGTCGCAGTTCTACACGCAGCGCCAGCTGATGACGAAGAACGTCGACACCACGGTGAAGACGCCGTTCATGCAGCAGCAGAAGATGCTGATGTACGTCTTCCCGGTCATGTTCGCCGTCTTCGGTATCAACTTCCCGGTCGGTGTCCTCGTCTACTGGCTGACCACCAACGTGTGGACCATGGGCCAGCAGATGTACGTCATCCACAACAACCCGACCCCGGGTTCCAAGGCTCAGGCCGCCTACCTGGAGCGTCTGACCAAGCACGTCACGCACCACGGCAAGATCCGCAGGCGGAGCGAGAAGGCCATCGTCAAGGCGATCGTCGCCAAGGGCCGTGACCGCAACGAGTTCGAGCGCAAGTTCATCAACGGTCTCACCAAGGCGGGCCTCGCGGCCCAGGCCGACGGCACCGTGGAGAAGAGCGAGGCCGTGGCCGTCGCCACCGTCGAGGACGGTACGCCGGGCACCGGGGCCCCCAAGCGCCAGCAGCCCAAGCGGCAGACCAAGTCCCAGCGTCAGTCCGGTGGGCCCAAGTCGGCGGATGATTCCGAGGAGTCGCCTTCGTCGCCGTCGCTGACCAAGTCCGACGAGCCGCAGGACAGCAAGCCGGGCGACACCGCCAAGAAGAAGCAGCCCGGCTCCAGTACCCGCAGCAGGGCTCAGTCCGGCCAGCGCAAGGGGCCGCAGCGGCCCAAGTCCCCGTCCAAGAAGTAAGAAGGAGTCCATCCCGTGACGGAAGGCACCACCTCCGCGGCTGCCGAGGGTGCAGACACCCTGACCCGCCTGGAGCAGGAGGGCGAGATCGCGGCGGACTACCTCGAGGGTCTGCTGGACATCGCCGATCTCGACGGCGACATCGACATGGACGTCGAGGCCGACCGCGCGTCCGTGTCGATCATCAGCGACACGGCCAGCCGGGATCTGCAGAAGCTGGTCGGTCGTGACGGCGAGGTGCTGGAGGCACTCCAGGAGCTGACGCGCCTGGCCGTGCACCGGGAGACGGGCGACCGCAGCCGGCTGATGCTGGACGTCGCCGGATACCGCGCCAAGAAGCGTGCGGAGCTCTCGGAACTCGGCGCCGAGGCGGTGGCCGAGGTCAAGAGCTCCGGCGAGCCCGTCAAGCTCAAGCCGATGACGCCCTTCGAGCGCAAGGTCGTCCATGACGCGGTCAAGGCCGCGGGCCTGCGCAGCGAGTCCGAGGGCGAGGAGCCGCAGCGCTTCGTTGTCGTGCTTCCTGCCTGAATCGGTTCGCAGCTTTCTCCGGCCCCGTCTGTTGAGCAGGCGGGGCCGAACTTTGTCAGCCTGTAGTTCCTGGCGGCTGTGTGCCCGGCAGCCGGTAGTCCCTGATAGTTCTGGTGGTCTGCGCTCAGTGCGCTCGTGCGGTACGGAAGGACGGTCCCCGTGACGGAGGCAGCAGCGCTTCCCCCTGCGCCGGAGCAGGCGCGCGAGGTGTTCGGTGATCGCTTCGCGGATGCGGTCCGCTATGCGGAACTGCTCGCGGAAGCGGGTGTGCAGCGCGGTCTCATCGGCCCGAGGGAAGTGCCCCGGCTGTGGGAGCGTCATCTGCTGAACTGCGCGGTGCTCTCGGAGGTCGTGCCCGAGGGGGTCACCGTGTGCGATGTGGGCTCCGGTGCCGGACTACCCGGCATTCCCCTCGCGCTCGTCCGGGAGGACCTGAAGATCACGCTGCTGGAGCCCTTGCTGCGGCGCACCAACTTCCTCAGCGAGGTCGTCGAGCTGCTGGGGCTGGACCACGTGACCGTCGTCCGTGGTCGCGCCGAGGAGGTCATGGGCAAGATCCAGCCGGTCCATGTGGTCACCGCCCGGGCCGTTGCCCCGCTGGACCGTCTGGCCACCTGGGGCATCCCCCTGCTGCGCCCCTACGGGGAGATGCTTGCTCTGAAGGGTGACACGGCCGAGGAGGAGCTGAAGAGCGCCGCCACCGCCCTGGCGAAACTTGGCGCCGTGGAGACATCCATCCTCCATGTCGGCGAGGGCATTGTGGAGCCGCTGTCGACCGTGGTGCGGGTAGAGGTGGGGGAAAGCCCCGGCGGTGTACGCTTCGCGGCCAAGCGGGCGAAGGCGGCCCGTACGGGGCGGACGCGACGGCGCCGCTGATCGGGCGCGCATTCTCGATGAGCCCTCGTACTCCACACAAGCTGCCCCGTCTACGCATCTCGGAGTGTCGCGGAGGTCCGGTCAGGGCCGCTGTGCATCGTGTTTCACGTGAAACGTCGCTCACTCCTGCACGGCATCATCAGTCGCGGCCGGGCTGCGGCCGAACCCCGCGACCGCAAACCGCTCGGAACCCTCGGAGAGGTGTCCACCTCGAGGGCTTCGTCCCCCGTGAAGGGCACGGAGTTGTCCACAGAGGTGGATTTCTCCACAGAAGGCCAGACCTCACTGGTTCACGACCCCGAAGGCATGGGAGGCTCTGTTCATTGCGAGCCTGTAGTCGAGGAGAGTGAATCCTTGCGGTCCGACGCCAACATCGCGGGACCGATGACCGATCCGGTCCCCGGTCCCCGTACCGAATCGATGGGGGAGGATGTTTCACGTGAAACACCGCCCCCGATGGACGACACTCCCATCGGTCGTGCTGCCCAACTGGCGGTGGAGGCACTGGGGCGCGCCGGTGAGGGCCTGCCGCGACCCGAGCAGACCCGGGTCATCGTGGTCGCCAACCAGAAGGGCGGGGTGGGTAAGACCACGACGACGGTCAACCTCGCCGCGTCACTTGCGCTCCACGGTGGCCGTGTCCTGGTGATCGACCTCGACCCTCAGGGCAATGCATCCACTGCGCTGGGGATCGACCACCACGCAGAAGTTCCTTCCATCTACGACGTCTTGGTCGAGAGCAAGCCTCTCGCTGAGGTGGTCCAGCCCGTTCCCGATGTCGAGGGCCTCTTCTGTGCCCCCGCCACCATCGATCTCGCCGGTGCGGAGATCGAGCTGGTGTCTCTCGTGGCCCGGGAGAGCCGGCTGGAGCGCGCGATCCAGGCCTATGAGCAGCCGCTGGACTACATCCTCATCGACTGCCCACCCTCGCTCGGCCTCTTGACGGTCAACGCGTTGGTGGCCGGGCAGGAGGTCCTCATCCCGATCCAGTGCGAGTACTACGCCCTGGAGGGTCTGGGACAGCTGCTGCGTAATGTCGACCTGGTGCGGGGGCACCTCAACCCCGCTCTGCATGTGTCGACCATTCTGCTCACCATGTACGACGGCCGGACGCGCCTTGCGTCTCAGGTCGCGCAAGAGGTGCGCAGCCACTTCGGCGACGAGGTGCTGAGGACGAGCATTCCCCGCTCGGTCCGTATCTCGGAGGCGCCGAGCTACGGACAGACGGTGCTGACCTACGATCCGGGTTCGAGCGGCGCTCTCTCGTATCTTGAGGCGGCACGGGAAATCGCGCTCAAGGGTGTCGGCGTCAGCTATGACGCGCAGCACGCCCACATGGGCGCCCAGACGGAACAGAGCATGGTGGAGGGGATCCAGTGAGCGAGCGACGGAGGGGGCTGGGCCGTGGTCTCGGCGCACTGATCCCTGCCGCCCCGACAGGAGAGAAGGCGACGGCCCCGGCTGCGGCAGTCGGCGGTCCGTCCGCCGCGCCCGGGGCGGGGCCGGTACTGACCACGGACCGAGGAGTGGCGGCCGCGAAGGTGGCCACACTTCCGTCTGTTTCACATGAAACCGAGGAGCCGACGGTCGGCACCACGGAGACCGCCGTGTCTCCGGTGGGTGCCCACTTCGCCGAGCTGCCCCTCGACTCGATCACGCCGAACCCCCGGCAGCCTCGTGAGGTGTTCGACGAGGACGCGCTCGCCGAGCTCGTCACCTCCATCAAGGAGGTCGGGCTGCTCCAGCCGATCGTGGTGCGGCAGCTGGCGTCCTCGCGCTATGAGCTCATCATGGGCGAGCGGCGCTGGCGGGCCTGCCGTGAGGCCGGTCTGGAGGCCATCCCGGCGATCGTGCGGGCCACGGACGACGAGAAGCTTCTCCTGGACGCCCTTCTGGAGAACCTGCACCGGGCTCAGCTGAATCCGCTGGAAGAAGCTGCCGCCTACGACCAGCTCCTCAAGGACTTCAACTGCACCCATGACCAACTGGCCGACCGCATCGGCCGGTCGCGCCCGCAGGTGTCCAACACGCTGCGGCTGCTGAAGCTGTCGCCGGCTGTGCAGCGCCGGGTAGCCGCCGGGGTGCTGTCCGCCGGACATGCCCGAGCCCTGCTGTCCGTGGAGGACTCGGAGGAGCAGGACCGGCTGGCTCACCGGATCGTGGCCGAGGGTCTGTCCGTGCGGGCCGTCGAGGAGATCGTCACGCTCATGGGGTCCCGGCCGCAGAGTGCGCCGCGCTCCAAGGGGCCGCGCGCCGGTGCTCGTGTCTCTCCCGCGCTCAGCGACCTGGCCGGCCGGCTCTCGGATCGTTTCGAGACCCGGGTGAAGGTCGACCTCGGTCAGAAGAAGGGCAAGATCACCGTCGAGTTCGCTTCGATGGACGATCTCGAGCGGATTCTGAGCACCCTCGCGCCGGGTGAGGGGCCGGTCCTTCAGCGGAGCCTGGTGGATGACGACATCGAGGAGCCGGAGGACTGAGTCTCCCGGTGACGTCGGCTGGCGATGTCGGCCGGGGCCGATCGATCCATGGGGAGAAGGCGGGCTGTGTCCGGTGTGTACCGGAACACGGCCCGCTCTTTGCTTTCAGGCGGTATCGAGGGAATCGCATCATGGATACGATGCGATCGGGTATGGCGCATCCACCTGGCAGTACCTTCAGTGGGGAGGCGGGGGCCATGCGAGCCATGAGCCGTACCGGACTGGTGACTGCGGGCTTGAGCCTGGGGGCGGTCGGCGGGTTCGTCGGCAGCCTGCTCAGGGAGCGGAGCGCTCTGACAGCCGCCCGTGGCGCTGCGGGCGAAGGAAGTGAGGAACTGCCTTCATGGGGCGTCGGCTCGTACCGCTCACGCTGGACAACCTTCCGGACCTTCCCAAGCGCTGTCGCGCGTGTGTCTTCTGGGAGTTGGACCCCGTCAGTGGTGAGGCAGCGGTAAAGGCCGGAACCTCCGGGCTGGAGAAGGAGGCGTGGATCTCCGCCGTTCTGCTGGACTGGGGTTCGTGCGGCCGGGTGGTCTATGTCGACGAAGTCCCGGTGGGTTTCGTCCTCTACGCGCCGCCTGCCTATGTCCCGCGCTCCACGGCGTTCCCCACGAGCCCGGTCTCTCCGGACGCGGTCCAGTTGATGACCGCCTTCATCATGCCGGGGTACCAGGGCCAAGGGCTCGGACGTGTCATGGTGCAGACGGTGGCCAAGGATCTGCTGCGGCGTGGCTTCAAGGCGATCGAGGCCTTTGGTGACGCCCGCTGGAAGGAGCCGGCCTGTCTCCTTCCAGCCGACCATCTTCTGGCCGTGGGCTTCAAGACGGTACGCCCGCACCCCACATATCCCCGGCTGCGGCTGGAGCTGCGTTCGACGCTCTCCTGGAAGGAAGACGTCGAGATGGCCCTGGACCGGCTTCTGGGAGCCGTACAGAAGGAGCCGGCGCTGCGGCCGCTGTAAGGGCCACTCATGCGAATGGGCCAGCCCTGGTGGGCTGGCCCATTCGTGTTTCACGTGAAACATCGCCGCTTCGGCTCAGCGGCGGTCTCGCTCACTTCTCGGCGATGAAGTCCTCGAGGTCTCGGACGATCGCAGCCTTCGGCTTGGCACCGACGATGGTCTTGGCGACCTCGCCACCCTGGTAGACGTTCAGGGTCGGGATCGACATGACACCGTACTTGGCTGCCGTGGCGGGGTTCTCGTCGATGTTGAGCTTGACGATCTCGATCTTGTCGCCGTACTCGGAGGCGATTGCCTCCAGCGAGGGGGCGATCTGGCGGCACGGACCGCACCAGGCGGCCCAGAAGTCCACCAGGACGGGCTTGTCGCTCTTGAGCACGTCCTGCTCAAAAGAGTCGTCGGTCACGTTCTTCAGGGTGCCGGCCACAGTGGGCTCCTTAACTCGGTGGTGCGGTGGGGCGGGAGGGGTCAGACGGTGGTCTTCTCGGGCTCCGCCTGCTGCTCGCTGTCCGCGAGAGCGGCGAGGAAACGCTCGGCGTCGAGAGCCGCGGAGCAGCCGGTGCCGGCCGCGGTGATCGCCTGCCGGTAGGTGTGGTCGACGACGTCACCGGCGCCGAAGACACCCGTCAGGTTGGTCCGGGTCGAGGGGGCGTCCACCTTCAGGTAGCCCTCCTCGTCGAGGTCCAGCTGCCCCTTGAAGAGCTCGGTGCGCGGGTCGTGGCCGATCGCGATGAACAGACCGGTCACCGGGAGCTCCGACAGCTCGCCGGTCTTCAGGTTGCGCAGCGTCAGGCTCTCCAGCTTCGGGCTGCCCTTGATCTCGGCGACTTCGCTGTCCCAGACGAACTTGATCTTCGGGTCGGCGAACGCACGGTCCTGCATCGCCTTGGAGGCGCGCAGGGTGTCACGGCGGTGGACGATCGTGACCGACTTGGCGAAGCGCGACAGGAAGGTGGCCTCCTCCATCGCGGTGTCGCCGCCGCCGATCACGGCGATGTCCTGGTCCTTGAAGAAGAACCCGTCACAGGTGGCGCACCAGGAGACGCCGCGGCCGGAGAGGGCGTCCTCGTTCGGCAGACCCAGCTTGCGGTGCTGGGAGCCGGTGGTGACGATGACGGCCTTCGCCTTGTGGACCGTGCCGGCAGTGTCCGTGACCGTCTTGATCTCACCGCTGAGGTCGACAGAGACGACATCGTCCGGGATCAGTTCGGCACCGAAGCGCTCGGCCTGCGCGCGCATGTTGTCCATGAGCTCGGGGCCCATGATGCCGTCCTGGAAGCCGGGGAAGTTCTCCACCTCGGTCGTGTTCATCAGGGCACCGCCCGCGGTGACGGCGCCCTCGAACACCAGCGGCTTCAGGGAAGCGCGGGCGGTGTAGAGCGCCGCCGTGTAGCCGGCGGGCCCGGAGCCGATGATGATCACGTTACGGACGTCGCTCACGGCTTCATTCCTCGTCTCTGGAGACTGCTGCTGCATCTGCCGGTGGGAGCATCTCTCAGTACTCTCACCCCACCCAACGGATCCTAAGGGGCGCGCATTCCCGGTGTGTCCGGGCACACGCAGTACCCTGCACCGCACACAGATGCCAACCCAAACCCGGGCAGGGACCGTCCGACGCGGGAGCCCTCAGGGGCGTGCGTACGAACGCGTCAGCAGCACCGTGCCGGGCGTGACCGATGCCTTCTTCACACAGGAGGCATCGACGATATAGGCCGTGACCTTGGTGGGGACGGAGGCGTCGGGGGCGACGAGCAGATAGACGAGGGTTCCCTGGTACACACCCTTGTCGGAGGCGAGCACGGGCTGGTCGGTGTGGATGGCCTGCTCGACGCAGCTCGGCACGCTGCCGGTGGTGTCCTGGAAGGTCCTGTTGGGCTCCATGCCCGAGGACCCCGTCGTGTCACCTTGGGACTCGACGCCCCAGGGCTTGCTGCTGCCGGCCCGGGCCCCGCCTGTCTTCTGTCCGGCGAGCAGGTCGGTCACCTGCTTCTCCAGGGTGGCTCCGGCGTAGGTGTGGGCCGCGTCGGTGTGCAGCGCGGTGGGCCTGTTCGGGGTCTTGGCCGTGTCGCTGCCGCCCAGGGTTTGCACCAACAGGGCGCCCAGGCCGAGGGCCGCGGTCGTGAAGACGGCTCCCAGAGCGACGGCCCTACGGCCGCCGCGGCGTGTGCGCTGTGTACGGCCGGGTCCCGTTGCCGCGCGGCTGTGGCCCGAAGGGCGGTCGGTCGGAGAGGTGGTCGATGTTTCACGTGAAACATGCGGGACGGCCGACCTCGCGGAGGGAGTCTCGGTGCCGCCGGGTGCCACTGGTCCCAGCGGGACTTCCGCGGCCAGTGCGGCGTCGATGCGGCTCGCCACATCGTCCGGCATCCGCTGCGGTACCGGCAGTGTGCCCAGGAGACCGCGGATCTCCTCGAGGGAGTCATACACATCGGCGCAGAGGGCGCAGTTCTCCAGATGCCGCCGTAGGTCGGTGGTACGGGACGGCGCGAGGAGCCCCTCGCTGAGGTCGGAGAGCTCTTCGGCGTCCGGGTGTCCGGCCGTGCCGGTCGTGGATGTCACGCTCGCCCACCTCCGCCCTTCACAGCAGCTGAATCGCTTGACCCGGTGTCACGTGGTCCCGCTGCGGGTGGGACGGACGTCCCCTGCGTCCGGTTCCGCCCGCCACCCGACTTCTTGCCGTCCTGGCCGCCGCTCTCCGTCCGTAGATGAGTGAGCAGCGGCAGCAGTCTGGCTCTGCCGCGGGCGCAGCGGCTCTTCACCGTGCCGGTCGGCACATCGAGGATGCGGGCGGCCTCCGCCACCGGGTAGCCCTGCATGTCCACAAGGACCAGGGCGGCCCGCTGGTCGGCCGGAAGAGTGCCCAGGGCTTCCAGCAGCTCGCGGTGCAGATCATTGCGCTCGGCCGGAGCGGCAGCCGACTCGTGCGGCTCCAGGAGCTGCTCCAGCCGTTCCGTGTCATCGACGGGCGAGGTCTTCCTGGACGCCGCCTTGCGGGCACGGTCCAGGCAGGCGTTCACGGTGATCCGGTGCAGCCAGGTCGTGACGGCCGACTGGCCGCGAAAGGTATGGGCGGCCCGATAGGCGGAGACAAGGGCGTCCTGGACGGCGTCAGCGGCCTCCTCGCGGTCCCCCAGCGTCCGCAGGGCCACGGCCCACAGCCGGTCGCGATGCCGACGCACCAGCTCCCCGAAGGCGTCGGGATCGCCCTCTGTATGACGGGCGAGGAGGTCCTGATCGCTTACACCACCGTATGCGGCATCGTCCGCCACCGGACCCCCTCCCCCTCGGTCTGCTCAGCTCGTGAACATCACGTCGGTGATCGCCTGCTTGTAGCCGGCACCGCTGTAGCCGTCGCTGGGCGCCTCTGGCACATCCGTGATCCACAGCAGCACATACTGCGTCTTCACCGACTTCGCCGCCTTCACCGTGAGAGAGGTGCCGGTCGTCGTCGCGGTTCCGATCTCCTTCATCCCGTCGACTCCGGTCGAGGGCGTCAGTGAGTCCGTGGCGTAGAGATGGACCGTTGTGTGGTCGCCGCCGTACCGGAGCCCTATCGACGCGGTCGAGATCTGCTGCGCGGAGCCCAGGTTGTAGACGATGCCCACGCCGGGCTTGTACGGCGCCAGCTTCGGACCCTCGTTGTAGCGCTTGGTCCGCCAGAAAGTGGAGCGGTCACCGTCGTACGTCTTCGCGACGTCGTCGGGTGCCTGGGGGTCACCGCTGGCGACATACTCCTGGGCGCCCTGGATCTTGATCGGGGTGGCGGGTTTGGGCTTGCCGCTGTTCTTGTCGTTCCCGTCGGTCGTCTGCGTCGGATGGGTGTTGTTGGACTTGTCGCCCTGGTCCATCAGAGCCTCGGCCAACTGCCAGCTTCCCAGCCCCAGCGCGGCGATCAGCAGCGCGGACACGACCCACTTGAGGGCCTTGCCGGTACGGCTCTGCAGCGGGGCCGGCGGGGCCGCCACGGGCTGGGTCATGCCGGGGTGGCCCGAGGGACGGCCGTACGTGCCCTGCTGGTACGTCGTGCGCTGGTACTCCGGCGGGGCGGTGAACGCGGGCTCCGGGGGGCGGATGCGGGGCATCTCGCCGACCGCCTTCGCCAGTTCCTCGGGCGTGGTGCACGGGGTCTCGTGGCGGGAGGCGGTGGCACCGTTGTTGGCCAGCGCCCGCATGGAGAGCTCGGACAGCCCACGGTGGACGCCGGCGCGCACCTGGTCGGGAGCGATCAGGCCGACACCCTTGGGCAGCCCGGACAGGCCGAAGGCGTCCTCGTCGTAGGGCCAGCGCTGGGTGAGGGCGGCGTACAGGAGTGCGCCGAGGGCCTCCGTGTCGGTGCGCTGGGGGGTGTCGGATGAGATGCCGCGCAGGGCGGCGTTCACGGCGAGGCCCCGGATGCGCCACTGGCCGGAGGAGGTGCGCAGCACCGTGCCCGGGTTCAGACGCAGATGGGAGAGTCCCTCGCGATGCGCGGCGGCCATCGCCTGGGAGACATGGGTGACCATCTGGTAGGCGTCATGGGCCTCCAGGGGCCCCGACGCCAGCAGGGTGGTCAGCTCGGTGGCGTCGGGCAGCCACTCGTGCACGACATAGACGAGGTCGTTCTCCTCGACGGCGTCCAGCACCTGCACAAAGCGGGGGTCGCCGAGCAGCGCCGACGAGCGGGCCGCGGCCAGCACGGAACGGGCCCTCGGGTGGTCCGACGGCAGCACATGCACACCGACGGCACGGCGGAGCTTCTCGTCCACCGCACGCCAGCTGCTGAAGCCGTCCAGACGGGTGAGACATTCTTCGAGTCGATAGCGTCTGGCGAGTTTGTGGTCGCTGTGCAGCTCGGGGGGTGACGCCTTTCCGGGATGCTCGGTCCCGCCGGCCCCCGGCGACTCGTCGCCGTCCGTTTCCCGATTCCGCATCTGGGCCACCCCGTCGGACGTGGACTGGTCCGCCTTCGCGGTCAGCGGTTCGTCACCGCTGTTGTCTGCCACGTCGACGGCAGCCGTGCTCCGTTCCGCCACCGTCGTTCCTGCCTCCCCATCCGTTGCGCGCTGTCCGACGCAGAAACCAATTGTGCCCACAGTCCGGCGCTATGCACGACACACAGCGACGCACGATGGTTGTGCGCGTACCCCCGCCTCAGCGCCCCAGGCGCCCGCGGACCATGCCGACCATTGAGTTGAGCTCCTCGATGCGCATCTTGCGTGCGGCCACGTAGAAGACACCGACAAGAAGGGCACCGCCGCCGAGCAGGGCGAGGAGCGAGCCGCCGACGCCCTGGCCCAGCGTGTGGCCGATTTCGTAGCAGGCCGCCCCGCTCAGCAGAGCGGCGGGCACCGAGGCGATCCCGAGCCGCGCGTACGTCCGCAGCACCCGGGCGCCGTCCAGGTCGCCGCCCAGCCGCTTGCGCAGCCGCGCCCAGGCCACTCCGACGCCGATCGCGTACGCGAGGCCGTAGGAGGCCGCCATGCCGACCACGGCCCAGCGGGCCGGGAGCAGGATGTAGCAGGCGGCCGAGGCGCCGGCGTTCACGGCGGCCACGATGACCGTGTTGTAGAAGGGGGTGCGGGTGTCCTCGTACGCGTAGAAGGCGCGGAGCACCACGTACTGCACCGAATAGGGGATCAGGCCGAGGGCGAAGGCCATCAGCATGTAGCCCATGTTGGTCGCGGAGCCGGTGCCGGATGAGCCGAAGATCAGCGTGCACATCGGGATGCCGAGCGCGAGGAACCCGAAGGCGATCGGCACGATCGCGACGGCCGTCGTGCGCAGGCCCTGGGAGATGTCGTCGCGTACGGCACCGCCGTCGCCCTCGGCGGCGGAGCGCGAGATGCGCGGCAGCAGGGCGGCCATCAGGGAGACGGTGATGATGGCCTGCGGGAGGCCCCAGATCAGCTGGGCGTTGGCGTAGGCGGCGAAGCCGGTGCCGGGGAACTTCTTGCCGGCGTGCTCACCCGCGGCGGTGGACAGCTGGCTGACGACCATGGCGCCTGCCTGGTTCGCCAGGACGAAGAGCACGGTCCACTTGGCGAGCATGGCGGCCTTGCCCAGGCCGTGGCCCTTCCAGTCGAAGCGCAGCCGCAGCCGGAAACCGGTCTCGCGCAGATACGGGATCATGGCGAGGGCCTGTACGACGAGGCCGAGCAGGACGCCCACGCCGAGGAGCCGTTGGCCCTCCGGAGGGATGTTGTCCACCGTCATCCCGGAGTGCGCGGCGCTGCCGTAGACCCACAGGAACATGCCCAGCGTCACGATGATGACGATGTTGTTGAGGACCGGTGTCCACATCATCGCGCCGAACTTTCCACGGGCGTTGAGGACCTGCCCCATCACCACGTGGATGCCCATGAAGAAGATCGAGGGCAGGAAGTAGCGGGTGAAGGTGATGGCGACTCCGTCGGCCTGCGGGTTGGTCGCGACCGAGTTCGACAGCACCCGGACCAGCAGCGGCGCGGCGAGCATCGCCAGAGCCGTCAGCAGGCCCAGGGCCACCATCACCAGCGTGAGGAGACGGTTGGCGTAGGCCTCGCCGCCGTCCTCGTCCTCCTTCATCGCGCGGACGAGCTGCGGCACGAAGACGGAGTTCAGGCCACCGCCCACGGTGAGGATGTAGATCATCGTCGGGAGCTGGTAGGCGACCTGGAAGGTGTCGCCGAGCACGCCGACGCCCAGGGCCGAGACGATCATCGCCGAGCGGATGAAGCCCGTGAGCCGGGAGACCATCGTGCCCGCCGCCATCACGGCGCTGGACTTCAGCAGGCCCGAGGCGCGCCCGCCCTTCTTGACCGGGGGCTCGGAGACGGCGGGGGCCGGTGCGGCCATGGGAGCCGCCTCGGCGGCCGGTCCGGGCGCGGGCGTGTACGCCCCGGGCTGCGCGAAGGCGTGGACGGGCTGCTGGAAGCGCCCCACGGGGCCCTGGCCCGGCGCGGGGGCGGGCATGGACGTCTGCTGCGGGTACGGCTGTCCGCCGCCCTGCTGCTGGTCACGGAGGAGGTGGGCGAAGGCGTCCGGCTCGTGGCGCTCCTCGCCGGCCTGGATGACCAGGTCGTCGACGCCCACGTACTGGGTCGTGCGGGGGTCGTCGCCGTAGGGCAGGTACTGCGTCGGGCCTGACGGCTCGGGCGCGGGCGGCTGGGCCCACACCTGGGGGTCCGGGGCGTACTGCGGCGTGGGCGGCTGTCCGTAGAGCGGCTGCTGCGGCTGGTGGGTGCCCGGGGCCGGCGGAGGGTGCGCGGCGCGGTCGTAGAGGGCCTCGGTGACCGGGTCCTGGGCGGAGAGGTCCTGCGCCCGGTAGGGGTCCTGCCGGTAGGCGTCCTGGAGGTACATGTCCGTCTGGGGGTGCGGCGGCATCTGGCCGGGCTCGTGCGGCGGCGGGCCCTCGGGGTGGCCCGAGCCGCCCTGGCCGCGGTCACCGTCGTACGGCGCGTTCATGGTTACCCCACCTCATTGTCCCCGGGCCGACCGGCCACGACGTCGCTCAACGGTCCACTCTCTCACCCGTGCTGGACGGGTCGGCGCTTTCGGGTGCGGTGTCCGGTACCGGGTCACTCGGCTGCTCCGGGTCGTCTGCCCCGTGTTCCGCGTCCGACTCCTGTTCGGGTCCCGTCGTGGGGCCTTCGGTGTCTTCAGTGTCTACGGTGCCGTCGGCCGAGTCGTTCAGGCCCCCCTCCGACGTGGTGACGTCCAGGTCGCCCTGCTCCTCCTCGGCCTGCCGTGCGGCCAGGCGCTTGCGCTGGGTGTACATGCGGAATCCGGCGAGGACCAGCAGCAGGACACCGCCTGCGATGACCAGCATCACCGTGGGCGTGATCTCGGTGACGTTCACGTCGAAGGTGACGGCGGGGCCGTACGCCTGGCCGTCCTCCGTGAAGAGCTGGGCGACCACGTCGGCGCGACCGTTGGCGTTGGCCGTGGTGGTGAACTTCACCGACTGGCTGTGCCCGCCGGAGACGCTGATGGGCTGCTCCGTGTAGGGGCCGTTGCCGATCTTGAGACGCGTCGGCTGCTGCGAGGTGAGCCGCAGCACCAGGTGGTCGACCCCTTGCATGAGGTTGTTCTGCACCGTCACGGGGATCGTGGCGCTGCGGCCCGAGAGCTTGGTCTCCGACTTGTCGATCAACCGGACCTGGTCCGTGAGCCCGTCGAGATACGACCCCACGTTCAGGCGGAAGTCCGCGGCCTTGATGGGGTGCCCTCGCCAGGAGGTGGACATGGCGCGGTCTATGGCCCGCCCGAAGGGGGTGACGACCCGCTCGCGGTCGGTGAGGATCACCTTGAAGTTGTCGAGCTTGCCCTGCGTGTCCTCGATCTCCTGGAACGCCGCCTGCGGCAGCTGCTCCTTGCGCAGCGACGAGGGGTACCGGGAGGTGGACGGCACGCGCGTCGTGGCCTGCGGGTCCGGCTTGGCGTCGGCGGCCGCGGACAGTCCGGCGGACTGCGACCAGTTGCTGCTCTGGAGGGTCTTCAGCGCCTGCGCCATCGCCTGGGCCTGGCTCGCGGACGGCATCCGCTGCGGGGCCACCACGATGCTGCGCTGCTTCTGCGGCTCCTCCAGGTTGGTCATCAGGCTCTGGGCGAGGAACCTCTGCACCGCCAGTGTGGCGGCGCCGGCCGAGGACATGTCGTCCTCGAACGCGGTCGACAGACCGGCGTCCGCGACCACCGCCGTGGTGCCACCACCGATGGGACGTGCCGAGGTCGGGGTGTAGTCCAGACCACCGGTCTCCTGGAGGCTGTCGCTGCGGGCGATGATCTCGTCGGCGCCGGCGGAGGTGGCGACCTTGACGATCGAGGGGTCGATCGCCCCCTCCACCGGCCAGGCGAAGTCGGTCTCGGGCTTCACATGGAGGATGGTCTCCACGGTGCTCCCGGCCACATCGGTGGCGTCCTTGAGATGGCTCAGGGAGCCGGTGACGTTCTTGCCGTCGTGGGCGAGCGAGGCGAGGTCGGGGTCGGCGAAGGGGAGGGCCACGACCTCCTTGTCCTGGACCGCCTGCTCGAGCTCGGAGAGCCATTGCTTGGCGACAGCCTGGTTCTTGCCCGTCGTGACCGAGCCGCCGCTGCCCTTGACGCTGTAGCTGCCCGCCATGGCGTCCACGGAGGCAAGCAGGTCGGGATCGATCACCCAGGTGACGTTCAGGCCCCTGCCCAGCGACAGGATCTGGGAGAGACGGCCGCCCGGAGCGATCTCCTTGGCCAGTTCGTCGTTCTGGAAGACGGGGGTCTGCTGCTGGTTGGGAAGGGTCTCCGCGGTCATGTGGACGGAGGAGATCAGCGGCCAGAGGTACGTCGTCTTCGTCTTGACGTTCGCGCCGTCCGGCTGCCATGGCACGAACGTCCGTTGGATGCCGAGGACCTGCTCGTACGGCTGCGCGGAGGTCTGGCCGGAGAGCGAGACGCCGAGCTGGTAGACCCCGTCGGAGCCCAGGTCGAGCGCCTTGACGGGCACGGAGAGGCTGAAGTCCTGCCGGCCGCCGGGAGTGATCTTGTCAAAGTCCTGGACGTACTTGCCGCCGAGTTCGGTGCCGTCGAGACCAGGGGCGTAGCCGGTGCGCCGGGCGGCGCTGTCGATCGCCCCGCGGCTGTTCAGGGACGGGCCGACCCGCAGGCCCACATGCGCGTCCGTGACCGTCTGGTTGCCGTTGTTGGTGACCGTCCCGGAGACGGTCAGGGTGTCGCCGCCGGTCGGAGCGCTGGGGGTGACCGAGTCGAGGGAGACACTGACCGTGCCGGAACCGCTCGCTGCCACCGGGGCGCTCTTCTCGGCGGCGTACGCCGCCGGCCCGGCGGGCAGCTGTAGCAGGCCCGCCAGCAGGGGCGCACCCGCGAGCAGTGCTCCGGTGCGCCGGAGCCACCGGCGGGCAGGTGAGGGACTCATCCCCTGGAAGTCTGCCGCCTCGGCCACGCGCTCGCCCGTCCCTCGTCGTCGTCAGTGGTCGTCGGAATGTGCGTCCAGGCATGGTAACGATGCGCGCGGAGGGGAAGTGCCGCGGTCCGCCTCCCAAGATCGGGAACGAGGGGCGGCCTGTCCTATATAAAGGCGTATCGACCAGGGAATCCGCACAGGGCGTTTCTGCATGGTTACGCTAAAGCTTGTGGGCGTTTAATCGAGGCGCCCCCGCTCGCCCGGGCCACGTACCCTTTTCTGTTGTGCCGAACGCCAACGAAGACAATCCCAGCGCCCTGAGCCAGGTGCAGCACCGTGCAGTGAGTGAACTGCTGCGGGTGTCCCCTGTCGCCGACGACCTCGCCCGCCGCTTCCAGGAGGCCGGGTTCTCGCTCGCCCTGGTCGGCGGCTCGGTGCGGGATGCCCTCCTCGGCCGGCTCGGTAACGATCTCGACTTCACGACCGACGCGCGCCCGGAGGACGTGCTGAAGATCGTGCGGCCGTGGGCTGACGCCACCTGGGACGTCGGTATCGCCTTCGGAACGGTCGGTGCCCAGAAGGACGCCCGCGTCGGCGACGCGGTACAGCGCTTTCAGATCGAGGTGACGACCTACCGGTCCGAGGCGTACGACCGCACCTCGCGCAAGCCCGAGGTCTCCTACGGCGACTCGATCGAGCAGGACCTGGTCCGCCGTGACTTCACCGTGAACGCCATGGCCGTCGCGCTGCCCGAGAAGGAGTTCATCGATCCCTATCACGGGCTCGACGACCTTGCTTCCCGGGTGCTGCGGACACCGGGCACGCCGGAAGAGTCCTTCTCCGACGATCCGCTGCGGATGATGCGTGCCGCCCGGTTCGCGGCCCAGCTGGACTTCGAGGTCGCTCCCGAGGTCGTCACGGCGATGAAGGAGATGGCCGGGCGTATCGAGATCGTTTCCGCCGAACGCGTACGGGACGAGCTGAACAAGCTGCTCCTGTCCGCGGAGCCGCGGAGCGGACTGAAGCTCCTCGTCGAGACGGGGCTCGCCGATCATGTTCTGCCGGAGCTGCCCGCGCTGCGGCTGGAGCGCGATGAGCACCACCGACACAAGGACGTCTACGACCACACGCTGATCGTCCTGGAACAGGCCATGGCGCTCGAGAACGAGGGCCCGGACCTGACCCTGCGGCTTGCTGCTCTGCTGCATGACATCGGCAAGCCGAGGACACGCCGCTTCGAGATGGACGGCCGCGTCTCCTTCCATCATCACGAGGTGGTGGGCGCCAAGATGACCAAGAAGCGAATGACGGCGCTCAAGTACCCGAACGACCTGGTGAAGGACGTCTCCCGGCTGGTCGAGCTCCATCTGCGCTTCCATGGCTACGGCACCGGAGAGTGGACGGACTCCGCGGTGCGCCGGTACGTCCGTGACGCGGGCCCGCTCCTCGAACGTCTCCACAAGCTCACCCGGTCCGACTGCACCACCCGCAACAAGCGGAAGGCGGCGGCGCTCTCCCGCGCGTACGACGGGCTGGAGGAGCGCATCGCCCAGCTCCAGGAGCAGGAGGAGCTGGACTCGATCCGCCCCGATCTGGACGGCAACCAGATCATGGAGATCCTGGGTGTCCGCCCCGGCCCCATCGTCGGTCAGGCGTACAAGTTCCTGTTGGAGCTGCGTCTGGAGAACGGGCCCATGGAGCACGACGCCGCAGTGGCGGCGCTCAAGGAGTGGGCGGCCGAGCACGGCTCCTGAGATGAAGTGGGGGCATGTTTCACGTGAAACATGCCCCTGGATGTGCGGAGGGGCGATGTTTCACGTGAAACATCGCCCCTCCGGCCTGTGCGGACCGACGCGTTACTTGTTGTCCTTCAGGCAGAGCACCACATCGTGGCCGTTGCCGTACTGGACGTAGGAGATCGTCGCGTCCTTGACGGCCTCGCACTTGCTGTCATCGGTGGTGTCGTCGAACTTCTGGACGACCTTGTACTGGGCCTCGCTGGAGGAACAGTCGACCTCGTTCAGGTCTGCCTTGGAGTTCGTGCCGTCGTTGTGCATACAGGCGCCCACGGACGTGGTCTCGGCGTCCGTCTGGCTGCTCCACCAGCCGATGCCGAACTTCACGGCCAGGACGAGGATGGCGACGATGACGGTCCCGACGATGCGCAGCGCCTTCTTCCCCGCACGCTTGCCGGGGCCCGCCTGCGGCGGCGTGGGGGCGGGGGCTCCCTGGTTCGGGAACGGGGTGTAGGGGGCCTGCGGGGCTCCGGGGTAGCCGCCCTGCTGCGGCGGAACTCCGGGCTGACCGGCCTGCTGTCCCATGGGCGCCGGGGGCTGCTGGGCGTACGGGTTCGTGCCCTGGGGCGGCGGCGGAGTGGTCACTATGAGGGTCCCCCTCGAACGTGAATGCGTTATGCATGAAAGTAAGACGCACGTAAGTTATCGGCCCCCACTGACAACCTTGAAGCTCAGAGGGGTTCCGTATCCCTGATGTGACACTTACTGGTGTTCGAAGCGGGACATAGTCACAGCAACTGCCGTATAGACCAAGGCAACCGTGACCACCAGGGCGGCTGAGCGGCCGTCAGGAGGCAGCATCAGAGCGGCGAGCCCGGCCGCGCCGACGAAAGCGGCGTTGAAGAGCACGTCGTACACCGAGAAGACCCGGCCTCGGAAGGCGTCCTCGACCGCCGACTGGACGATCGTGTCCGTGGAGATCTTGGCACCCTGGGTGATCAGTCCCAGGACGAAGGCGGCGACCAGCAGGGGTCCGACGGCGAACGGAAGGCCGAGCGCGGGCTCCAGCACCGCGGCGGCCGCGGCGCACACGGCGATCCAGCGGCCGGGACCGAGCCGTCCCGCCGCCCACGGTGTCACCACGGCCGCGGCGAAGAATCCGGCACCGGACACCGCCAGCGCCATCCCCAGCAGGGCGAGCCCGTGCGCCGGGTCCGAGGCCAGGGCGTAGCGGCACAGCATGAGCAGCAGGACCAGCAGCGCGCCGTAGCAGAACCGCATCAGCGTCATGGCGGTGAGCGCCCAGACGGCCTCCTGGCGCGGAGGCTCGGCCAGATGGCGTACGCCCGCCACCAGGGCGCGCAGGGTGCCGGCGAGCGCTGTGCCCAGCCGTGGTGGCACCGCGGTCCGGTCGGGCCCCAACTGGTCCGGTGCCAGGCTGAGCGAGACGAGGGCCGATCCCAGATACAGGGCCGCAGCCAGCAGGACCACGGCCGCGTCGGATCCCGCGGCCACCAGGCGGACCAGGAAGGCGAGTCCGCCGCCCGCGGTCGCGGCGATCGTGCCGGCTGTCGGGGAGAGCGAGTTGGCCATCACCAGGCGCTCGCCGTCGACCACGTGCGGCAGGGAGGCCGACAGTCCCGCGAGGACGAAGCGGTTGACCGCGGTGACACAGAGCGCGGAGGCGTAGAAGAGCCAGTCCGGTACCTGAGCCAGCATCAGAACGGCCGTACCACAGGCCAGCAGGGTGCGCAGCAGATTGCCGTGGAGAAAGACCTGGCGCCGTCGCCAGCGGTCCAGCAGGACTCCCGCGAAGGGGCCGACGAGGGAGTAGGGAAGGAGCAGTACCGCCATCGTGGAGGCGATGGCTGTGGCCGAGGTCTGCTTCTCCGGGGAGAAGACGACGTACGCGGCGAGTGCGACCTGGTAGACGCCGTCGGCTCCCTGGGAGAGCAGCCGCACGGCGAGCAGACGCCGGAAGTCCCGGAAGCGCAGGAGGACGCTCAGGTCGCGCACGACGGACATGGGGCCCAGCCTCACATACGCGCAGGGTCCCCGGGCACCTGCCCCGGGGACCCTGCACAGGTCGCGGACGAACGGGCGTCTTAGCGCTCGACCTCGCCGTTGATGAACTTCTCGACGTTCTCGCGGGCCTCGTCGTCGAAGTACTGGACCGGCGGGGACTTCATGAAGTAAGACGACGCCGACAGGATCGGACCACCGATGCCGCGGTCCTTGGCGATCTTCGCGGCGCGCAGGGCGTCGATGATGACACCCGCGGAGTTCGGGGAGTCCCAGACCTCGAGCTTGTACTCGAGGTTCAGCGGGACGTCGCCGAAGGCACGACCCTCGAGGCGGACGTAGGCCCACTTGCGGTCGTCCAGCCAGGCCACGTAGTCGGACGGGCCGATGTGGACGTTCTTCTCGCCGAGGTCCCGGTCGGGGATCTGGGAGGTGACGGCCTGCGTCTTGGAGATCTTCTTGGACTCCAGGCGCTCACGCTCGAGCATGTTCTTGAAGTCCATGTTGCCGCCGACGTTCAGCTGCATCGTGCGGTCCAGGACGACACCCCGGTCCTCGAACAGCTTCGCCATGACGCGGTGCGTGATGGTGGCGCCGACCTGCGACTTGATGTCGTCACCGACGATCGGGACGCCCGCCTCGGTGAACTTGTCGGCCCACTCCTTGGTGCCGGCGATGAAGACCGGAAGGGCGTTGACGAAGGCGACCTTGGCGTCGATGGCGCACTGGGCGTAGAACTTCGCCGCGTCCTCGGAGCCGACGGGCAGGTAGCAGACCAGGACGTCGACCTGCTTGTCCTTGAGGACCTGGACGATGTCGACCGGCTCCTCGGCGGACTCCTCGATGGTGGCGCGGTAGTACTTGCCGAGGCCGTCGAGGGTGTGGCCGCGCTGGACCGTCACGCCGGTGGAGGGGACGTCGCAGATCTTGATGGTGTTGTTCTCCGAGGCGCCGATGGCGTCCGCCAGGTCGAGACCGACCTTCTTGGCGTCCACGTCGAACGCGGCGACGAACTCGACGTCACGGACGTGGTAGTCGCCGAACTGGACGTGCATCAGGCCCGGGACCTTGGACGCCGGGTCGGCGTCCTTGTAGTACTCGACGCCCTGCACCAGCGATGCGGCGCAGTTGCCCACGCCGACGATGGCTACGCGAACCGAACCCATTCCGGTTGCTCCCTGTGTGTGCGAGGTGAAGCCCCGAATGGACCTCACGTGGTGGTGTCGTCGGACGGATCCGGCCGGGTGCCGTCCCGGTGCCGGGGCAGGCCGCCCGTCTCTCCAGATGTGCTGCCGTGAGCGGAGCCGTCGGCGGTGGAACCCCTGAGGTCCCGTCCGGCCCGCTCGCTCTCGATGAGCTCGTTCAGCCAGCGCACTTCGCGCTCCACGGACTCCATTCCGTGGCGCTGGAGCTCGAGGGTGTAGTCGTCCAGGCGCTCCCGGGTGCGCGCCAGGGAGGCCCGCATCTTCTCCAGGCGTTCCTCCAGCCGGCTGCGGCGGCCCTCGAGCACGCGCATGCGCACGTCGCGGGACGTCTGCCCGAAGAAGGCGAAGCGAGCGGCGAAGTGCTCGTCCTCGTAGACGTCGGGGCCCGTCTGCGTGAGCAGCTCCTCGAAGTGCTCCTTACCTTCCGCCGTGAGCCGGTAGACGATCTTGGCGCGGCGTCCCGCGAGCGGAGCGGCGTGGGCATCGTCGGCGGTACCACCCGTCTCCTCGATCAACCAGCCGTTGGCGACCAGCGTCTTGAGGCACGGGTAGAGCGTCCCGTAGCTGAACGCACGGAATACACCCAGTGATGTATTGAGTCGTTTGCGCAGCTCGTAGCCGTGCATCGGGGACTCGCGGAGCAGGCCGAGGACGGCGAACTCAAGGATCCCGGAACGCCGGCTCATGTGCGCCTCCTCTCTGCCGCTGTCTCGTCCGCGCGGTCTTTATGCCGTGCTGATGTATCGACTCGATACATCAGCACGATAGAACGCCCCTCCGGGTGCGACAAGAGGGGGCAGGGTGAACGGGGTCACATCACCGATTCGTTGGATGCAAGTTGCCTGATTTGGGGTGAACTCCTGGGCTCGGTCGGTTTTGGCGGTGCGTAGTCTGTGCGGCATGCACACCTCCGGGAACCGAGTGACGCCCGGGGACGTCCTCGTCCCTGGTGCAGTACGGGTGAATGCACGAACGACCGCATCCGTACTTCGGGGGGACCGGAAACCAGCCGCCGTTTCCAGGCGCGACAGGATGCGCCTGCCCGAGGAGTAATCGTTCGATGAGCGAGCACCGTCGCAAACCGCCGCAGCCGCAGGGAGGCGGACGTGCCGCGGCCCGACGCGGCCAATCGGCGCCCTCCGGCCGCCGTGCGGCACCGCGAGGCGCCACCGGGTCCCCTTCCGACTCCTATGGAGCGGGAGGTGAGGAGCGCCCGTACGGCAGCCGCGCCGAGGCCCGGCGGGCGGCCCAGAGAAACGGTGGAGGCCGACGCCGAGGGCCAGAGGGCCCGGGGCGCGGTCCTGGCAGAGGCCGGAACACCCCACCCGACAGGAAACGCCTCATCGACTACCCACGTGCCGGCAAGTACGGCGCCGCACGCTGGGTGCCCTCGTGGAAGCTGGTCACGGGCCTGTTCATCGGCTTCATAGGGAGCCTGGTGGCGGTCGCAGGCGTCGGCTACGCACTCGTGAGCGTTCCGGACGTGGCCAAGACGGCGACGGCCCAGAACAACGTCTTCTACTGGGCCGACGGCAGCCAGATGGTGGCCACCGGCGGTGAGATGAACCGCCAGATCATCAACTACGCCCAGATCCCCAAGGCGATGCGGTACGCCGTCATCTCGCAGGAGAACAAGACCTTCGAGACGGACAGCGGCGTCGACCCCATGGGCATCGCGCGGGCCCTCTTCAACATGGCCAGGGGCGGCCAGACGCAGGGTGGCTCCACCATCACCCAGCAGTACGTCAAGAACGCGATGCTGGACGACCAGTCGCAGACGGTCACCCGAAAGTTCAAAGAGATCTTCGTCGCGATCAAGGTGGGGACCAACGTCCCCAAGGACCAGATCATGGCCGGCTATCTGAACTCCGGCTACTACGGGCGGGGCGCCTACGGACTTCAGGCAGCCTCGCGGGCGTACTTCAACAAGGACGCCACCTATCTGAACCCCGGTGAGTGCGCCTTCCTGGCGGCGATGCTCAAGGGCGCCACGTACTACGACCCGGCGGGCGCGGTGGCCCTCGACCCGAGCGCCACTCCACAGGCGAACAGCAGGCGGGCCGAGGCCCAGATGCAGGACACCCTCAACAAGATGGTCCAGTACGGCCATCTGAGTGCCGAGGAGCGAGCCAAGTACACCAAGCTGCCCGATGTCCATAACCCGCGGTCGAACAGCCGGCTGAGCGGTCAGGTCGGCTATCTCGTCGACCTCGCCAAGGCGTACCTGGTCAACAACACGAGCATCTCGGCCAGCGACCTGCAGCGGGGCGGTTACTCGATCTACACGACGTTCGAGAAGAAGAAGGTCGACGCCCTCGAGAAGGCCGTCAAGAACGTCCAGCAGGCCAACATCAAGCCCAAGCTGCGCCCGAACACCGACAAGTTCGTCCAGTTCGGCGGGGCTTCCGTGGATCCCTCCAGCGGCGCCATCAAGGCGATCTACGGCGGCGAGGACGCGACCAAGCACTTCACCAACAACGCGGACCAGACCGGTGCGCAGGTGGGTTCGACGTTCAAGCCGTTCGTGCTGGCGGCGGCCATGCAGGACGGCGTACGCAATCCCGACGGGCCGGAGTCGCAAGCACAGGACGAACGCACGCCGGTCTCACCCAAGAGCCTGTACAGCGGCAAGAACAAGCTCAAGATCATGGAGTACAACAAGACGGTCTGGAAGAACGAGAAGGGCGAGGAGTGGCTGCAGACGAACGACGGCGGTGAGTCGGTGGGCAACGCGCCGGACTACAAGATCGACCTTCGTGAGGCGATGCGGCTCTCGGTCAACTCCGCCTACGTCCAGCTCGGCATGGATGTCGGTCTGGACAAGGTCAAGCAGGCGGCCCTGAGCGCCGGCATTCTCAAGTCCAGTCTCGCGAGCGCCAACTTCCCCTCGTTCTCGATCGGAACCTCCGACCCCAGTGCCATCCGTATGGCCGGCGCCTACGCCACCTTCGCGGCCAGCGGCCAGCAGAACGAACCGTTCTCGGTCACGAAGGTCACGAGCAAGGACGGCACGGTCTTCGAACACAAGGCCAAGCCCAACGACGCCTTCACCTCGAAGGTCGCCGACAACGTGACCGACGTCCTGAGGACCGTGGTCGACAAGGGCACCGGTACCGCCGCGCAGCTGCCCGGCCGGGAGGTCGCGGGCAAGACCGGTACGACCGACGGCAACAAGTCCGCCTGGTTCGTCGGGTACACCCCGCAGCTGTCGACCTCGATCGGCATGTTCCGGTTGGACGACAACGAGAACAACAAGTCCCGCGAGTTCCTGGAGATGTACGGAACGGGCGGCCAGAAGAAGATCCACGGCGCCTCGTTCCCGGCCGAGATCTGGCACGACTACATGTTGCAGGCGCTCCAGGGCGAGCCGGTGAAGAACTTCCCGACGCCCCAGCCCATCGGTGAGATCGTGAACGACACCCCGAGCCCGAGCGTGACCCCCACGCCCACGCCGAGCAGCACGCCGAGCCCGACGCCGACCCCGACGCCGAGTGCGACGCTCACCTCTCCCTCGCCGCCGCCCAGCGACACATGCGGCCCCTTCAGCTGGAACTGTGGCAACGGCAACGGTGGCGCCAACGGCAACGGCGGCGGTACCGACGCCGGCAGCACGGGTGGAGTGACCTCGAGCCCCACGGAGACCTCCGGAAACGGAACCACCCGGGGCAACGGCAATGGAGGAGGGTTCATCAGCGGCCCCAACGGGTGACCGTCACTGACCGTCCTCGCTGTGAAACTCTCTGTTTCACGTGAAACATCGGCCGAAGAGGGGCCGTCCCACCAGCGAGGTGGGGCGGCCCCCGGCATTTTCCTAGGTGCATGCGGCAGGATGACCCCCATGCCCAGTGCAGAGACGACGCGAGCGAGCGTCCACGAGCCGGACGTGGTGCGGCCGACCCGGGAGGACGAGGTCGCCGCGGCCGGGAGTGAGCTGATCGGCGGCCCCATCGGGCGGCGCGCACTGCTGGGGACGTCCTGGTGGACTCCCGTACGGGTCGTGGCGCTCGTCGCGATCGGCCTGTTCGCCCTCGGTATGGTCCAGAAGCTGCCCTGCTACGACAGCGGCTGGTTCTTCGGTGCCAGCTCCCAGTACACCCACGCGTGCTACTCGGACATCCCGCACCTCTACCAGGGCCGAGGCTTCGCCGATGGGCTCGTGCCCTACTTCGACAAGCTTCCCGGGGACATGAACTACCTCGAGTACCCGGTGCTCACCGGTGTGTTCATGGAGGTAGCCTCCTGGCTGACGCCGAGCAGCGGCGACATCCAGTCCCGGGAACAGATCTACTGGATGGTCAACGCCGGCATGCTGCTGGTGTGCGCCGTGGTCATCGCGGTGTGCACCGCCCGGATCCACCGTCGGCGGCCCTGGGACGGCCTTCTGGTCGCCCTGGCGCCCGCCTTCGCGCTGACGGCGACCATCAACTGGGATCTGCTCGCCGTGGCCCTGCTGGCCGCCGCGATGCTGATGTGGTCACGCGGCCGTGCCCTGGCCTTCGGCATCCTGGTGGGGCTCGCCACGGCCGCCAAGTTCTATCCGTTCCTGGTGCTCGGACCGCTCCTCGTGCTGTGCTGGCGCGCGGGCAAGTGGCGCGAGTTCTCGACCGCGGTGCTGGGCGCGGTGGGGGCGTGGCTCGTGGTCAATGTGCCGGTGATGCTCCTCGCGCCGCAGGGCTGGTCGAAGTTCTACAGCTTCAGCAAGGAGCGGGGGGTCGACTTCGGATCGATCTTCCTGTTCGTCTCGCGCTGGCTCAACGTCGACATCCCTGCGGACACGGCCAATGCCTGGGCGATGTTCCTGATGGTGGCCGCCTGCGCGGGAATCGCGGCCATCACGCTGACGGCCCCGCGCCGCCCGCGTTTCGCGCAGCTCGTCTTCCTGATCGTCGCGGTGTTCATCCTCACCAACAAGGTCTACTCGCCGCAGTACGTGCTGTGGCTGGTTCCCCTCGCCGCGCTGGCCCGGCCGCGCTGGCGGGACTTCCTGATCTGGCAGGCCTGCGAGGTGGGGTACTTCCTGGGGATCTGGATGTACCTCGCGTACACGAGCAGCGGAGACGCCCACAAGGGCCTGCCGTCGGACGGGTACCAGGTGGCCATAGCCGTCCATCTGCTGGGGACGCTGTATCTGTGCGCCGTCGTCGTGCGGGACATCCTCATGCCGGAGCGGGACATGGTGCGCCGGGCCGGTGACGACGACCCGTCCGGCGGTGTGCTGGACGGAGCGGAGGACGTCTTCGTGCTGGGTGCCGCGGCCCATCCGCCACGGCACGCGGCGGCTTTCGAGGGGCCGCACGTGGAGTGGGGGAGCCGGGACGCGGACCCTGTGGAGGGCGGTTCGCCCTGAGCGAACAGGCGCCGGGGCCGTCATGCACAAGGCCGTACACGGGCTTCCGTGTACGGCCTTGGTGTTGTCGGGCCCGGGGTCAGCGGTCGACGATCCGGTCGAACTGGGTGGTGGTGTGCCGCAGATGGGCCACCAGTTCGTCGCCCACCTTCGGCTCCGTGGCGTCCGCGGGGACGAACAGGATCGAGACCTGCATATGGGGCGGCTCGGCGAACCAGCGCTGCTTGCCCGCCCAGACGAACGGCGAGAGATTCCGGTTCACCGTCGCGAGGCCGGCCCGGGCGACGCCCTTGGCGCGTGGCATGACGCCGTGCAGGGCCTTGGGAGCCTCCAGACCCACCCCGTGGGACGTTCCGCCCGCCACGACGACCAGGAAGCCGTCGGAGGCCGCCTTCTGCTGCCGGTAGCCGAAGCGCTCGCCCTTGGCGACCCGTGTGACGTCCAGGACCGCTCCGCGGTACTCGGTCGCCTCGTGGTCCCCCAGCCACAGCCGGGTGCCGATGCGAGCCCGGAAGCGGGTCTGCGGGAACTGCTGCTGCAGACGGGCCAGCTCCTCCGCCTTGAGGTGGCTGACGAACATCGTGTGCAGCGGCAGCCGGGCCGCACGCAGCCGGTCCATCCAGCCGATGACCTCCTCGACGGCGTCCGAGCCGTCGGTGCGGTCGAGCGGGAGGTGGATGGCGAAGCCCTCCAGCCGGACGTTCTCTATGGCCTGGTGCAGCAGCGGCAGGTCCTGCTCGCTCACCCCGTGTCGTTTCATCGAGGACATCACCTCGATGACCACACGGGCCCCCACGAGCCCGTAGACGCCGTCCACGGACGACACCGACCGGATGACGCGGTCCGGCAGCGGTACCGGCTCCTCGCCGCGCCTGAAGGGCGTCAGAACGAGCAGATCGCCACCGAACCAGTCCTTGATCCGGCCCGCCTCGTACGTCGTTCCCACGGCGAGGACGTCCGAGCCCAGCCGCGTGGCCTCTTCCGCCAGCCGCTCGTGGCCGAAGCCGTAGCCGTTGCCCTTGCAGACCGGGACGAGCGCCGGGAACTGCTCCTGGACGTGCTTGTGGTGTGCCCGCCATCGCGCGGTGTCGACGTAGAGCGTGAGCGCCATGGCCGGTCCCGGAACCTTTCTCGTGGCTGCGGTGTATCAGAGGTCTGAGAGGGAATTGTGATGGATCCGTCGAGCCGACGCGACGCCCGACCGCTCGTGCGGTCCGGCGCGGGCTCCGGAATCAGCGGCGCGACATGTAGATGTCGAGCGCCTTGTGGAGCAGCTTGTTCAGCGGGAAGTCCCACTCGCCGAGGTATTCGGCGGCCTGACCGCCCGTGCCCACCTTGAACTGGATCAGGCCGAACAGGTGGTCGGTCTCGTCCAGCGAGTCGGAGATGCCGCGCAGGTCGTAGACCGTCGCGCCGAGCGCGTAGGCGTCCCGCAGCATCCGCCACTGCATCGCGTTGGAGGGACGGAACTCACGGCCGACGTTGTCGGAGGCACCGTAGGAGTACCAGACGTGCCCGCCGACGATCAGCATCGTCGCCGCCGACAGGTTCACCCCGTTGTGCCGGGCGAAATAGAGCCGCATGCGGTTGGGGTCCTCGGTGTTGAGAGCCGTCCACATGCGCTGGAAGTACGACAGCGGGCGGGGCCGGAAGTGGTCGCGCACGGCCGTGATCTCGTAGAGCCGCTGCCACTCCTCGAGGTCGTGGTAACCGCCCTGGACGACCTCGACACCGGCCTTCTCGGCCTTCTTGATGTTGCGGCGCCACAGCTGGTTGAAGTTCTTGTGGACCTCTTCCAGGGAACGGTTGGCGAGCGGTACCTGGTAGACGTAGCGGGGCTGCACGTCGCCGAAGCCGGCGCCGCCGTCCTCGCCCTGCTGCCAGCCCATGCGGCGCAGCTTGTCGGCCACCTCGAAGGCGCGCGGCTCGATGAAGTCGGCCTCGATGTCGCGCAGGCGCTTCACATCCGGGTCCTGGATGCCCTGCTTGATGGACCCGGCCTCCCAGCGCCGGATGATGACCGGCGGGCCCATCTTCACGGAGAACGCGCCCTGGTGCTTGAGGTGCGCCAGCATCGGCTGGAGCCAGTCGTCCAGGTTGGGCGCGTACCAGTTGATCACCGGGCCCTCGGGAAGGTACGCGAGATAGCGCTTGATCTTGGGCAGCTGGCGGTACAACACCAGTCCGACGCCCACCAGTTCGCCGCTCTTGTCGAACCAGCCGAGGTTCTCCGACCGCCACTCGGCCTTGACGTCTGCCCAGGCCGGGACCTGCATGTGGCTTGCCGCCGGCAGGCTCTGGATGTACGCCAGATGCTGCTCGCGGCTGATCGTCCTCAGGGTCAGGCTCATACGGGGCGCTCCTCGGGCTGGGGTGTCCCCATGGGTACAGGGGCTCCGGCTCTCGCGCCGAAGCCTACTGCGCCTCGCGAGCGCCCCGTCTGGCCGTATGGAACCTGTGTGCCCATGAAGTCGCGGGCCGGCCCCGCGGCCCGGCCCGCGACCTCACTCCTCAGCCGCCGATGAGCCCGCCGAAAAGACCGCCGTGGGCCATACCGAGGAAGAAGCCGATGGCCGCGGCACCGAGCCCCAGGATCAGTCCGAACCGCTGCCGGGTCGTGACGGAGATGAACTGGCCGTACGCGCCGGTGAAGATCCCCACCAGGCCGGTCCAGGAGCTGATCAGATGCAGGCTGTGGGACGCCAACGCCGTGATGAAGGCCGTGAGCCCGAGTGCCAGGGTCACCAGAGTCAGAGTGTCCTGGACGGGATGGGCCTTACCGTCCGTGGCGAAAAGAGAGCCGGTGGTGTTGGGTCGCAATACCTGTGCCATGGGGCACCTCCTGCGGAAGGCGGCGCATCGTAGCGCCTTACACACCCGATGCGTACAGATTGACGGCCTTCGCGGCCGGATTTCAACCGGAAGCTCGTGTGCGGGTACTCTGTACCGTCTGCACCGGTGTCTGCCCAGACCGAGCCACGTCAATCGTCGGCTGACCCCGATTGTCAGTGGCGGCTGATGTACTGACCTTCATCGTCAGTGCGGCTGAAGTACTGGCAGGCACTGTTGCGTACGCATCACAACCCTCCTGCCACGGAACGACCGTGGCCGCTGAGTCCAAAGGAGGTGGGTTCCACATGCGTCACTACGAGGTGATGGTCATCCTCGACCCCGATCTCGAGGAGCGTGCTGTCTCCCCGCTGATCGAGAACTTCCTCTCTGTCGTCCGTGACGGCGGCGGAAAGGTCGAGAAGGTCGACACCTGGGGCCGTCGTCGTCTCTCGTACGAGATCAAGAAGAAGCCCGAGGGCATCTACTCGGTCATCGACCTGCAGGCCGAGCCTGCGGTCGTCAAGGAGCTCGACCGCCAGATGAACCTGAACGAGTCGGTCCTCCGGACCAAGGTCCTCCGCCCCGAGACCCACTGAGCTTCCGCTCAGCTGATCTCGGGATTCGAGTAGCAACACCAGCAGCCAGCAGCAAACCCGCCGAGAGGTTCCCCCAATGGCAGGCGAGACCGTCATCACGGTCGTCGGCAATCTTGTCGATGACCCCGAGCTGCGCTTCACCCCGTCCGGTGCGGCGGTCGCGAAGTTCCGCGTCGCGTCCACTCCCCGCACCTTCGACCGCCAGACGAACGAGTGGAAGGACGGCGAGAGCCTCTTCCTGACCTGCTCGGTCTGGCGTCAGGCGGCGGAGAACGTCGCCGAGTCGCTCCAGCGAGGCATGCGCGTCATCGTGCAGGGCCGGTTGAAGCAGCGGTCCTACGAGGACCGTGAGGGCGTCAAGCGCACGGTCTACGAGCTCGACGTCGACGAGGTCGGCGCGAGCCTGCGCAACGCCACGGCCAAGGTCACCAAGGCCGCGGCCGGCGGTCGTGGTGGCCAGGGCGGTTACGGCGGTGGCGGCCAGGGCGGTGGCCAGGGTGGCGGCGGCTGGGGCGGTGGCCCCGGTGGCGGCCAGCAGGGCGGCGCTCCTGCCGACGACCCCTGGGCGACCGGCGCTCCCGCCGGTGGCCAGGGTGGCGGCGGCTGGGGCGGTGGCTCCGGCTCCGGCGGCGGTGGCGGCTACTCGGACGAGCCCCCCTTCTAGGCCTTTGTGCCGGGTCCCCGGACCCGGACGGGTCGAGGGCGGGCCGTACCCCCAACTTCTTGATCACACAGGAGAAACACCATGGCGAAGCCGCCTGTGCGCAAGCCTAAGAAGAAGGTCTGCGCATTCTGCAAGGACAAGGTCACGTACGTGGACTACAAGGACACGAACATGCTGCGGAAGTTCATTTCCGACCGCGGCAAGATCCGTGCCCGCCGCGTGACCGGCAACTGCACGCAGCACCAGCGTGACGTCGCCACGGCCGTCAAGAACAGCCGTGAGATGGCGCTGCTGCCCTACACGTCCACCGCGCGATAAGGAAAGGGTGACCGACGCATGAAGATCATCCTGACCCACGAGGTGTCCGGCCTCGGTGCCGCCGGTGACGTCGTCGACGTCAAGGACGGTTACGCTCGCAACTACCTGATCCCGCGGAAGTTCGCGATCCGCTGGACCAAGGGTGGCGAGAAGGACGTCGAGCAGATCCGTCGTGCTCGCAAGATCCACGAGATCCAGACCATCGAGCAGGCCAACCAGATCAAGGCCCAGCTCGAGGGCGTGAAGGTCCGTCTGGCCGTCCGCTCCGGCGACGCCGGCCGTCTCTTCGGTTCCGTCACCCCGGCCGACATCGCTTCCGCGATCAAGGCTTCCGGTGGCCCCGAGGTCGACAAGCGCCGCATCGAGCTGGGCACGCCGATCAAGACGCTGGGCGCCCACGAGACGTCCGTGCGTCTGCACCCCGAGGTTGCCGCCAAGGTCAACATCGAGGTCGTCTCGGCCTGACGCCGCGCTCGGTTCGAGCGGCTGAGAAAGGGCCGTACCCCGTGGGGTGCGGCCCTTTCCGCGTGACCGGCGGCTGTTCCGGTCCGGCGGACGGGAGGCGCCGTTTCACGTGAAACGGCGCGAGGTGAGGTCGCGGCCTCGCTCAGCGGGTCGCTCCCGTGACGACCCAGCGGCCCGAACGGGAACGCAGCCACAGCGTGAGCATCCGAACAGTCATCATCAGCGTCATCGCCGCCCACAGCGCGGTGAGCCCGCCGCCGAGGACCGGGACCAGCAGGGCCACGGGAGCGAAGACGGCCAGGGTCAGCAACATCGCCCAGGCGAGATAGGGGCCGTCGCCCGCGCCCATCAGGACGCCGTCCAGCACGAAGACGACGCCGCAGACGGGCTGCGAGACCGCCACGAGCACCAGGGCGGGCAGAGCCGTACGGTGGACGGCCGTGTCGTCGGTGAACAACGGCAGGAAGAGCGGGCGGGCCGCGAGGACCAGCAGTGCGAGGGCCAGACCCGTGGAGATCCCCCACTGGACCATACGGCGGCAGGCCTCACGGGCGCCCTCTGCGTCGCCCGCGCCGAGATACCGCCCGATGATGGCCTGCCCCGCGATGGCGATCGCGTCCAGGGCGAACGCGAGCAGACTCCACAGCGACAAGATGATCTGGTGTGCGGCGATGTCCGCGTCCCCGAGCCGGGCGGCGACGGCAGTGGCGATCATCAGGATCGCCCGCAGTGAGAGGGTGCGCACCAGCAGGGGCACCCCCGCCTGTGCGCTGGCTCGTATGCCCGCCGCATCCGGTCGCAGCGAGGCGCCGTGCCGACGGGCGCCGCGGACGACGACATACAGATAGGCGGCGGCCATGCCGCACTGGGCGATGACGGTGCCCCAGGCGGAGCCGGCGATCCCCAGGTCCGCCCCGTAGACGAGGCCCACATTGAGGACCGCGTTGGCGGCGAAGCCGCCGACCGCGACGTACAGCGGTGTCCTGGTGTCCTGCAGGCCCCGCAGTACGCCGGTCGAGGCGAGCACGACCAGCATGGCCGGGACACCGAGCATGGAGATTCTCAGGTACGTCGTCGCATACGGAGCGGCAGTCTGCGAGGCACCGAACAGCTCCACGATGCCGGGCGCGGTGGGGAGAACGACGGCGATGACGGCCGCGCCGATCAACAGCGCCAGCCAGATGCCGTCCATACCCTGGCGGATGGCGGCGCGCAGATCGCCCGCTCCGACGCGGCGGGCGACGGCGGCCGTGGTGGCGTAGGCGAGGAACACGAAGACGCTCACCGCGGTGGTCAGGAGCGCCGAGGCGACGCCGAGCCCGGCGAGCTGAGCGGTGCCGAGGTGGCCGACGATCGCACTGTCCGCCATCACGAAGAGCGGCTCTGCGACGAGCGCGCCGAAGGCCGGAACGGCCAAGCCGATGATCTCCCGGTCGTGCCGACGTCGGACGGCGCCGGGTGGCGCGGGAGTCTGTGTCATGGCCACCAATCTAACCGTCCACAGGTAAGAGATGCAAAGCGCTAGAGGTCCTTACTCTGGTGCGTGCGGGGTGTGGCCTCGTGTCCCCTTCGCGGTGATCTTGATCCTGCTGGGGAAGTTTTTCTTCTGCACAGCCGGTGGACGGGAAAGACGCAGGTCAGGTGCGGTTCTCTGGATCGGCTGAGGGCTTGTTCACAGGGCTGTCCACCGTGTCGTGCACAGGTTTTGCGGAGTTCTCCACAGCATCGGGGCCGTCGTCCACATGGCCTGTGGATAACCAGATTGGCTGACGCTGCCGACAGGCCTAACGTGGTGCGGCGCCCGCTCCCCTCTCCACCTTGGAAAAGTACGCGAAAAGTCGCGTCCGAACCGGAGCTGGGCTTCTCGCTTTGTCAGTGTCGTGCCCTAGAAATGAGGGGCACGGCGAGGTCCGCGTTGCGGACGGGAGGAGGCGGGCCGGTGAGCATTTCCGAGCCCTTGGACGATCCGTGGGCCGACAGCGGTCCCAGCGATCGTGTCCCCGCCTCCCGACGGGGCCGTGAGGGCGGCCGAGGCCGCGACGAGCAGCATGACCGCGGTGACGACGGCCGCGCCTGGGACGGCGGTGGCGCCTCCTTCGAGCGTGTCCCGCCGCAGGACCTGGACGCCGAGCAGTCCGTCCTCGGCGGCATGCTCCTGTCCAAGGACGCGATCGCCGATGTCGTCGAGGTCCTCAAGGGCCATGACTTCTACCGGCCCGCGCACGAGACGATCTACCAGGCGATCCTCGATCTGTACGCGAAGGGCGAGCCGGCCGACCCCATCACGGTGGGCGCCGAGCTGACCAAGCGGGGTGAGATCACCAAGGTCGGCGGCGCCCCTTATCTGCACACCCTGGTGCAGACGGTCCCGACCGCGGCGAACGCCGAGTACTACGCGCAGATCGTGCACGAGCGCGCGGTCCTGCGCCGGCTGGTCGAGGCCGGCACCCGCATCACCCAGATGGGATACGCGGCCGACGGTGACATCGACGAGATCGTCAACACCGCCCAGGCCGAGATCTTCGCCGTCACCGAGCAGCGGACGGCCGAGGACTATCTGCCGCTCAGCGAGATCATGGAGGGCGCGCTCGACGAGATCGAGGCGATCGGATCCCGCTCGGGGGAGATGACCGGTGTGCCCACCGGCTTCACCGACCTGGACCAGCTCACCAACGGTCTGCACCCCGGCCAGATGATCATCATCGCGGCCCGTCCCGCCATGGGTAAGTCGACGCTGGCGCTGGACTTCGCACGAGCGGCGTCCATCAAGCACAACCTGCCGAGCGTGATCTTCTCGCTCGAAATGGGCCGCAACGAGATCGCGATGCGTCTGCTGTCCGCCGAGGCACGCGTGGCCCTGCACCACATGCGGTCCGGCACGATGACGGACGAGGACTGGACCCGTCTCGCGCGCCGCATGCCGGACGTCTCGGCCGCACCCCTCTACATCGACGACTCGCCGAACCTGTCGATGATGGAGATTCGCGCCAAGTGCCGTCGGCTCAAGCAGCGCAACGACCTCAAGCTGGTCGTCATCGACTATCTCCAGCTGATGCAGTCCGGCTCCAAACGGTCCGAGAGCCGGCAGCAGGAGGTCTCCGACATGTCGCGAAATCTGAAGCTGCTGGCCAAGGAGCTGGAACTGCCGGTGATCGCGCTCTCCCAGCTCAACCGTGGCCCGGAGCAGCGGACGGACAAGAAGCCGATGGTCTCCGACCTGCGTGAGTCCGGCTCGATCGAGCAGGACGCCGACATGGTCATCCTCCTGCACCGCGAGGACGCGTACGAGAAGGAGTCGCCGCGCGCGGGCGAGGCGGACATCATCGTCGGCAAGCACCGTAACGGCCCGACGGCCACGATCACGGTCGCCTTCCAGGGCCACTACTCCCGATTCGTGGACATGGCCCAGACCTGAGCCCCGCGCAGGGGAGGACTCCGCGGAAATGGATTCGACGTAGGGTTCCGTGCCAGGTGGACTGGGTGTCATGACGACATCGCAGGAAGAACTACTCCCCGCCACGCGGCGGGCTCTGCTGCACCGGATCGCCGTGGCCCAGGCCGAGGGGCGGGCGCCGTCACTGGTCGCTGCGGTTGTCCGGGACGGACGGGCGGTGTGGCACGGCTCGCGCACCTCTGTGGACGGCCATGCTCCGGATGAGAACGTGCAGTACCGGATCGGCTCGATCACCAAGACCTTCACCGCCGTCCTTGTACTGCGGCTGCGTGACGAGGGCGCCCTGGACCTCGGCGATCCGCTGGAGAAGCATCTGCCCGGCACCGGGGCGGGGGAGGCGACCGTCGCCGAACTGCTCGCGCACACGGGCGGGCTTGCGGCCGAGGCACCCGGGCCATGGTGGGAACGCACACCCGGCTCGCTGCGCCCGGCGCTCACGGATGTGCTCGGCGAGCGGCCGCTCCTGCATACGGCCGGCCGGCGGTTCCACTACTCGAACCCCGGCTACACCCTCCTCGGAGCACTGGTGGAGGAGCTGCGCGGAGCCCCGTGGGAGGAGGTCCTCCGGCGCGAGGTGCTCGAACCCCTGGGCCTGCATCGGACGAGTGCGCACCCGCAGGCGCCGCACGCCGGGGGCTGGGCGGTGCATCCCTGGGCCGATGTCATGCTGTCCGAACCGGCCGAAGACCTCGGCCGGATGGCACCGGCCGGGCAACTCTGGTCCACCACGGGAGACCTGGCGCGTTTCGCTGCCTTTCTGGTCCAGGGCGACGACCGGGTGCTGAGCGCCGAGTCGCTCCGCGAGATGCGCACTCCGGCGGCTCCCCCCGAAGCGGCGGATGTGGCGGCCGGGTACGCCTACGGCCTGGGGCTGGAGATGAGGCGTTCGGGTGAACGGCTCCTCGTCGGACACACAGGCTCCCTGCCGGGCTTTCTCGCGTGCCTCACCTTCAGCGTGGAGGACGATGTCGCCGCCGTGGTCCTGGCCAACTGCACCTCCGGCCCGCTGTTGTCGGCCGTGGGTGCCGATCTCGTCCGTATCGTGGCCGAGGCCGAACCCAGGATCCCCGAGCCGTGGATCCCGCTGAAGGACATCGATCCGTCCGTACTGGAGCTGGCGGGCCAGTGGGACTGGGGCACACAGGCCTTCGCTCTGCGGCTCACGGCGGACGGGTTTCTGTCGTTGGGGCCGCTTGCCGGCGGCGGCCGACGCTCGCGGTTCCGGGCGAACGGCGACGGCACATGGACGGGGCTGGAGGGCTACTACGCGGGAGAGCAGCTATGGGCCGTGCGCCGCCCGGACGGGTCCCTGAGCCATCTGGACCTCGGATCGTTCGTCTTCACGCGTCAGCCGTACGACGAGGGCGCTACGGTGCCCGGCGGGGTGGATCCGGAGGGATGGCGGGGGATCGGTTAGGCGCTTTCGCTCGGCGGGTCCGGTAAGGGTCCTGTTTCACGTGAAACAGGACCCTTCGCATGGGAGGTCCGGCCGGGGTATCGCTCGTCCGGCCGAGGGCTCGCCGTGTCAGAGACGGATCTTGAAGCCCACGTGCGAGGCCTCGAAGCCCAGCCGCTCGTAGAAGCGATGGGCGTCGGTGCGACTGACGTCGGAGGTGAGCTGGACCAACTGGCAGTCCAGACGCCGCGATTCATCGATGGCCCACTCGATAAGCTGAGTGCCCAGGCCGCTGCCGCGTTCCTCGGCGTGGATGCGCACCCCCTCGATGATCGAGCGGTTCGCGCCCTTGCGGGACAATCCCGGGATGATCGTGAGCTGAAGGGTGCCGATGATGCGTTCGTCCCGGACGGCGACCATCAGATGCTGGTTCGGATCACCGGCGATCCGATCCAGCGCCGCCAGATAGGGCGTCAGGTCGTCAGGGGACTCCCGCTGTGCGCCGAGCGGATCGTCCGCGAGCAGGGCGACGATCGCCGGGACGTCCTCCACGGCGGCGCGCCGTATCTCAAGATCTCCCATACCCGCAGCCTATGCAGGACTGGGCACTCCCGGGCGCGCAGGCAGCAGGCGGTTCGAGATGGGTAGGTTCAGTGACTCGACCACCCGGACGAGGGGCTCCAGCTCCGGGTTCTTCGCCGCCTCGTCGAGCGCCTCGCGCAGCGCGGCGTCATTGGTGGGGCGGGCCTCTTCGAGGAGCTTGAGGCCGGACTCACTGACGTTGGTGTAGATGCCGCGGCGGTCGGTGGGGCAGAGGTAGCGCGCGAGCAGTCCGCGGTCCTCGAGTCGGGTGACCAGTCGGGTGGTGGCGCTCTGGCTGAGGACGACCGCATCGGCGACCTGCTTCATCTGCAGATGGCCGCCCACCCCGTCGTGCTGCCGGCTGAGGACGTCGAGCAGGGAGTACTCCCGCACGCTCAGTCCGTGCTTGGCCTGCAGGGCTCGTTCGAGGTGGGCCTCGATTCTCCCGTGCAGCAGGGAAAGGGCGCACCAGCCCTGAGCAAGGGCGGTGAGCGCGGGGTCCGTCGCTGTCATGGCGTTCTCCTCCATCCCGGAGTGGCTCCCGTCCAGGATAGAGCACGTTCGCAATAGAGAGCTGTTGCATATATCCCGCGTCTGCAATTAATGTTGGGAGGGTGCAAACCGCTCGTGCAATCATCTGAAAGGTGCAGCCCGGATGCCTCTCGCGCTCCTGGCCCTTGCGATCGGGGCCTTCGGAATCGGAACCACGGAATTCGTGATCATGGGCGTGCTGCCCGAGGTGGCGGGCGACTTCGGCGTCTCCATCCCCACCGCCGGACTGCTCGTGACCGGCTACGCCCTGGGGGTGATGCTCGGAGCGCCGATCATGACCGCCCTCGGCACCAAGGTCTCCCGTAAGCGGATGCTGATGGTGCTGATGGGCCTGTTCATCATCGGCAACCTGATCTCCGCCGTCGCCCCGGTCTTCGGGCTGATGCTGCTGGGCCGGGTGGTGGCCTCTCTGGCTCACGGCGCCTTCTTCGGCATCGGCTCGGTGGTCGCCGCCGAACTGGTGGCCCCGGAGAAGAAGGCCGGTGCCATCTCCATGATGTTCAGCGGTCTGACCGTGGCCAACGTCATCGGGGTCCCGCTCGGCACGCTCATCGGGCAGTCGGCCGGCTGGCGGATCACCTTCGCCCTGGTCGCCGCGCTGGGCGTGCTCGGACTGCTCGGAGTCGCGAGGCTCGTACCCGAAATGCCCAAGCCGGAGGGCGTACACCTGCGCCATGAGCTGGCTGCCTTCAAGAACGTGCAGGTGCTGCTCGCGATGGCGATGACCGTGCTCGGCTTCGGTGGCGTCTTCGCCGCCATCACCTACATCGCGCCGATGATGACCCATGTAGCCGGCTTCGCCGACGGCTCGGTCACCTGGCTGCTGGTCCTCTTCGGCCTCGGCATGGTCGGCGGCAACCTCATCGGTGGCCGGTACGCGGACCGTGCGCTGATGCCGATGCTGTACGTGTCGCTCGGCGGGCTCGCCCTCGTGCTCGCCCTGTTCACGATCACCGCGCACCACAAGGTCCTCGCCGCGCCCACCATCGTGCTGATAGGCGCCCTTGGGTTCGCGACTGTGCCTCCGCTGCAGAAGCGGGTCCTGGACCACGCACACGGCGCCCCGACCCTCGCCTCGGCCGCGAACATCGGCGCCTTCAACCTGGGCAACGCGCTGTCGGCCTGGCTCGGCGGCATCGTCATCGCTGCCGGGTTCGGCTACACCGCCCCGAACTGGGTCGGCGCCGTTCTCGCAGTGGCCGCCCTGTTGCTGGCGTTCCTCTCGGCCGCCCTGGAGCGCCGCGAGGCGGCCCCCGGCACCGCCGTCGCGGAAGGCGCGCCGAGCGAACGGCAAGGAGCCGCCCTCCACCGTTGAGTGGATCCGCCGCCACAAGCCCGAACGCGTGCCTCCGACTGCCGGAGGCACGCGTTCCGTGCTGATGGGCTCAGCCCGCCGCCACCGTGACCGGAGCGAAGCGCCGCGTCCAGTCGCCGGGAAGGTCCGGGATGCCGTACGTCATGACCGCGTTCGTGCCGACAGTGGCGAGCCCACGCTCCGTCAACCACCTGAGCAGGCTCTCGTGCCGTACATCGACGTCCGTGCGCAGCGGGCGATCGGTGTGCGCGGCCAGGGATGCGACGAGTGCCTTGGCCGTCTCGGTGTCACGGGCGATGAGCGGACCCACGACATGCGTGTCCATATTGGGCCAGGCGCCGGCGTATCCGATGATCCGCCCGTTCTCCTCGGCGACCCGCAGTTGGTCGGCGAAGGCGGGCAGCCGGGCGATCACATGAGTGCGGTCGGCGCCGAAGACCTCCTCGTCGAGCCTGACGAGCGTGGCGAGGTCCTCCCCGGTGGCCGGGCGGGTCGGGACGGGGGACGGCGGCCCACCGGCCGTGAAGTGTCCCCGCACCATCTCTGAGCTCCCGATGGTCTTGAAACCGAGCTCCTCGTAGAGGGGGCGGCCGTAGGGGGTCGCGTAGAGGGTGAGGGGGGCGTCTCCCATGTCCGCCACCACATGACGCATCAGTCGACGGCCCACCCCCTGGCGTGCATGCCGCTGGGCGACGAGCACCATGCCGATGGCGCAGAGGTCCGGGCGGGACGGCGATCCGTATTCCGTTACGACGCAGGCCGTGACAAGGCCGCCCTCGGGGTCGTCGATGCCGTATCCCTTTCCGGCGGCCAGAAGCAGGCCCCATTTGTGTTCCTCCCGGGGCCACCCCCGGTCCTCGGACAAGTCGGCGCATGCGGTGAGATCGCGAGGCGTCAGGCGGCGAATGGGCAGAGCGCTGAGGGGAGGTGTCGACACGCAGGTCAGGCTGTCTGACAGGGGCCACCGACGTCCACCCGTTTGCTGCCGAACGCACATGCTTTTGGCCAAGTCATGCCCCAACACCGCACAAGGGCAGACGTTTCACGTGAAACAGTGAGAGACCGATCGGGATCGCTCCGGAACAGTCTTCGTGAATTCACGTGGTGCGCCCGGCAGTTGCGGGAATTGACTGCTGGAACGGCCGTCCTTTGGCGGTGGGCCAAGGGGGTACTTGTGTGTGCGACAGCAACCGGTATGGTCGAGTCCGGTTCGCGTCCGGCGTGATGTGCGCACGTTTTGCAGGGCGCGAACGCATGCCGATGCAGCCTAACGGGACGGAGAGATCGAAGACCCGCATTTTCTGTTACGCGGCCGGGTGGAGGTCCGGAGTGCGATGCTGCGATCTGAGTACCGCGGTCACAGTCACACGCTCTCCCTACTTGTCGGCACACGGCGGGAACGCGGGTGGAATGTGGCCGCATTGACCATCAGGGATGACAACGGGGAAAAGAAGCAAAGCCCTCGGTGTGGATTCTGACGCCCGCCGACAGGGGGAAGTGCGCAGACCGACCGAAAGATGTTCGAGGCGAGGCACACCATGGAGGCTCCGACCACCCCGTCGGCCGACAAGGGCGCGTCCGGTGGCGACGACGGGGGCGGCTGGTTCGCGTCCCGCACCCACCCCCAGACGCCCCCGAGCGGAGAGCAGGAAACACCCCGAACCACCGACCCCGCCCTGCCACAGACATCCGACCGGCGGCCGACCCTCGAGCCCGGGCCATCCCGTGACGCCGTGCTGATCCGGCGGACCATGGCCGAGGTCGCACCCATCGCCGACAAGGTCACCTCCTACTTCTACGCACTGCTCTTCGTGCGCCACCCCGAGCTGCGGTCGCTGTTCCCCGCCGCGATGGACACCCAGCGGGACCGGCTGCTCAGGGCACTGCTGACCGCCGCGGAGCACATCGACAACACCGAGGTCCTGGTCGCGTATCTGCAGAACCTCGGCCGCGGGCACCGCAAGTACGGCACCCGGGCCGAGCACTACCCGGCCGTCGGGGAGTGCCTCATCGGAGCGCTGAGCAGGTACGCCTCCGCGATCTGGGACGAGGAGACCGAGGCCGCCTGGGTGCGGGCGTACACGACCATGTCCCAGGTGATGATCGACGCGGCGGCCGCGGACGAGCTGCGCGCCCCGGCCTGGTGGTACGCGGAGGTCGTCTCGCACGATCTGCGGACCGCGGACATCGCGGTGATCACGGTCCGCCCCGACCAGCCGTACCCGTTCCTGGCCGGTCAGTACACGAGCATGGAGACCCCCTGGTGGCCGCGGGTATGGCGCCACTACTCCTTTGCCTCGGCACCACGCTCCGACGGACTGCTCACGTTCCATGTGAAGGCGGTGCCGGCGGGCTGGGTCTCCAACGCGCTGGTTCACCGGGCCCGCCCCGGCGACATCGTCCGGCTCGGCCCGCCGACCGGCACCATGACCGTCGACCACACCACGGACAGCGGGCTGCTCTGCCTCGGCGGCGGTACCGGCATCGCCCCCATCAAAGCCCTCGTCGAGGACGTCGCCGAGCACGGTGCGCGGCGCCGGGTCGAGGTGTTCTACGGCGCCCGGACCGGCCACGATCTGTACGACATCGACACCATGCTGCGGCTGCAGCACAACCACCCCTGGCTCGCGGTCCGCCCGGTAGTCGACGAGCAGGCACGCGTCCAGTTGCCGGACGCCATACGGGCGTACGGACCCTGGAACGAGTACGACGTGTATCTCTCGGGTCCGCCCGGCATGATCCGCAGCGGTGTGCATGTGCTCCGGAACGTCGGTGTGCCGTCGGAACGCATACGCCACGACTCGGTGGAGGAACTGGTCCTGGCCGGCGTGCAGGGCCCGTAGGGGCCGCCCTCCCGCGAGCGCCTTCTCAGGACGCTCCCGTACGGGGGTCAGCCCAGGTCGGGCGCGTGCATCGCGCGTACTCCCTCGATGTTCCCGTCCAGGTAGTGCCGCAGCGACAACGGGACGAGATGGACGGACGCGATCCCGACGCGGGTGAAGGGCACCCGCACGATCTCGTACTCGCCCTCGGGCTGCTCGACCTCGGGGCCGTGCCGCAGGCGCTCGTCCATGGACTCGAGACGGCAGACGAAGAAGTGCTGGACCTTCACGCCGGTCGCCCCGCCGTTCTCGCCGATGTGCTCGACCGTGTCAACGAAGCAGGGGACCACATCGATGATCTTGGCCCCGAGTTCCTCGTGCACTTCGCGGTGGAGCGCGTCGACCACGGTCGCGTCGGTCGGCTCGACCCCGCCGCCCGGCGTGAGCCAGTAGGGGTCGACTCCGGGCTTGGTCCGCTTGATCAGAATCAGGTCGTCACCATCCAGCAGGATGGCGCGGGCAGTGCGCTTGACCACGGGGCGAACGGTCATGGGTGAAATGTGGCCCAGCCTGTTCCACGTGAAACATCCCGCACCCCACATGGCGTCGAACCCAGCGTGAACAGCGGGTGGAACGGGCCGGGTCCGCGGCACCGGAGGCGGCGTCCCGGCCCCCAGGGTGTCAGACCCAGGCGGCCGCGGACCGCAGCAGCCATTCATGGGCGCGCGCGATATGGGGCATGGCGAGTGTCCCGGTGCGGACCACGAGGAAGTAGGTCCGCAGCGGGGGTACCGCCGGTTCATGAAGGGCCACGACATCGCCCCGCTCCAGTGCGGCGGTGCACAGATAGCGCGGCAGCACGGCGAGCCCGGCGCCGGTGACCGCACAGGCGAGAACTGCCCGCAGGTCGGGGACGACGACCGTGCCGGAGGCGGCGGGCCGGGAGTCGAAGACGGAGGCCCAGTAGCGGGAGACAAAGGGCAGCGACTCGTGCACCTCGACCACCGGAAGGTTCTCCAGCAGTTGCGCGCCCCCGCGGCGCACCCCCCCGGAGCCGATGCGGGGAACCCAGCGGGGTGCCGCGACCAGGACATGCTCCTCGTCGCAGAGAGGGGTAGCCGTGAGCAGGGCCCCGCGGGGCCGGGTCGTGGTGATGGCCAGGTCGTGGTGCCCGGCGGCGAGTCCTTCCAGGGTCTCTTCGGCGTTCCCGAAGGAGGCGCGGAGGGCGAGCCCCTGGCCGTCCTCGTCGGTCAGCTCGGCCAGTGCGGGCAGGGCACGTTCGGCGGTGAACTCCGGCGGCCCCGCCAGATGGAGCGTGCGCAGCGACGAGTACTCGTCGAGGCCGGTCTCGGCGATCTCGACCAGGGCGTCCAGATGCGGAGCGGCCTTGTGGGCGAGTTCGTCGCCGATGGAGGTGGGGGTCACCCCGCGGGCCTGGCGCAGAAAGAGGGGGCGGCCCAGCTGTCGTTCGAGCGTGCGTATCTGGGAGGTGACCGCCGGCTGCGAGAGGCCGAGCAGCGCCGCGGCACGGGTGAAGGAACCGGCCCGGTGCACCGTCACAAAGGTGCGCAGCAGGGCCAGATCCATGGTGCTCCCTCCCGTCCCGGCACCCCGCTGCCACGCCCAACTATAAATAAGTCGATAGGTCTCTGTCGCTACTGTGATTGGACACTGACACAGAGTCAACTAGCCTTGTCTGCGCGGTTCTTCGCGCGCGGAACCGGGACGGTCCGAGCCACGAGGGGGGAGGTTCGGACCGTCCGTCTACGTAGCCGGGCCCAGGAGAGACACGTCGCCCGCTGGACGGGCGTAGCCGGACGCTGTAGGGCCTGGTCATTCCACCGACGTGTCGAGCGCGCGCAGCACATCGGCCACCAGGTCCTCGGGATCCTCGGCGCCGACGGAGAGACGGATGAACCCCTCCGGGACCGCGTCGCCGCCCCAGCGTCCACGCCGTTCGGCGGTGGACCGCACCCCTCCGAAACTGGTCGCGTCGTCCACGAGGCGGAGCGCGTCCAGAAAACGGTCGGCACGCGCGCGTGAGGGCAGCGCGAACGACACCACGCACCCGAAGCGCCTCATCTGCTGCGCGGCGATCTCGTGTGAGGGGTCGTCGGGCAGACCCGGATAGCGCAGCCCCGTCACCCCGGCCCGGCCGCGCAGCGCCTCGGCGACCACCAGCGCGTTGGCCGACTGCCGGTCCGCGCGGAGCTGCAGCGTGGCCAGCGAGCGGTGTGCGAGCCAGGCCTCCATGGGACCCGGTATCGCCCCGACGATCTTGCGCCAGCGCCGTACGGCCGTCATCAGCCCGGCATCCCGGGACGCCACATAGCCGAGCAGGAGATCCCCGTGCCCGGTGAGCATCTTGGTGCCGCTGGCCACGGAGAAGTCGGCGCCCAGCTCCAGGGGCCGCTGGCCGAGCGGCGTCGCCAGGGTGTTGTCGACGGCGACGAGGGTGCCCTGCGCATGGGCCGCCGCGACGAGCCGCCGCACGTCACAGACGTCGAGCCCCGGGTTCGACGGGGTCTCGATCCACAGCAGCTTCGCGCCCTCGAGCACGCCGAGCTGGGCGTCGCCGCCGGTCGGCGCGGTGCGTACATCGATGCCGTACGCGGTCAGCTGCTCGCCCACCAGCGGCAGGGCCTGGTAGCCGTCCTCGGGCAGCACCACCGTGTCGCCGGCGCGCAGCTGGGAGAAGAGCACCGCCGAGATCGCGGCCATGCCGGAGGCGAAGGCGAGCGCTTCGACGCCCTCCTCGCCGGGCGCCTCCAGCTCGCCGATGGCGCGCTCCAGATGCGTCCAGGTGGGGTTCTCGTCCCGGCCGTAGGTGTACGGGCCGGTCGGCTCGCCCGGCAGATGGAAGTGCGCGGCGAAGACCGGGCCCGGCAGGGTCGGCTCGTGCTTGACCGGCTCGGGCAGCCCCGCCCGCACCGCCCGTGTACCGTCGCCGGTCCCCGGACCGGACGCGTTCGCATCGCGTGTGGTCATGCCGCCCGTCCCTCCATGTGCTCGCGTACGGCGGCGAGCAGGCCGGGGCTCGCCGCTTCCACCATCTCAAGACACTGCTCGAATCCGTCCATCCCCCCGTAGTACGGGTCGGGCACATCGAGGTCGTCGTCGGCGCCCGGGTCGTAGGAGCGCAGGAGCCTGATCTTGGCCGCGTCCTCGGGGGTGGGCGCGAGACGGAGCAGGGCCTTGAGATGGCCGGAGTCCAGGGCGATCACCAGATCGAGCCGGGAGAACCAGGAGGGTTCGAACTGGCGCGCGGTGTGCTCGCTGCCGTAGCCGTTCTCCTCCAGGACGGCGACGGTGCGCGGATCCGCCCCGTCCCCCTCGTGCCAGCCGCCCGTGCCAGCGCTGTCGACCTCGACCAGGTCGTCGAGGCCGGCCTCCTCCACACGGGTGCGGAAGACGGACTCCGCCATCGGTGAGCGGCAGATGTTGCCGGTGCAGACGAAACAGACGCGATAGGTCATACGGCTCTCTCAGTCCTCGTCGTCGGGCAGCACGAGGTGCAGCGCCCAGGAGACGATCGAGATGATCAAGGCGCCCAGTACGGCGGTCCAGAAGCCCTCGACATGGAAACTCAGGTTCAGTTTGCCCGCCACCCACGAGGTGAGCAGAAGCATCAGGGCGTTGACGACGAGGGTTATCAGGCCGAGCGTCAGGATGAACAGGGGGAAGGTCAGCACCTTCACGATCGGCTTGACCAGGACATTCACCAGTCCGAAGATCAGCGCGACCACGATCAGCGTGCCGACCTTCTTGCCGGTGCCCGAACCCGTCAGCGTGATCTTGTCGAGTACCCAGACGGCGACGGCCAGAGCCCCCGCGTTGGCGATCGTCTTGACTACGAAATTCTTCATGTGTCTGATCGTGGCAGACGGGATCAGCGGCGAGTAGCGAGCAAGGGCGGGCAGGAGCGATGAAGGCTTTCCGGCTGGACGAACTGGAGGCGGAGCGCGCCGCCAACGACGGCGCATATCTGCAGTTCATGCGGGAGCGGAACATGTCGGTCGGCCTGTACGCGCTGGACGCGGGCGAGCTCGACCCGCAGAAGCCGCACCAGCAGGACGAGGTGTACTTCGTCGTCAGCGGCCGCGCCTCGATCACCGTGGGCCTGGAGACCACCCAGGTCGCTCGCGGAAGCGTCATCTACGTGCCTGCCGGCGTCGCCCACAAGTTCCACCACATCACCGAGGATCTGAGGGTTCTGGTGGTGTTCTCTCCGCCAGAGAGCTGAGTCCCGTCTCGGGGTTCCCTCAGGGGACGATCAGGGGAGGACAAGGGGCGCGAGACCCACGTTCGGCCCCCGACCGGACCTAGCATCGAAGCAGAACGGAACGACCCGGTTGGGGAGCCCCCGAAAAGGCGCGGGGCAACGGGCGGACAGACAAGGACAAGGGCGATGCGAGAGATCTTCGCGGGTTTGCCGTGGTGGGTGAAGTGGATCGCGGTGCCGGTCATCGCCCTGGTCGTCTTCGGTGGCCTGATAGCGACCGTCGTCGGGTTCGTCGTCCTGCTGCTCTTCAAGGTGCTGCTCTTCGTCGCTCTGGTGGGCGGACTGATCTACGTCGTACGGAAGTTCATGTCGAGTTCGTCGTCACGCGGCGACTGGTGAGCCACCCCCCCGGGGCGTGAGGGCCCGGGGACCCCTCCGGGGCGTACCGGGTCGGGGACCGCTCCGGGGACGGCACAGGGCAGGGCCGGCGGTCGGCAAGGGGCCGCCGGTAACAGGAATTTGAGGTTCCCTCGGGCGGGGGAAGTTTTCCCGTGGACGTCATCGACGGCCGGTGGGAGGCCGTTAAAGTCCGGAGCCCGGCGCGCGGCAGGCCTCGCGCGCGGTGCATCCCCTCCCGTGTTCTTCCACGGGAGGCCGACCTCGTGCTCCGGGAGTGACCTTTGGCCACGGTTGGCACCGCACTCGCACACTCAACCGTCCCACCCGCACAGCGGCGCACCTCACCGGCGGAGGCAGACCTTCCGCCGACACCGGTGCAGTCCACCACCCTGATCGGATCGGTGCAGCGGGCGATGCGGCTGTTGGAGGCCGTCGCCGACCACGGATACGGGGCCCCCGCCAAGCAGTTGGCCCGTGAGGTCGGCCTGGCGCTCCCCACGGCGTACCACCTTCTGCGCACCCTGACCCACGAGGGTTATCTGCGCCGTGAGAAGGGCCTGTTCTTCCTCGGGGAGGCCGCCGAGCGGCTGAGTGGCAGCGCGACCCAGCAGAAACGTCGCGGCATGGTGAACGACGCGCTCGCACAATGGCGTGATTCGATCGGTGCGCCCGTCTACTACGCGGTCTACCGCGAGGGTGAGATCGAGGTCCTCGGTGTTGCCGACAGCCCGGGCATCCCGGCGGCCGAGGAGTGGGCCGACTTCCGCGAGACCGGGCACGCGCACGCGCTCGGTCAGTGCCTGCTGTCGCAGCTCGACGAGGAGGCCCGGCGCGACCATCTCGACCGCTATCCGGTGCGGCCGATCACTCCCTACACGCTGCGTGACAATCGCAGCCTGCTGCGCCGTCTGGAGTACCTGGAGCGTGCGGAACCGGTCGTCGAGCGCCAGGAGTACGCCCTCGGTACGGCCTGCGCGGCGGTCCCCCTCACCACGGGCGCGACGGCAGCCGCAGTGGCCATCTCCCTGCCCTCCCACCAGGCCGACCGGCTGCTGCCGACGGCCCGTCGGTTGCAGTCGGAGATCGACACACTGACAGGGACACTCGCCATCTCTATCAGCATCTGAAAACTCACTCCTTGTGATCTGCCATGCACTTTCAGCAAACTTCCAGCAGGTGTCAGGGGGATCATTCCTGGCCAGTCGACGGCTACTGACGGGGTAGGCGATGCGCGAGTCGGTGCAGGCAGAGGTCATGATGAGCTTTCTCGTGTCGGAGGAGCTCTCCTTCCGCATTCCGGTGGAGCTGTGTTACGAGACCTGTGATCCCTATGCGGTGCGGCTGACCTTCCATCTGCCCGGTGACGCCCCCGTGACGTGGGCGTTCGGTCGTGAACTGCTGGTGGACGGGGTGGGCCGGCCGTGCGGCGACGGCGATGTGCACATCGCGCCCGCCGAGCCGGACATCTTCGGCGATGTGCTGATCCGGCTCCAGGTGGGCGCCGACCGGGCACTGTTCCGGTCCGGCGCGGCGCCTCTGGTCGCATTCCTCGACCGCACCGACAAACTGGTGCCGCTGGGGCAGGAGGGCTCCCTCGCCGACTTCGACGCGCATCTGGACGAGGCACTGGACCGGATCCTGGCGGAGGAGCAGAGCGCGGGATGAGACCGCGTGCCGCGCTGGAACGGTTCCTCACGCCGTAACGGTTCCTCGTCGGCGGTACGGGCGCGATGGCAGGCGTAACGCTTCTGCGGACCTCGACCGCGAGGATCGCGGTGGTCCGGGTGAAGTCCCGGTGGCCTCGCTGAGGTCCAGGATGGAGCTGGAGCGTGGCAGGGAGTCTCAGTGCTTGCGGCGGCGCCCCCTCCCCCCACGGGCCGGGACGGGAGCCGGGGCGGCGTCGAGCGTGGCCGGGCGGTCCGCCGAGACGACGATCGCCGCCAGGACCGTCGTCACCGGCACCGACGCGACCAGCCCGATCGAGCCGACCAGCGTGCGCACGATCTCCTCGGCGACCAGCTCGCTGCCCGCGACCGAGAGCACACTGCTCTGCGCGATCGAGAAGAGCAGCAGCAGGGGCAGGGCGGCACCCGCGTACGCCAGGACGAGCGTGTTGACGACCGAGGCGATGTGGTCGCGGCCGATGCGGATGCCCGCGCGGTACAGCCCGCGCCAGCCCATCGTCGGGTTGGCCTCGTGCAGCTCCCAGACCGCGGAGGTCTGGGTGACGGTCACGTCGTCCAGGACGCCGAGGGATCCGATGATGACGCCGGCGAGCAGCAGACCGCTCATGTCGATGTGCGGGTACAGGCCGTGGATCAGGCCGGTGCTGTCGTCCGTGTTGCCGGTCAGCGCGGCCCAGCCGATGAACTCCGAGCCGAGGAGACCGATCAGCGACAGGGAGACGAGGGTGCCGAGCACCGCCACGGAGGTGCGGGCCGAGAGTCCGTGGCACATATAGAGGGCGATCAGCATGATGGCGCTCGACCCGACCACGGCCACGAGCAGCGGATTCGAGCCATCCAGGATCGCGGGCAGGATGAAGAGGCTGAGCAGCAGAAAGCTGACGGCCAGCGCGACGAGTGCCATGACCCCGCGCATCCGGCCCACGACCACCACCGCTACGGCGAAGATGCCGGCGAGCAGGGCCATGGGGAACTTGCGGTCCACATCGGTCACCGAGTACTGCAGTTCCTTGGGCGCGGAGGGCTCGTAAGCGGCCACGACCTTCTCGCCCTGGTGCAACTGCCGTGACTGGTCCGGCTGGACGATCTCCGTGAACGTACGGCCCTTGTCCTTGCCGGTGTCGACGCGGACGGTCGCCTTCTTGCAGGTGCCGGCCGGAGTCTGCGGGGCCGACGAGCCGCCGGTGAGGGAGGTGTCGCCGATCGGGCCCCCACCCGAGGCGTTCACGGACTTGCAGTCCACCGCCTCGACCGTGGTGACCGTGGCCTGTTGGGTCTGCCGGTCGAAACCGACGCCGGAGCGCTTGTGCGACGGGACCCCGCCGGGCCACAGCACCACGAGACCGACGATGACCGCCGCGGTGAACGGGATGAGGATCGCGGCGATGACCCTGCGCAGATGCCGCGAGACGGGAGCCGCGGGGCCATGGCTGTGACTGTGGGAGTGGCCGTGTCCACCGCCGGTCCCATGGCCGTGCCCGTCTGCGCGGCTGTGTCTGTCGTCCGGGCCGTGGTGGTGCGGCGGCTCGGGCGAGGGGTGCGAGGGGAGATGCTGCGTCGGGGGCACCGCCCGATCATCGCAAGAAGGCGCAGGGCCTACTGTTCAGCTCACCCAATTAGACGCTAGCGTGAAGGGACTTTTGCACACGCGGGAGCTCGGAGCACCGGGCTGAGAGGGCGCTGACCTCCGTAGACGCGATGTTTCACGTGGAACATCAGCGAGTGGAGACGGCTGTGCCGACCGCTGAACCTGTTACCGGGTAATGCCGGCGTAGGGAGTAGGTCTTATGACCGTCAAGGACGTACGCACGCCTGCCTCCGCTCAGGGGGAAGAGCCCCAGGGGGCCGGGAAGTCCATCGGCTGGCACAAGGCGTATATCGAGGGTTCGCGCCCAGATCTGCGGGTGCCGGTCCGTCAAGTGCATCTCACCAACGGGCAGTCGGTCACCCTGTACGACACCTCCGGCCCGTACACCGATCCAGTCGCCGAGACCGACGTCCGTCGGGGCCTCGCGCCGCTGCGGGAGAACTGGATCATCGCTCGCGGCGACACCGAGGAGTACGCGGGCCGCCCCGTCCGTCCCGAGGACGACGGGATCAAGCACACCTCGCCGCGTGGCGGTCTGCGCAACCTCGATGCGGTGTTCCCTGGGCGCCCGCGTCAGCCGCGCCGCGGTCGCGACGGCAACGCGGTGACGCAGCTCGCGTATGCGCGCCGTGGGGAGATCACACCGGAGATGGAGTTCGTGGCCCTCCGGGAGAACGTGTCGCCCGAGGTCGTCCGTGAGGAGATCGCGGCGGGCCGCGCGGTACTGCCGGCCAACGTCAACCATCCGGAGATCGAGCCGATGATCATCGGCAAGCGGTTCCTGGTGAAGGTCAACGCCAATATCGGCAACTCCGCGGTGACCTCCTCCATCGAGGAAGAGGTCGAGAAGATGACCTGGGCGACCCGCTGGGGTGCCGACACGGTCATGGACCTGTCCACCGGCCGCAACATCCACACCACCCGTGAGTGGGTGCTGCGCAACTCCCCCGTGCCGATCGGCACGGTGCCGCTCTACCAGGCGCTCGAGAAGGTCGACGGCAAGGCCGAGGAACTGACCTGGGAGATCTACAAGGACACGGTCATCGAGCAGGCCGAACAGGGCGTGGATTACATGACGGTCCACGCGGGTGTGCGCCTGGCGTACGTGCCGCTGACGGCGAACCGCAAGACCGGCATCGTCTCGCGTGGCGGCTCGATCATGGCGGCGTGGTGCCTCGCCCACCACAAGGAGTCCTTCCTGTACGAGAACTTCGAGGAACTCTGCGAGATCCTCGCGGCCTACGACGTCACCTACTCGCTGGGCGACGGTCTGCGGCCCGGTTCGATCGCGGATGCCAACGACGAGGCACAGTTCGCGGAACTGCGCACGCTCGGGGAACTCGGCCGTGTCGCCAGGCGTTTCGACGTACAGACGATGATCGAGGGCCCGGGACACGTCCCGATGCACAAGATCAAGGAGAACATCGATCTGCAGCAGGAGATCTGCGATGAAGCTCCGTTCTATACGCTCGGCCCGCTGACCACGGACATCGCGCCGGCGTACGACCACATCACCTCGGGCATCGGGGCCGCCATGATCGCCTGGTGGGGCACGGCCATGCTCTGCTACGTCACACCCAAGGAGCACCTGGGCCTGCCCGACCGTGACGATGTCAAGACCGGCGTCATCACCTACAAGATCGCCGCCCACGCGGCCGATCTCGCCAAGGGGCACCCGGGTGCGCAGGAGTGGGACGACGCGCTGTCCGACGCGCGCTTCGAGTTCCGCTGGGAGGACCAGTTCAACCTGGCCCTCGACCCGGACACGGCCCGCGACTTCCACGACGAGACCCTCCCCGCGGAGCCGGCGAAGACGGCCCATTTCTGCTCGATGTGCGGTCCGAAGTTCTGCTCCATGAAGATCAGCCAGGACATCACGCAGCGCTTCGGCGGTGCGATGGCCGAGGGCGCGTCGGCGCAGGAGATCGCCGAGGGGATGCTGCAGAAGTCGAAGGAGTTCGCGGCGAGCGGGAACCGGGTGTATCTGCCGCTCGCGGACTGAGCCCGACAGGTGAGTGGGTCCGCCGGCAGCCCGGGACGCTCAGGTGACGGTGACGGTCTCGCCCGGTTCGGTCACCGTCAGGACCTCGGTGACGGGCCGATCGTGGCCCCGATCTCCTCCATGACCTCGCGACGCGGTGCCGCTTCGAGATCGGCGTCGTCGGGTTCGACGCTGCCGCCGACGGTCGTCCAGTACGGGGAGCCGTCCGGCCACCCTCGGCGCAGGAACACCAGGTGCTCACCGTCGAGCAGAATCGCGCGCACCTTGTGACGGACTGGCATGCCCATGATGATAATGCGCTCGGCTGCGGGCGCAGGCTGAAGTTCCGGCCCGCGGTCCCTTGTGAGGGGCGGGCCGGGCTTCGGCAGGTTGTTCGGGCCGGGCCGGTCCAAGGGACGGCCTGGGGGGTGGGGCGGCCCCAGGGGCCCCTGCGCCGCCTGCTCGGCACGGTCGGCCGGTTGTCGCGCGAGACCCGTCACTCCGGCTGGTGGTCGGGGCCTCCGAAGTCCGGGCTGGTGAAGTCCGGGCTGCTGAAGGTGGGACGCGGGCCCGCGGCGGGGCCACTGTCGGGACTGCTGAAGCCCGGGCGGTCGTAGCCGAGGTGCGGGATACGGCTGGGAGCCGTCTCCGGTTCCTTCCGGCTCATCGCGGCCGTGCCCGGGTCGGCGAGCGCCTCGCGGAGGAACGGCAGGATGCCGCGCTCCAGCAGGGCCGCGTGCCAGAGCTCCCGGGCCCGGGTCACCTCCGCGATCAACTCGCGCTGGGCGTCGGCGTCGTGAGCCGACGAGCTGTTGCGCAGAGCGGTCAGCAGCAGGCCGGTCGCGGCGACCAGGATCGCCGCCGCGGTGACCGCGCCGAAGACCCACCCGGTGGTCAGGAGGGTCCGGGCGAACGCCTGGTGCGGGTTGACCATCTTGAGGATGTAGCCCACGAGCAGGAAGATCGCCGCGGCGGCGCCGGCGAGGAACGGTGCGAGGACGGCGACGACGGCACCGGCTCCGGCGCTCGCCGTGGCCTCCCCCATCGTGGCGGCGAGCCCCTGGCCGTCCGTGTCCGGTTCCGTGGAGTCGCTGTCGTCGGTGCTCTCGTGGACGGGCGGGATGGATGGTGCCGGGCAGCGCATTTGGTCCCGTACCAGCACATAGTGCTGGTATTCGGCGGCCGCCGCGGCGGTGATGAGGGCGGTGGCGTTCAGCGCCATGGTGCGCAGCTGTTCGGCATTGAGCCGCTGTCCCACAGCGGCCAGATCCGGGTGGTGTGGTGCGGAGCGCAGCGCCTCGCCGAGGACCCGCTCATAGTCCTGGCGGTCCTCGCTCAGCAGGTGCTGCGGAACGCTGTTCATGTGCATCCCCCGATGCTCCGTAGGGCTGGTGGCTCGGCATGCTGACGAGCCGTCGGGCAGAAACGGAGGGGAGCCTGCTACGGATAAGCCGATGGTAGAGCGGCGACGGCACACGGTGACAGGGGGTTTCCAGAAATTGCCCCACGGCCCGGGCATTCCTCGGACGGCCCCCGTCGGGTAGATGCCTGCCCCGTGAATCCTCAGCTATCCAGGGGGAGTTGCTGGACCAGCAGCTTTCCGGCCATGGTCACGCCGCCGTCCATCGCGATCGCCAGCCCGTCCGCGTAGACGTGAGGACCTTCGACGACCGGACCCGAGGCGTCGTCGCCTTCCTCCGAGCCGACCTCACCCAGCAGATAGGGGATGGGGCTGTGGCCGTGGACGATCCGTCGGCCGCCGTAGGTCCCCAGCAGGGACCGCACGGCGTCGGCGCCCTCGTCCCGGAAGGAGAAGCGCTTGGTGAACTTCCGGAAGAGGTCCCACACCTCGTCCGGGTCATTGCGGGTGAGCGTCTCGTGGATGGTGTCGTTGACCGCTTCGATGGAATCGCCGTAGTCGAGGTAGGCGGTGGTGTCGGAGTGGACCAGGAGGTGGCCGTCGACCTCCTCCACCGCGTCGAGGCGGGCCATCCACTGCAGATGGTGGTCCTGCAGACGGTCCATGTCCGTCTTCTGACCGCCGTTGAGCAGCCAGGCCGCCTGGAAGGTCGCGGTGCCCGCGCCCGAGTGGACGGGTGTGTCGCCGAACCGCTTGGCGCCGAGCAGCAGCAGCTCGTGGTTGCCCATGAGCGCCTTGCAGTAGCCGCCGGCCGCCGCCGCCTCCGCGGACAGTCGCATCACCAGGTCGATCACCCCGATGCCGTCGGGGCCGCGGTCGGTGAAGTCCCCGAGGAACCACAGCCTGGCCGTGCCCGCGGACCAGTTGCCCTGGGCGTCGATGAGCCCCTTCTCCTGGAGCGCCGCCACGAGCTGGTCGAGATAGCCGTGGACGTCCCCGACCACGAACAGCGGTCCGGGCCCTTCGGCGGGGTGCGGGGCGGGCTCGGACGCCGGGTCGACGGTCACCTGGAGCGTGTCGCCGCGGTTGATGACCGGGAGGTCGCGCTCGGTGGGCGTGTACGCGTCGGAGTAGTCGTGGGGGTAGGCCTCGGGGGGTGCGGCCGGTCCGGGGATCTCGCCGGGAGGCGTGCTCTGCGCGTACGGACCGGTCTCGTGGACGTATGCGGGCACCCGGAAGTCACGCAACGTCGCCGCCCGCTCCGCCTCGGGTCCCTGACCGGCCCCCTGAGTCATCGACCCCTCCACCATCGCGCCGCATCTGCACCGCATCGGACTGCCTGGTCGCAGCGGTCCGCGGTGTCGTGGGCCCATCATAGGAATGCGGATCGCGCCATGTGATGACCCAGGGGTGGTGAATCGGGGAAGGACCCCGCCGCGCCGCGGCTTTCGCCCTAAATGGGTGGGGCTTTCTCCGCTGCGACCAGGTACGTCACGCGCCCACGGGCGGTCTGCACGTCACCCGCACGGGCAGCCTGTGCGTGACCCGTGGCACCCCACCGACGGCTCGGAGCTCCGAACTGAATCGGGAGTGCGGGCCGGGCGCCCGTCTCGTTCGGAGCTCTCACCCCTGCTCGGGCGACCGGGGCGGGCTGACCGTGGTCCGGGGCGGCCGCCGCTGGGACGAGGTGCGCACGATCAGCTCCGTCGGTATCACCTGCTCGACCGGCTGGTCCGACTCGATGCCCTCGATGGCGTCGATGAGGAGCTGGACCACTGCCGTACCGATCCGGCGCGGCTTCAGGGAGAGCGTCGTGACGGGCGGCTCGGTGTTCGCGTAGACGGCGGATTCGCTGCAGCAGACGAGCAGCAGGTCCTCGGGGACGCGCAGTCCGTAGCGGCGCGCGGCGGCGAGCAGATCGGTGCCGTTCGGGTCGAACAGTCCGTAGACCGCGTCGGGGCGGTCGGGGCGGGCCAGCAGCCGGTCGGCGGCGACGGCGCCCGCGCAGGGATCGTGGGCGGGATAGGACTCGTAGACCGGATCCTGCCCGACGCGCTCGCACCAGTTCAGGTAGGCGGTCGTGGACAGATGGGTGTAGGTGTCCGTCGTGGTGCCGGTCAGCAGTCCGATGCGCCGGGCGCCGGCGGCGGCCAGATGGTCGAGGATGCCGAGGACCGCGGCCTCGTGGTCGTTGTCCACCCAGGCGGTGACCGGAAGGGTGCCGGCGGGCCGGCCGTCGGAGACGACGGGTAACCCCTGCCGGACCAACTCGCTTACCACCGGGTCCTGGTCGGACGGATCGATGACGACGGTGCCGTCCAGGGCCACGTTGGACCACACGTCGTGGCGCGAGGTGGCGGGCAGGATGACCAGGGCGTAGCCCCGGGCGAGCGCCGCGGAGGTGGCGGCCCGGGCCATCTCCGCGAAGTACGCGAACTCGGTGAAGGTGAAAGGTTCATCCCCGTACGTGGTCACGGTCAGGCCGATGAGGCCCGACTTGCCCGTACGGAGGGTGCGGGCCGCGGCCGAGGGCCGGTAGCCCAGCCGGTCGGCGACCTCGCGGACATGGCGTCGGGTGGCGTCCGGCAGCCGGCCCTTGCCGTTGAGGGCGTCGGACACGGTCGTGATGGAGACTCCGGCGGCAGCGGCCACGTCTCTGATGCCTGCCCGGCCCGGCCGACTGCCTCGGCGGGCGGTCTCCGCCCGGCTCACCTGGTGCTTCCCTGCTGCTGTCATGGCGAGCCGATAGTAGGGCTCATGTGGTGGGGTAGTGCGGACGCATATGCACGCGTTGACAGGCACGTTTCTGCATGGTGAGTAGTGGGGAAAAGCCTTGGAATGTAAGGGGCTTGAACGATCCAAGGGCAGTACGTGACGTGTTGACACGCATGGGCCTGCCAAGGTGGCCATATTTCGAAGAGGTCTCAACTCACCTTCACGAGGGATGCGCGCCACGGCGCGAGCCACGGGCGCGTGCGATGAAAGGCGACGCGCCCCCTCATCCATGCGCCTTTCTGTGACGATGCGCCCGGGTTCGTACGGCGTGGCCGGCCCGGTTTCCGGGACGGCGGCACGCAAGCCGACTCGGTTGTCCACAGCCCATTCGCAGCGGCGCCGAATCCTCATAAGGTGAGAAGCATTGGAAGCCGGTGGCGGTCATGAGCCGGTGCGTGCGCGAGGAGGACAGCGGTGAGCGAGACGAGCCCGAGGCTGCGTGCCGAGCTGGAGGGTATTCCCACCTACAGGCCCGGCAAGCCCGCCGCGTCCGGCGGCCCGGCGGCCTACAAGCTGTCCTCGAACGAGAATCCCTATCCGCCGCTGCCGGGCGTGATGGAGAGCGTGATCGAGGCGTCCGGGTCCTTCAACCGCTACCCCGACATGGCGTGCACGGGGCTGATGGCCGAGCTGTCGGAGCGTTTCGGTGTGCCGCAGTCGCATCTCGCGACGGGCACGGGCTCGGTCGGGGTGGCCCAGCAGCTGCTGCAGGCCACGAGCGGCCCGGGCGACGAGGTGATCTACGCCTGGCGGTCCTTCGAGGCGTACCCGATCATCACGCAGATCAGCGGCGCGACCGCGGTCCAGGTGCCGCTGACGCCGGACGACGTGCACGACCTCGACGCGATGGCGGACGCGATCACGGACCGGACCCGGCTGATCTTCGTCTGCAACCCCAACAACCCGACCGGCACGGTCGTGCGCCGGGCCGAGCTGGAGCGTTTCCTCGACCGGGTGCCGAGCGATGTGCTGGTGGTGCTCGACGAGGCGTACCGGGAGTTCATCCGCGACGTCCAGGTTCCGGACGGCGTGGAGCTGTATCGCGAGCGGCCGAACGTCTGTGTGCTGCGCACCTTCTCCAAGGCGTACGGTCTCGCCGGTCTGCGGGTCGGTTTCGCGATCGCCCATGAGCCGGTTGCGGCGGCGCTGCGCAAGACGGCGGTGCCCTTCGGCGTGAGCCAGCTGGCCCAGGTGGCGGCGGTCGCGTCCCTGCGCGCGGAGGACGAACTGCTGGGCCGGGTCGGCTCGTTGGTGTGCGAGCGCGCCCGTGTGGTCGAGACCCTGCGGGCCCAGGGCTGGACGGTCCCCGAGACCCAGGCGAACTTCGTGTGGCTGCGGCTGGGGGAGCGCACGGTCGACTTCGCGGCCGTCTGCGAGCAGGCCGGTGTGGTCGTCCGGCCGTTCCCGGGCGAAGGGGTGCGCGTGACGATCGGCGAGTCCGAGGCGAACGACATCTTCGTGAAGGTGGCGGAGGGCTTCCGCAGGGACCTCTGACCCTCCGGGCGCGGGTCGGCGATTCTCCCGTGCCGCCCCGTGCCGTGAGCCGGTACGGGGCGGCGCCCGTGGGGTGCGGCGGGGCGGACATGTGCCGCCCCGCCTCTGTGCTGCGTGTGGCATGTATGTGACAGCGATCTCCGGACGGGGGGCAGGGGCCGGGCGCCTGGAGGGGGCCGGCGCCCAGCAGCCCTCTTAGAGCTCCGGACAAAATGGGCGCCCGGCTCGCGGCGTCTGGCACGCACGCTCGCGGCGTTGCCGAAAGGCCCTGGTAGCTCCGCTACAAGGACCTTCCGGTGCCTTGCGATCGCACGCACCAGACGCCGCGAGCTGATCGGACTCCCATTTTGTCCGGAGCTCTTAGGGCCCCCCGCCCGTCAGCCCTCGAATCCATATGCGCCATAATTGCTTGTGAATGTGAACGCGTTCACAAGCCCCTCCTCAGGGGTGTGCCAAACGGGGCAAGCTGCCGCTTGCGACCACGGTAAGGAGAGACGACGTGGACCTGGCTTTGGCGCCGGAGACTCTGGCGCGATGGCAGTTCGGCATCACCACCGTCTACCACTTCCTGTTCGTCCCGCTGACGATCTCGCTCGCCGCGCTGACCGCCGGCCTGGAGACCGCCTGGGTGCGCACGGAGAAGGAGAAGTACCTCCGGGCGACGAAGTTCTGGGGCAAGCTCTTCCTGATCAACATCGCGATGGGCGTGGTCACGGGCATCGTCCAGGAGTTCCAGTTCGGCATGAACTGGTCCGCCTACTCACGCTTCGTCGGTGACATCTTCGGGGCGCCCCTGGCGTTCGAGGCCCTCATCGCCTTCTTCTTCGAGTCGACCTTCATCGGGCTGTGGATCTTCGGCTGGGACAAACTGCCGAAGAAGCTTCACCTCGCCTGTATCTGGATGGTCTCCATTGGCACGATCCTGTCGGCGTACTTCATCCTCGCGGCCAACTCCTGGATGCAGCACCCCGTCGGCTACCGGATCAACAAGGTGAGGGGGCGGGCCGAACTCACCGACTTCTGGCACGTCCTGACGCAGAACACCGCACTCGCCCAGGCTTTCCACACCCTGACCGCGGCCTTCCTCACGGGCGGCGCGTTCATGGTCGGCGTCGCCGCCTACCACCTGGCCCGCAAGAAGCATGTCGCCGTGATGAAGACGTCGCTGCGGCTGGGCCTGATCACCGTGGTCATAGCCGGTCTGCTCACCGCGGTCAGCGGCGACACGCTCGGCAAGGTGATGTTCAAGCAGCAGCCGATGAAGATGGCCGCCGCCGAGGCGCTCTGGGACGGCCAGGACTCCGCGCCGTTCTCGATCTTCGCCTACGGCGATGTGAGCCAGGGCCACAACAGCGTCGAGCTGTCCGTCCCCGGAGTGCTGTCCTTCCTCGCCAACGACGACTTCACCTCGTATGTCCCCGGCATCAACGACACCAACAAGGCGGAGCAGCAGAAGTACGGCCCGGGCGACTACCGCCCGATCATCCCTGTCACCTTCTGGGGCTTCCGCTGGATGATCGGTTTCGGAATGTCGTCCTTCGCCCTCGGCGTGGCCGGACTCTGGCTCACCCGCAAGAAGTTCATGCTGGCCCCCCATCTGCGGGTCGGGGAGGACGAGGTGCCGCATCTGGTCCTTTTCAGGAACAAGGCCCTCGCCCCGGTGCTCACCACCTGGTTCTGGCGCATCGCCGTGTGGACCCTGGCGTTCCCGCTCATAGCCAACTCCTGGGGCTGGATCTTCACCGAGATGGGCCGCCAGCCATGGGTCGTCTACGGCGTGCTGCGCACCCGTGACGCGGTCTCCCCCGGCGTCTCCCAGGGTGAGGTCATCACCTCGATGACCGTGCTCACGCTGCTCTACGCCATCCTCGCGGCCATCGAGGTCAAGCTGCTCGCGAAGTACGTCAAGGCCGGACCTCCGGAGCTCACCGAGTCCGATCTCAACCCGCCCACCAGGATCGGCGGCGACCCCCAGGACGCCGACAAGCCGATGGCCTTCTCGTACTAGGCCGAGGGAGCGCTCACATCATGCAACTTCACGACGTGTGGTTCGTCCTCATCGCGGTTCTCTGGACCGGCTACTTCTTCCTGGAGGGCTTCGACTTCGGAGTCGGCATCCTCACCAAGCTGCTGGCTCGCGACCGGCCCGAGCGGCGGGTGCTGGTCAACACGATCGGCCCGGTCTGGGACGGCAACGAGGTGTGGCTGCTCAGCGCGGGCGGCGCGACCTTCGCCGCGTTCCCCGACTGGTACGCGACCCTCTTCTCCGGTTTTTATCTCCCGCTGCTGATCATCCTGGTCTGCCTGATCGTGCGCGGTGTGGCCTTCGAGTACCGGGCCAAGCGGCCCGAGGAGAACTGGCAGCGCAACTGGGAGACCGCGATCTTCTGGACCTCGCTGATCCCGGCGTTCCTGTGGGGTGTGGCCTTCGGCAACATCGTCCGGGGGGTGAAGATCGATCAGCATCTGGAGTACGTGGGCGGTTTCTGGGATCTGCTGAACCCCTTCGCGCTTCTCGGTGGACTGGTGACCCTGAGCCTGTTCACCTTCCATGGGTCGGTGTTCACGACGCTCAAGACCGTCGGGGACATCCGGCGGCGGGCGCAGAGGCTGGCTCTGGGAGTCGGCCTGGTGGCCGCCGTGGCGGCGCTGGTCTTCCTCGGCTGGGCGCAGATCGACCAGGGCGACAGTAAGAGCCTGGTCGCCCTGTGGGTGGCGGTCGCCGCTCTCGTCGGGGCGCTCGTGGCCAACCAAGCCAAGCGTGAGGGATGGGCGTTCGCGCTCTCCGGCCTCACCATCGTGGCGGCCGTCGCGATGTTCTTCCTGACGCTCTTCCCGAACGTCATGCCGTCCACGCTCAACCCCGCCTGGAGCCTGACGGTGAGCAACGCCTCGTCGAGCCCCTACACCTTGAAGATCATGACCTGGTGCGCCGGCATCGCCATGCCGATCATCCTGCTCTACCAGGGCTGGACCTACTGGGTGTTCCGCAAGCGCATCGGAACGCAACACATCTCCGATGCCGCCGGAGCCATGCACTGAGTCTGGTGGGTGGGGTGTTTCACGTGAAACACCCCACCCGGACCGAAGGGCGTGTTTCACGTGAAACCAATCGATCCCCGTCTCCTCCGGTACGCCCGTGCCACCCGCCTCTTCCTCATGGCGGTGGTCGGTCTGGGCGTCGTCGGGGCGAGTCTGGTCGTCGCCCAGGCGATGCTGATCGCCACAGTGGTGGTCGGCGCCTTCCAGCACCATGACTCGGTCGCCGCGCTGCGTTCACCGTTGCTGCTTCTGGTGGCCGTCGCGGTGGGCCGCGCGCTGGTGTCGTGGCTCACCGAACTCGCCGCCCACCGAGCCAGCGCGGCCGTGAAGTCCGAACTGCGGGGGCGGCTGCTGGCGCGTGCGGGGGCACTCGGTCCCGGATGGCTGACCGCACAGCGGACCGGGTCGCTGGTCGCTCTCGCCACACGAGGAGTCGACGCCCTGGATGACTACTTCTCGCGCTATCTCCCCCAGTTGGGACTCGCGGTCGTGGTGCCGACGGCCGTGCTCGCGCGGATCGTGACCGAGGACTGGGTGTCTGCGGCGATCATCATCGGCACGTTGCCGCTGATTCCGATCTTCATGATGCTCATCGGCTGGGCCACGCGTTCCCAGATGGACCGTCAGTGGCGCCTGCTCTCCAGACTGTCCGGTCACTTCCTCGATGTGGTCGCCGGTCTTCCGACACTGAAGGTGTTCGGCCGGGCCAAGGCGCAGGCCGAGTCGATCAAGAAGATTACCGCCGAGTACCGGCAGGCGACCATGCGGACCCTGCGGATCGCCTTCCTGTCGTCCTTCGCACTCGAACTGCTGGCCACGATCTCGGTCGCACTTGTCGCGGTGACCATCGGCATGCGGCTCGTCCACGGCGACATGGACCTGTACATCGGGCTGGTCATCCTGGTGCTCGCACCGGAGGCGTATCTGCCTCTGCGTCAGGTCGGCACGCAGTACCACGCGGCGGCGGAGGGACTCTCCGCGGCCGAGGAGATCTTCACGGTGCTGGAGACACCGGTGCCGGCCTCGGGGACACGGCGTCTCCCCCACGGGGAGATCGCCTTCGAGGAACTGACCGTGCGCTACCCGGGCCGGTCGTCCGACGCGGTGTCCACGGTGTCCCTGACGGTCGCACCGGGGGAGACGGTCGCTCTCGTCGGACCGAGCGGCGCAGGCAAGTCGACGCTGCTGAACGTGCTGCTCGGGTTTGTGACGCCCACCGAGGGTCGGGTACGGGTCGGCGGAGTCGACCTCGCCACGGCCGATCTGGAGGAGTGGCGCGCACAGATCGCCTGGGTGCCGCAGCGGCCGCATCTGTATGCGGGGACCATCGCCGAGAACGTACGGCTGGCCCGGCCCGGCGCGGACGACGCGGCGGTGCGTGGCGCGTTGGAAGATGCCGGTGCGCTGGAGTTCGTGGACCTGCTGCCCGCCGGGACCGACACCCTGCTCGGTGAGGACGGGGCGGGGCTCTCCGCCGGTCAGCGGCAGCGGCTGGCCCTGGCCCGGGCCTTCCTCGCCGACCGTCCGGTGCTGCTGCTCGACGAGCCGACCGCGTCCCTGGACGGGGCGACCGAGGCCGAGGTCGTGGCAGCCGTGCGCCGGCTGGCGGCCGACCGGACGGTGCTGCTGGTCGTACACCGTCCCGCGTTGCTCGGCCTCGCCGACCGGATCGTCCGCCTGGACGTGGACGAGCGCTCCTCGAACGGTCCTCTGCCAGCCGTGCTGCTGCCCCGCCCCCGGACGCCGGAGGCGCCCGCGACCCACGATGAACAACCTCCTGCCCCCGCAGCGGCAGAGCACGGCGGCGTGCTCGCCCGCGTCCGTGCGACGGCGGGCCCCCACCGAGGGCGGCTGGTGCTAGCCCTGCTGCTCGGGGGCCTCGCACTCGGCAGCGCCGTCGGTCTGATGGCCACCTCCGGCTGGCTGATCTCGCGGGCCTCTCAGCAGCCGCCGGTGCTGTATCTGATGGTCGCCGTGACGGCCACGCGGACGTTCGGCATCGGACGCGCCGTGTTCCGGTACGCGGAGCGGCTGGTGTCGCACGACGCCGTGCTGCGGATGCTGGCCGACACCCGGGTCGCGGTCTACCGGCGCCTGGAACGTCTCGCACCGGCCGGTCTGCGCACGACCCGGCGCGGCGACCTGCTCTCGCGGCTCGTCGCCGACGTGGACGCCCTGCAGGACTACTGGCTGCGCTGGCTGTTGCCCGTGGGGGCCGCGCTGGTCGTCTCGGCGGGTTCGGTCGGCTTCACTGCGTGGCTGCTGCCCGAGGCCGGCGCCGTCCTCGCCGCCGGGCTGCTGGCGGCCGGAGTCGGCGTGCCCCTGGTGACAGGTGCCGTGGCGCGTCGGGCGGAACGCCAACTGGCCTCGGCCCGGGGAACGCTGGCGACCCGGGTGGCCGATCTGCTCACGGGAACCGCCGAACTCACGGTCGCCGGTGCACTGCCGGCGCGGACCGCCGAGGTACGGCGGGCCGACGGGGTGCTCACGCGGATCGCCTCACGCGCCGCGACCGCCACCGCCCTGGGCGACGGGCTCACCACGCTCGTCACCGGGCTGACCGTCGCGGCGGCGGCTCTTGTGGGGGCACAGGCCGTCGCCGGCGGACGACTCGTCGGCGTCACCATGGCAGTCGTGGTGCTCACCCCGCTGGCCGCGTTCGAAGCGGTCCTGGGGCTGCCGCTCGCGGTGCAGCACCGGCAGCGGGTGTCCAGGAGTGCGGAGCGGGTGTACGAGGTGCTGGACGCCCCAGAGCCCGTACGCGAGCCGGAACGGCCGCTGCCGGGGCCGTCGTCGCCCTTCCCGCTCGTCCTGGAAGGGCTGACCGCCCGCCACGACGGACAGCAGCGCGACGCGCTCACCGGGCTCGAGCTGACCCTCGAACAGGGCCGCAGGATCGCCGTGGTCGGCCTCTCAGGTGCGGGCAAGACGACGCTCGCTCAGGTGCTGCTGCGGTTCCTGGACCCGGCGGCGGGCGCGTACACCCTGGGCGGCACGGACGCCCGCGCGCTGGACGGCGACGAGGTACGTCGCATGGTCGGACTCTGTGCTCAGGACGCTCATCTTTTCGACAGCTCGGTACGGGAGAACCTGCTGCTCGCACGGAAGGACGCGAGCGAGGGGCAGTTGCGTGACGCGCTCGCGCGGGCGCGTCTGCTGGACTGGGCCGACGGGCTGCCCGACGGCCTCGACTCGCTGATCGGCGAGCACGGCGCACGGCTGTCCGGCGGCCAGCGTCAGCGGCTGGCGCTGGCCCGGGCTCTGCTCGCCGACTTCCCCGTCCTCGTCCTCGACGAGCCCGCGGAACACCTCGATCTGCCGACGGCGGACGCGCTCACCAGGGACCTGCTGGCCGCCACGGAGGGCCGTACGACGGTGCTGATCACCCATCGGCTGGCCGGGCTGGACACGGTCGACGAGGTGCTCGTGCTCATGGAGGGCCGGGTGGTCCAGCGCGGCCCGTACGCGGAACTGGCGGCGGTCGAGGGGCCGTTGCGCACGATGGTGGAGCGGGAGGCCCGAGGGGATCTGCTGGGCGACCGGGCGGGACACGGGGGCCGGACGGTGCCGGCCCTCGTCGACGCCTGACGGACAGCACCCGTACGGCACGGGAGCCAGCACGGCCGACCTCCGGCCGGGGGACGCCGCTGGGCCATCTGCGGCCGCCCGTTCCCCCGGCCGTGGGACGTCAGCAGGACGATGGCCGGGACACGGGCCACGATCGTTGACATGCCTTCATTTCTCCTTTCTTCCATGTTTGTTCCGTTCCTCCTGGGCACGCTCGCGGTGAACCCCGCCTGGTCCGCCACGTCAGGGGGTGGGAACGGGGCGGCGAGCGACGGTGCTGACACCGGGCTCAGCGTCAGGGTGGCGCGGCTTTACGCGGACTCGGCGGCGGTGACACGGCAGTACGACACCGGGCGCCAGGAGGCCGCGAAACAGCGCGCCATAGCCGGGCGGGACGAGAAGCTCCTCACCCATGAGCACGGGCTGATAGCCGCCCTGCACCAGGATCTCGGCAGGGTGGCCCGGGCCCAGTACCGCCAGGGCGGCGGACTCCCGTACAGCGCGCAGACCTTGCTTCCGGACAGTGCGAAGGAACTGATAGCGAGTCAGAGCACGCTCGCCCGGCTGGACCTCGCGGTCGCGAACGCGGTCATCCGGAGCCGTCTGACGGAGGCCGGCCTCGCCGCCGAGCGGACACAGGCATCGGCACGGTGGCGGGCGCTGCAGAAGCGGAACGAGGAGCTGGTGGCGCGCAAGCAGGCCCTCGAGGCGAAGCTGGAGCAGGCGCGATGGGCCCTGCAGAGCCAGGCCAACGTGTCAGCGGCCTCGGGGACCTGCCGGGCGGCAGTCCGCCTGGATCTGCCGGGGCGTAAGACCGGCCACCCCTGGGTGGCGCCGGTGGAGGCGTACCGGCTCTCCGCGGGCTTCGGCAGCGGCGGCGACCACTGGTCGCACGGGCACACGGGCCAGGACTTCGCGGTGCCCATCGGTACACCGGTGCGGGCGGTCGGGTCCGGGCAGGTGGTACGGGTGAAGTGCGGCGGTGCGTTCGGCATGGAGGTCGTCATCAGACATCCGGGCGGCTACTGCACGCAGTACGCCCATCTCGCCGCCGTGACCGTCGGCCCCGGCGACCGGGTGACGACCGGGCAGCTGATCGCCCAGTCGGGCACGACCGGCAACTCGACCGGACCGCATCTGCACTTCGAGGTCCGGTCCACCCCGGAGTGGGGGTCGGGTATCGACCCCGTGCCCTGGCTGGCGGCGCACGGCGTGCGGCTTGTCAGGCCCCGGTGACCTGGCGGCCGGGCGGCCTACGAGCGGTCCGCGAGGATCTGCTCGATCACCACGGCCACCCCGTCCTCGTTGTTGGCGACCGTCCGCCCGGACGCCGCGGCGACCACGTCCGGATGGGCATTGCCCATCGCGTACGACCGGCCCGCCCAGGTGAGCATCTCCACGTCGTTCGGCATGTCGCCGAAGGCGACGACCTCCTCGTGGGAGATGCCCCGCTCGGCGCAGCACATCGCGAGCGTGCTCGCCTTGGAGACGCCGGGGCCGCTGATCTCCAGCAGTGCGCTGGGGCTGGACCGGGTGATGGTCGCGCGGTCGCCGACGGCAAGGCGGGCCAGCGCGAGGAAGGCGTCCGGGTCCAGCTCCGGGTGGTAGGCGAGGATCTTCAGCACCGGTTCGCCGGCGCCCGGCGCGCCCGGCGCCAGCAGTTCCTCGGCGGGCGCGCGGAGGTCAGGGATCTCCAGGTGCAGCTTCGGGTACGCCGGCTCCTGGTGGAAGCCGTATGTCTGCTCGACCGCGTACACCGTCCCCGGTGCGGCGTCCCTCAGCAGCCGTACCGCGTCGAGTGCGTTCTCCCGGGCCAGCTCACGGACCTTGACGAACCGTTGTGTGCCGGGGCCGCCGTGCAGGTCCACCACGGCCGCGCCGTTGCCGCAGATGGCCAGCCCGTGCCCGTGGACGTGGTCGCTGACGACGTCCATCCAGCGGGCCGGGCGGCCGGTGACGAAGAACACCTCGATACCGGCCTCCTCGGCGGCGGCCAGTGCGGCGACCGTGCGCTCGGAGACCGACTTGTCGTCGCGCAGCAGGGTGCCGTCGAGATCTGTCGCGATCAGCCGGGGCTGAACGGTGGAGGCCGGGGTCTCGGGCTGTCGGGTCGCTGAGGTCACGGGCGCCATTCTCGCGCATATGCCCGCACGGGCGTGCGTGAGTCCGCACACGTGAGTGGTGACGCTCCTCACCAGCGCCGTCACAGCACGTCACACCCCGGCAGGTCCCGGTCTCGATCAGTCGAGCTGGGCCAGGGCCTCCATGGCGATCTGCTCGAAGATCTTCTCGTCCGCCGCGAAGTCGGAGTCGGGGATGGGCCAGTGGATCACGATGTCCGTGAAGCCGAGCTCGGCGTGCCGGCCGGCGAAGTCGACGAACGCGTCGAGTGACTCCAGCGGCCGCCCACGGTCCGGGGTGAAGCCGGTGAGCAGGATCTTGTCGAGGTCCGTCACATCGCGGCCGATCGCGGCGCACGCGTCGGCCAGCTTCGCGGTCTGGCCGCGCAGGGCCTCCACCGACTGCTCCGGGGTGCCGGTCTCGTACAGCTTCGGATCGCCGGTCGTCACCCACGCCTGGCCGTGGCGGGCGGCGAGCTTCAGTCCGCGGGGCCCGGTCGCGGCCACCGCGAAGGGCAGCCGGGGTCGCTGGACGCAGCCGGGGATGTTGCGCGCCTCATGGGCGGAGTAGTGGACGCCCTCGTGGGAGACGGAATCCTCGGTGAGCAGCCGGTCGAGCAGCGGTACGAACTCGCCGAACCGGTCGGCGCGCTCGCGCGGCGTCCAGGGGTCCTGGCCGAGCGCGGTGGCGTCGAAGCCGGTGCCGCCCGCTCCGACACCCAGCGTGATCCGGCCGCCGGAGATGTCGTCGAGGGAGATCAGCTCCTTGGCGAGGGTGACCGGGTGCCGGAAGTTCGGCGAGGTCACCAGGGTGCCGAGACGCAGCCGGTCGGTGACGGCCGCCGCGGCCGTCAGGGTCGGCACCGCGCCGAACCAGGGGCCGTCGCGGAAGGACCGCCACGACAGGTGGTCGTAGGTGAACGCGGTATGGAAGCCGAGCTGCTCCGCGCGCTGCCATGCGGAACGCCCGCCCTCGTGCCAGCGCAGGTACGGCAGGATCACGGTGCTCAGACGCAGACTCATGCTTCGAGCGTAAGCGGAGGCGCGGGGTGCTCTTTGCGCGGGCTTGATCGGCCGGGCCTGGGCATCGGAGGCGCAGCTTCAGTGCGGCCCCGGGAATCGCAGGTAGCGCGGGGGGACGGCCTGGGTGAGCCACACGCCGTTCGCGCTCACATGGAAGACATGGCCGTCGCGGTGCATGGCGTCGGCGTCCACGGTGAGGACGACGGGGCGGCCGCGGCGGGCCCCGACCCGGGTGGCGGTCCCGCGGTCCGGCGACAGATGGACGTCGTGCCGGTTCATGGGCCGGAGGCCCTCCGCCCGGATGGCGTCCAGATGGCGCGCCACGGTCCCGTGGTACAGGTACGCGGGCGGGGTCGCCTGGGGCAGCCCCAGTTCGACGTCGACGCTGTGTCCCTGGCTGGCGCGGATCCGGGTGCCCTCGATCGCGAAGCGCCTCTTGTCGTTGGTGGCGACCACGTGGTCCAGCTCTGTGCGGGTGATCCGGAAGCCGTGCGAGGCCGCGGCGGCGAGGAGCGCGTCGATCTCCACCCAGCCGCCTTGGTCGAGGGTCAGGCCGATCCGCTCCGGCTGGTGCCGCAGGTGCTTCGAGAGGTACTTCGACACCTTCACGGTGCGTCTCTCGTCGTTCCCTTCTGCCATCCCTCCAGCGTGCAGGAGAGACGCGGATCACGCATTTGATTTTGTCCCGGATGTTTGATCCACAAGCAAGTGCGGTTATCCACAAGGGAATTGGTGCCGCTGTGGACAACCGGCTTGCACCTAAGTGGCATTCGTCAAGTGATCCTCCGTTGAGCACCACTTGGGGGATTCGGCGGTAAATCCGCTGCCGCATGTGCACCGTTGGAAGGCGCAGCACCTGTTGATGGCTCACGAGTGCGTCAACCCTCGAGGATGCCATGTTGGTTGGCGACCAGCCCTTCAGAAAAAGGAAGTTGACTCGACGTCAGCGATCGTTGTCGCCGATCACGGCACTCCAACCCCACGCCCCACCAGGTGCATCACAGTCTCGGTTCCCAACGCGCCATGGCGCGCAGTGCGCTTGGGGCGAAGCGCGACACCAGGCGAAGCGCATGCGCCTCCGGAGTCACCGGCACTACAGGCTGGTTGCGTACGACGGCGCGCAGGATCGCGGCGGCGACTTTCTCCGGCGGGTATCCCCGCAAACCGTACAAACGTGTCGCCCTCTTCTGTCGGCGTTTCTCCTCCTCCGCGTCGACGCCCGTGAAGCGTGCGGTCGAGGTGATGCTCGTGCGGACGAAACCGGGGCAGATCGCCGTAACACCGATGTCCTGATCGGCCAGTTCGGCGCGCAGGCACTCGCTGAGCATCAGGACCGCCGCCTTGGAGGTGCTGTAGGCGGGCAGCGCTCTGGACGGCTGATACGCGGCCGCGGACGCGACGTTGACGATGTGGCCGCCCTGGCCGCGCTCGGCCATCTGCTTCCCGAAGAGGCGGCAACTGTGCAGAACACCCCACAAGTTGACGTCCAGCACCGTGCGCCAGTCCTCGGCGGTCGTGTCGAAGAAGGATCCCGACAGGCCGATCCCCGCGTTGTTCACCAGCACGTCCACCACCCCGTGGTTCGCGGCGACGCGCTCGGCGAGCTTCTCCATGGCCTGTTCGTCCGACACGTCGGCCTGCTCGGCCCATGCCTCGGGGGCGCCGTGCAGCCGGGCCTGTTCCGCGGTGCCGGCCGCGCTCCGCGGGTCCCGGTCGACGGCCACCACACGCGCCCCCGCCTTGGCGAACGCGAGGGCCGTGGCCCGCCCGATGCCGCTGCCCGCGCCGGTGACCAGTACCAGTTGCCCCCCGAACCGCTCCGCGTACGGTCCGTTCGCCGCCGGTGACGGATCTCCGCCCTCGACGGACGTCACGAACTCCCCGATCCAGGAGGCGACCTGGTCGGGACGGGTGCGCGGGATCCAGTGGCCCGCCGGCAGCGTGCGGTGCGTCAACTGCGGCACCCACCGTTCCAGGTCGTCGTAGAGCCGCTGCGACAGGAACGGGTCCTCCAGGGGAGTGATCAGCTGGACGGGCGCGTGCGCGTACGCGTCGGCGCGCGGGTGGCGCAGCCGCGGCCGGACGTTGTCGCGGTACAGCCAGGCGCCGTGGGCCGCGTCCGAGGGCAGCGTCGGGGCCGGGTAGTCGCCGGCCGCGATCTTCTCGGCGCGCCGCAGCATTTCCGGCCAGCGGCTGCCGAGCGGGCCGCGCCACATGAGTTCCGGCAGGGCGGGGGTGTGCAGTAGATACACGTACCAGGACCGGGCGCCCTGTCCGAGCAACTGGCCCGCCCGGCGCGGGGTCGGCCGGTGCATCCGCTTCTTGATCCAGTGGCCGAAGTGGTCCAGGGAAGGCCCGGACATCGAGGTGAAGGACGCGATCCGGCCCTCGGTGCGCCGGACCGTGACGAACTCCCACGACTGCACCGAACCCCAGTCGTGCCCCACGAGGTGCACCGGCCGGCCCGGGCTGACCGCGTCCACGACGGCCAGGAAGTCGTCCGTCAGTTTCTCCAGTGTGAACCCGCCCCGCAGCGGCCTCGGCGCCGTGGACCGGCCATGGCCTCGGACGTCGTAGAGCACCACATGGAACCGGTCGGCCAGCCGGGTGGCCACCTTTGACCAGACCTCCTTGCTGTCCGGATAGCCGTGGACGAGCACCACCGTCGGCCGGCCGGGGTCCCCCAGCTCGGCCACGCTCAGTTCGACCCCGCCCGTCCGCACCCGGCGCTCCCGCGCCCCCTCAAGAGTCACTTGCCCTCCGCCCGGCCCGCGGACACAGCGGTGCACCGGGTCTCCGCGACCGCACCGCCGTCCACGCCGACCACAGTTGGTGTCCGTCGCGTGACACCGGCGAATGTGGCAGTTGTTAGAGAGCGCGTCAACAGGCCCCGGCCGGTCTGTGGACAACCTGGGCAAGGAGGACAATGCGAGACGGTTCGACCGGCCGGTTGTTCGACCTCAGGGTGACCCCTACGGGCCTGTACGACTGGAGGCTGACCCGCAGACAGCTCTGCGGTCTGACGACGGCAGTGGTACGCGTCACTACCGTCGACGGTGTGACTGTGATCGCGACCGAAAGCCTGAGCAAGCGGTTCCCCAGGGTGACCGCGCTTGACCGGCTCTCCGTGGACGTCGGACCCGGTGTGACGGGGCTCGTCGGTGCCAACGGAGCCGGCAAGTCCACACTGATCAAGATCCTGCTGGGTCTGTCCCCCGCCACCGAGGGCCGCGCCGAAGTGCTCGGCCTCGACGTCGCCACCAAGGGCGGCGCCATCCGTGAGCGCGTCGGGTACATGCCGGAGCACGACTGCCTGCCGCCCGATGTGTCCGCCACCGAGTTCGTCGTCCACATGGCGCGGATGTCCGGGCTTCCCCCGGCCGCCGCCCGTGAGCGCACCGCGGACACCCTGCGCCATGTCGGCCTCTACGAGGAGCGCTATCGCCCCATCGGCGGCTACTCGACCGGCATGAAGCAGCGCGTGAAACTCGCGCAGGCCCTGGTGCACGACCCCCAGCTGGTCTTCCTGGACGAGCCGACCAACGGTCTCGACCCGGTCGGCCGCGACGAGATGCTCGGCCTGATCCGCCGTGTCCACACCGACTTCGGCATCTCGGTCCTGGTCACCTCGCATCTGCTGGGCGAACTGGAGCGCACGTGCGACCACGTCGTCGTCATCGACGGCGGCAAGCTGCTGCGCTCCAGCTCCACCCGGGACTTCACCCAGACGACCACGACCCTCGCGATCGAGGTCACCGACACCGACGAGCACCCCGACGGCACCCGCGCGGTGCGCGAGGCGCTCCACGCGCGCGGGGTGACCACCCACGACGGCAGCGGGCTGCCGGGCGCCGGGCACGTCCTGCTGCTGACGGCGGAGGGGGAGCAGACGTACGACCTGGTCCGGGACGTCGTCGCCGACCTGGGCCTCGGCCTGGTCCGCATGGAACAGCGCAGGCACCACATCGCGGAGGTCTTCAAGGACAGCGACGAGCAGCGGAAGGAGGCGGTCGGCCATGGCGGTTGAGCAGCCCACGGCCCATCAGGCCGAGCAGACCCGGATCCACAACATCGGCTACCGCTCGTACGACGGCCCGCGCCTGGGCCGTGCCTACGCCCGCCGCTCGCTGTACTCGCAGTCCCTGCGCGGCGCCTACGGCCTCGGCCGCTCGGTGAAGTCCAAGGTGCTGCCGATGCTGCTCTTCGTGGTGATGTGCGCCCCCGCGCTGATCATGGTCGCGGTCGCCGTCGCCACGAAGGCGAAGGACCTGCCGGTCGAGTACACGCGCTACGCGATCATCATGCAGGCCGTCATCGGTCTGTACGTCGCCTCCCAGGCGCCCCAGTCCGTCTCCCGGGACCTGCGCTTCAAGACCGTGCCCTTGTACTTCTCGCGCCCCATCGAGACCTCCGACTATGTCCGCGCCAAGTTCGCGGCCCTGGCCTCCGCGATGTTCGTCCTGACGGCCACGCCGCTGCTGGTCCTCTATGTGGGCGCGTTGCTCGCCAAGCTGGACTTCGGCCACCAGACGAAGGGGTTCGCCGAGGGCCTGGTCTCCGTGGCCCTGCTCTCCCTGCTGTTCTCCGGGGCAAGCCTGGTCATCGCGGCGGCCACCCCCCGGCGCGGCTTCGGCATCGCGGCCGTCATCGCCGTCCTGACCATCTCGTACGGCGCCGTCTCCACCATCCAGGCCATCGCGGACGCCCAGTCGGGCGACACCGCCGCCATCGTCTGGATGGGCCTGTTCTCGCCCGTGACCCTGATCGACGGCGTACAGACCGCCTTCCTGGGCGCGAGCTCCTCCTTCCCCGGCGGGCAAGGACCCTCGACCGCGCAGGGAGTCGTCTACCTCCTCGTCGTCCTGGGACTCATCGCGGGCAGCTACGGCCTGCTGATGCGCCGCTACCGAAAGGCCGGACTGTGACCACGCTCACCATCGACCACGTCTCGCGCTGGTTCGGCAACGTGGTCGCCGTCAACGACGTCACGATGACGATCGGCCCCGGTGTCACCGGCCTGCTCGGCCCGAACGGCGCGGGCAAGTCCACCCTCATCAACATGATGGGCGGCTTCCTCGCCCCCTCCACCGGTTCCGTCACCCTCGACGGAACGCCGGTGTGGCGCAACGAGCAGATCTACCGGCACATCGGCATCGTCCCCGAGCGCGAGGCGATGTACGACTTCCTCACCGGCCAGGAGTTCGTCGTCGCCAACGCGGAGCTGCACGGCCTGGGCGCGAAGGCCGCCCAGCGGGCGCTCGCCACGGTCGAGATGGAGTACGCGCAGGACCGGAAGATCTCCACGTACTCCAAGGGCATGCGCCAGCGCGTGAAGATGGCGTCCGCCCTGGTGCACGATCCGTCCCTGCTGCTGCTCGACGAGCCGTTCAACGGCATGGACCCGCGCCAGCGCATGCAGCTGATGGACCTGCTGCGGCGCATGGGCGCCGAGGGCCGCACGGTGCTCTTCTCGTCCCACATCCTCGAAGAGGTCGAACAGCTCGCCTCGCACATCGAGGTGATCGTCGCCGGACGGCACGCGGCGAGCGGCGACTTCCGGAAGATCCGCCGTCTGATGACCGACCGGCCGCACCGCTACCTGGTGCGTTCCAGCGACGACCGGGCCCTCGCGGCCGCGCTGATCGCCGACCCGTCGACGTCCGGAATCGAGGTCGACCTCGCGGAGGGCGCGCTGCGCATCCAGGCGGTGGACTTCGGCCGGTTCACGGCCCTGCTGCCGAAGGTCGCGCGGGAGCACGGCATCCGGCTGCTCACGGTCTCGCCGTCCGACGAGTCCCTCGAGTCCGTCTTCTCGTATCTGGTCGCGGCGTAGGAGGCCGAAGATGTACGACCCCACAGTCGCCCGGCTCACCTACCGGGGCCTGCTCGGCCGCCGCCGGGCCCTCATCCTCGGCGCGCTGCCCGCCCTGCTGATCGTGATCTCCGTGGTCGTCCGGGCGCTGACCGGCGCCGACGACCAGGTGGCCCATGACGTGCTCGGCGGATTCGCGCTCGCCACCATGGTGCCGATCATCGGCGTCATCGCCGGCACCGGCGCGATCGGGCCCGAGATCGACGACGGCTCGGTGGTGTATCTGCTGGCCAAACCGGTGAAGCGGCCCACGATCATCATCACCAAGCTGATCGTCGCCATCGCGGTCACCATGGCGTTCTCGGCGCTGCCCACGTTCATCGCGGGCATGATCCTCAACGGCAACGGCCAGCAGATCGCGGTCGCGTACACGGTGGCGGCGCTGGTCGCCTCCATCGCCTACGCGGCGCTGTTCCTGCTGTTCGGCACGGTCAGCCGGCACGCGGTGGTCTTCGGGCTGGTCTACGCGCTGGTCTGGGAGGCGCTCTTCGGCTCGCTGGTCTCCGGTGCGCGCACGCTCAGCATTCAGCAGTGGGCGCTCGCCGTGGCGCACAAGGTCTCCGACAGCTCGCTGGTCACGTCGGACGTCGGACTGCCCACCGCGACGGTGCTGCTGATCGTGGTGACCCTGGCGACCACCTGGTACGCGGGCCAGAAGCTGCGGGCACTGACCCTCGCGGGCGAGGAGTGACAGACCCTGCGGGGCCCTGACGGGCCTCAGGTGCGGGGTGCGGCCGGGCAGAAGGCCGCACCCCGCACCGGGCTCGGCGGCGGGCCGTCGTTCTTGCGCTTTTCGAAGGCGTTTTTGACAGCGCCTTCACATCTGCCTAGGCACACTGGGCAAAGGGGATGTGCTGCGAAAGGACTGGGGATGACAGCGGAGGCACCAGGAGGCGAAGGGCCGGGCGAGGCCGGCGACGCCTGGGACGGCGCCGTGTTCGACGAGGACTTCATACGGTCCGCGCCGACGACGGAGCCCTCCGCGCGCGCCCGGATGCTGGCCGCGCGCTGGCGGAACGAGGCGCCCGACCCCCAGCCGTGGCGCTCGGACGAGCCGCCCGCCGGGTGGTTCTTCAGCAAGGCGCGCCGTCGCAGGTGGCGCCGCCGGTAGCGACCGTGACCGCCGCGAGAGCGGTGCGCCCCGCCCGCGGGGCGCGTGTGCCCCGCTCGCACGGCCGGTGCGTTTTATTCGGTGGCGTCCGATACGACGGAACGGGCACAGTGGAGTCAACGACGCCGGACCGAGCCGGCGCCATGTTCTGGGAGAGGAGCCGGGCGATGTCCATGCACGGCAGTACGCCCAGCTCCCGACAGGGCAGCCCGCGGCGGGCTCCGGAGTAGCCACCTCTCCGTCGAGCCCCGCTTCGCACGGGGAGCTGCCCGGGGCGGCCGCTTCGAGCGCGCGACGGGTTTCGCGCGGGCCGCCCACCCGGAGGATTGGCCGAGTGGCAAGGCACCGGCTTGCTAAGCCGTGGTCGGGGCCAGTCCCCGCGCGCGTTCGATCCGCGCATCCTCCGCGAGACACAGACCGAGACACCACACACCCTCTGGTGCGCCCGTTCGGGCACAGGCCCTAGCCCAGCAACCGCTCCAGCACGACCGCGATGCCGTCCTCCTCGTTGGACAGCGTCACCTCGTCCGCCACCGCCTTGAGGTCCTCGTGCGCGTTGGCCATGGCCACGCTGTGGCCGGCCCACGCGAACATCGGTATGTCGTTCGGCATGTCGCCGAAGGCGATCGTGTCCGCGGCCTTCATGCCCAGGCGGCGGGCCGCCAGCGACAGCCCCGTGGCCTTCGTCAGGCCCAGCGGCAGGATCTCCACTATCCCCTCGCCCGCCATGGTCACTCCGACCAGGCCCCCGGCGGCCTGCTGTGCCGCCTCGGCCAGTTCGTCGTCGCTCAGGGTCGGGTGCTGGAGGTACACCTTGTTCAGCGGCGCCGACCACAGCTCCGCCGCGTCCCGGATCGGATGGTAGGGCAGCGGCCCCTCATGGACCCGGTAGCCGGGGGCGACCAGGACCTCCCCGTCCAACCCGTCCCGGCTCGCCGCCAGCAGCAGCGGGCCCACCTCGGCCTCGATCTTCGCCAGCGCGAGACCCGCTATCTGCCGGTCCAGCGTCACCGACGTCAGCAACCGCCGCTCCCCCGCGTCGTACACCTGTGCCCCCTGGCCGCACACCGCGAGTCCCCGGTATCCGAGGTCGTCGAGGATGGGACGGGTCCAGGGGACCGCACGGCCGGTGACGACGATGTGCGCCGCGCCCGCCTCGGTGACCGCGGCGAGCGCCGCACGGGTGCGCGCGGAGACCGTCTCGTCGGGACGCAGCAGCGTCCCGTCGAGGTCGGTCGCGATCAGTCGGTACGGAAGTCGGGCGCCCTCGGCCGTGCTCACTTGGCCACGGGCTCCAGCAGCTCCCGGCCGCCCAGGTACGGGCGCAGGATCTCGGGCACCCGCACGGAGCCGTCGGCCAGCTGGTGGTTCTCCAGGATCGCCACGATCGTCCGCGGTACGGCGCACAGCGTGCCGTTCAGCGTCGCCAGCGGCTGCACCTTCTTGCCGTCGCGCATGCGGACCGACAGACGGCGGGCCTGGAAGCCGTCGCAGTTCGAGGCCGACGTCAGCTCGCGGTACTTGCCCTGGGTGGGGATCCAGGCCTCGCAGTCGTACTTGCGTGAGGCGGACGCGCCCAGGTCGCCCGTCGCCACGTCGATGACCTGGAACGGCAGCTCAAGGGCGGTGAGCCACTCCTTCTCCCACTCCAGGAGCCGCTTGTGCTCGTTCTCGGCGTCCTCGGGGTCGACGTACGAGAACATCTCGACCTTGTCGAACTGGTGCACACGGAAGATGCCCCGCGTGTCCTTGCCGTAGGTGCCGGCCTCGCGGCGGAAGCACGGGGAGAAGCCCGCGTAGCGCAGCGGCAGCTTGTCCGCGTCGATGATCTCGTCCATGTGGTACGCGGCGAGCGGGACCTCGGAGGTGCCGACCAGGTAGAAGTCGTCCTTCTCCAGGTGGTACACGTTCTCCGCGGCCTGGCCGAGGAAGCCGGTGCCCTCCATGGCGCGCGGGCGGACCAGGGCGGGGGTCAGCATCGGGGTGAACCCGGCCTCCACGGCCCGCGCCATCGCCGCGTTCACGAGCGCCAGCTCCAGCAGGGCGCCGACACCCGTCAGGTAGTAGAAGCGCGATCCGGAGACCTTCGCGCCGCGCTCGACGTCGATCGCGCCGAGTGCCTCGCCGAGCTCCAGGTGGTCCTTGGGCTCGAAGCCCTCGGCGCCGAAGTCGCGGACGGTGCCGTGCGTCTCCAGGACGACGAAGTCCTCCTCGCCGCCGACCGGGACGTCGGGGTGCACCAGGTTGCCGAGCTGGAGCAGAAGCCGCTTGGCCTCCTCGTCGGCCTCGTGCTGCTCGGCGTCGGCCGTCTTGACGTCGGCGGCGAGCCGGCTCGCCTTCTGCAGCAGCTCGGCCTTCTCGTCGCCGGAGGCCTTGGGGATCAGCTTGCCGAGCGCCTTCTGCTCGGAACGGAGCTCGTCGAAGCGGACGCCGGACGACCTGCGCCGCTCGTCGGCGGAAAGGAGGGCGTCGACGAGCGCGACATCCTCACCACGGGCGCGCTGGGAAGCGCGAACACGGTCGGGGTCCTCACGGAGCTGGCGAAGGTCAATCACCCCTCAAGGCTACCGGTGTGGAGTTCCGGCTTACGACTCCGTTTATCCATCCGTGGCGCATGTCCCGTTGTGCGGCAATTACGCAGCGTGTCAAGAAAAGGGACGCTGCCGCCGGAAGGGGGCGCTCCGGGTGTACTCGGTTGACCGGAAATCCTTGTGGGCAGCGGGTTTTGAGATCCACTTGTCCACAGTCATCCACAGGGCCCAGAAAGTTATCCACAGGCTGTGCGGAAGATCTGTGGACTTCGGAACTGATCATTCCGAAGGTCCTTCAGGAGGGGAGAATTCCCCGGGCAAAGCCCCACTACTTGCACTTTCGGGTGTAAAAGGGTCCCTCCAAAGAGGTGATGGAGAGAAACGGGTGGACAACTGCGTCGAACGCGATGATGGACGGCCGGGGCTCAGCGGAGGGACTTGTCGACCGGGATGTGCCGTGTTGTCGACTTGTCCCCAGATCGAGAAGCCCACCTGTGGATAACTTCTGTGGACAACGAAAATCCGCAGGTCGTATCGGACGTTCCGGAACCCGATGTCCTAGAACCGGCCGTCCTGGCAGCGCGCCACCCAGTCCGCGGCCGCCATGAACTCGTCGTCCGACGTGCCCGTCGACGGGACCCGGGCATCGGCCACGGTGATGTCCGCGCGCGGGTACGACCCCAGGAACCGCACCTGGAGACAGATCCGCTTCAGCCCCATCAGGGCCTCGGCCACCCGGCGGTCGGAGATATGGCCCTCGGCGTCGATGCAGAAGCAGTAGTTCCCGATTCCCTCTCCGGTCGGGCGGGACTGCAACAGCATCAGGTTGACCCCGCGGACGGCGAACTCGCCCAGCAGGTCGCGCAGACCGCCCGGGTGGTCGTCGCGCTGCCAGAGAACGACCGAGGTCTTGTCCGCGCCGGTGGGAGCCGCCGGCCGGGCGGGCCGTCCGACCAGCACGAACCGCGTCTGCGCGTTCTCCGCGTCGTGGATGTTGGTCTCCAGCGCCTCCAGGCCGTAGCGCGCGGCGGCGAACTCGCCGGCGAACGCCGCGTCGTAGCGACCCTCCTGGACCAGGCGGGCGCCGTCCGCGTTGGATGCGGCGGACTCCCAGACGACGTCCGGGAGATGGGCCTTCAGCCAGTTGCGCACCTGCGGCTGGGCGGCGGGATGCGCGGTGACCGTCTTGATCTCGGAGAGCTTGGTGCCGGGGCGGACCAGCAGCGCGAAGGTGATCGAGAGGAGGACCTCCCGGTAGATCATCAGGGGCTCGCCGGCGACCAGCTCGTCGAGGGTGGTCGTGATGCCGCCCTCCACCGAGTTCTCGATCGGTACGAAGGCGGCCTCCGCCTCGCCGTTGCGGACGGCGTCGAGCGCCGCCGGGACCGACACCATCGGGACGAGCTCCCGGGTCGCGGACTCCGGCAGCGTGCGCAGGGCGACCTCGGTGAAGGTGCCTTCGGGACCGAGATACGCATAGCTGGCTGGCATGACCTCACCCTAATGGGCCTCGACGGAACCCGGCTCGAAGCTGTGGAAAACGATGATCGCGCCTCCCCGGCCACTGCGCGGTCACTGCTTGTCATCCCTCCAGCAGCCGCTGCCCCACGTACTCTCCCTGCGGCGCCCCGCCCGGCACCGCGAACAGGCCGCTCGCCTCATGGCGGATGTACTGCGACAGCGCGTCGCCCCGGTCGAGCTTGCGCTGGACCGGGACGAAACCGCGCAGCGGGTCCGCCTGCCAGCAGATGAACAGCAGGCCCGCGTCGGGCGTCCCGTCCGGGTCGAAGCCGTCGTGGAAGGAGAACGCGCGACGCAGCATCGCCGCGCCCCCGTTCTGGTCGGGCCGGGTGATGCGCGCGTGCGCGTTCAACGGCACGACCGGGGAGCCGTCGGCAGCGGACTTCTCCAGATCCATCTCGGTGGTCTCGGTCCCGCCGCTCAGCGGTGCCCCCGTGGCCTTGCGGCGCCCGATGACCGCCTCCTGGGCCTGGAGCGAGAGCTTCTCCCAGTCGTCGAGGAGCATACGGATCCGGCGTACGACCGCATACGAGCCGTTCGCCATCCAGGCCGGGTCACCGGAGGCGGGGACGAAGATCCGCTGGTCGAAGTCGGCGTCGGTCGGCTTCGGATTGTGGGTGCCGTCGATCTGGCCCATCAGGTTGCGCGCCGTCATGGGGTGTGCGGTGGCACCCGGGGAGCGGTTGAAGCCGTTCATCTGCCAGCGCAGCCGTGCCGCGCTGCCCGCGTCCTTCTGGAGTGCGCGCAGGGCGTGGAAGGCGACGAGCGCGTCGCTGGCACCGATCTGGACCCAGAGATCGCCGTTGCTACGGGACTTGTCCAGCCGGTCCGAGGAGAAGTCGGGCAGCGGGTCCAGGGCGGACGGGCGCTGCTTCTCCAGACCCGTACGGGAGAAGAAGCTGTTTCCGAAGCCGAAGGTGATCGTCAGGGCCGAGGGGCCGGCGTCCCGGGCGACGTCGGTGTCGTCGTGCGGCGCCGCCTCGCCCGCCATCAGCCGCTCGGCGGTCGCCGACCAGCGGCGCAGCAGCGCGGCGGCCTCGGTGCGGCCCGCCCCCGCCGCCAGGTCGAAGGCGGCGAGATGACCACGTGCCTGGACGGCGTCGGCGATGCCGGGCTGATGTTTCCCGTGAAACATCGCCCGGTCCGTGCCGAGCGAGGTCAGCGGCAGGGCCTTGTCGGAGGGCGCCGCCGCGTAGCCGACGGCGCCGCCCGCGGCGCCCAGCGCCAGCCCGGTGGCCCCGGCGGTCCCGAGGAGCCGTCGCCGCGAGATCACGCTCTGGGGGAAGGCGCTGCCGGAGCCGGCGTCCTCAGGGGTGCTTGTGGAGGACCTCTTGGCCGCGGCTCCCTTGGGTGAGCGCTGGGCACTGGGGCGGCCCGGCGACTTCTGGGACGGGATGTCCTCGTGGGACGCCTCCGGCGTGGACTGGTCAGCCATGGTGCGGTTCAGCCGATCTTTGCGTTCTTGGTCACGGTGGTCTGATCGATGTCGGAGGTTCGGACGGTCACCGCGATCTTCCAGTCGCCCGCCATGGGGATCTGCACACCGCTCGCCGACCAGTGCCCTGTGGCGATGCGGTCGGGCTCGATCGGAAGCGGTCCGATGCCCTTGGACTCCAGGGTGAAGGCGACCTTGACCTCGGGGACGTCGAAGGCCTTGCCGTTGGGACGCACCACATAGACGTGCATCTCGTCGCTGCCGACGCGGGCCGGGTCGAGGGTGACCTCGACGGTGCCCTTGCCGTCCTGGCCGCCCGTGTCGAAGGGCATCTTCAGCGACAGGGGGCCGGAGCGTTGCGAGGCGGACGCGGTGGCCGCCCTGGCCGCCTCCTCCGTACGCCCCGGCTCGGTCGTGGTCAGCGCGGTGGCGACGGCCAGGAGGACGACGGCGACGCCCGCCTCGGCGAGCACGGAACGGCGCAGCCCCGAACGGACGGGGTCGGCATCGCGGGTGCGCTTGGCCTGGGCCGCGGCCATGGCGGCCCGCTGCCGGGCCAGCTGCGCGGCGCGCTCGGAACCGCTGTCACCGTCCTGCGCGCTCCCCTTGGGCGACGCCTCGGTCGGTGCCCGAGTCGCCGTCCGGGTGGACGCCTTCGCCGCCACGGTCGCGCGCTTCTTCCCCGTGCGTTCCTGCTCCGCCCTGTCGGCCGTGTCCGGCGGGTCGACCCCCGCGACCGGCGCATCCGCCAGCCGCGCCGTCCAGCGCCGTGAGATCCAGGCGATGCCCACGAGGACGGCGACCAGCCCGACCTTCACGAGCAGCAGTTGCCCGTACGACGTCCCGGTCAGGGCGGACCACGAGCCGAGCTGGCGCCAGGCCTGGTAGACACCGGTCGCGGTCAGCACCACGACGCTCCCGAACGCGAGGCGTGAGAAGCGCCCGACGGCCGCCGCCTCGATCGAGGGCGCCCGGAACAGCGCCACGAGCAGCGCCGCGAGCCCGCCCAGCCAGACGGCGACGGCCAGCAGATGCAGGATGTCGACCGGCATCGCGAGCCCGGTCTGGATGCCGGTCGAGGCGTGCTCGGCCATCGCCCAGGTCGCCGCGAGCCCCGCCGCCACGACGGTTCCGCCGAGGGCGAGCCCCAAGGTGAGGTCCCGCTTCTCGGCGTCCTGCGCGGCTCTCTCGCCGGAGGAGCCACCGTCGGACGTCTCCTGCCCGTCGTCGTGGTCGTCGAGGTCCGCGGAACCGCCCGCCTCGCCCTCGGCGCCCGCGTCCCGTCGTACGTACGCCCCGAAGAGCACCGCGATGAACAGCGCCCCTGCCGCGAGCAGCAGCAGCCGGGAGACCAGCGCCGCCCCGGCCTTGGTCTGCAGCACCTGGCCGATCAGGGACACGTCGAAGATGTCCGCGACCTTCCCCGAGCCGGTGTACGAACCGCGCAGGAGCAGCAGCGCGAGCGTCGCCGAGGTGAGGGCCACCCACCCGGAGACCACCAGCCGCTGCACCGCCCGTACGCCGGCCCCTCGCTGCCAGCAGGCCAGCACGAAGGCCGCGCCGCCGACCAGGACGATGAACCCGGCGTAGGAGATGTACCGGGCGAACGCGTAGAGCCAGCCGACGAACCCGCCGCCCGCGGTCGGCCCGGAGGCCGAGACCGTGGTCGCGGACGGCGCGCCGACGGAGAAGGTGAAGGCGCCGGAGACGGGATGGCTGTCCGCGGACACCACCTGGTAGGTGACGGTGTACGTGCCCTTGGGCAGCCCCGTGCGCACCTGCACCCCGTACATCGTCCCGCTCAGATTGGACGGCTTGCCGGTGTCGACGCGCCGTCCCTGCGGATCGAGGACCTGCAGCGAGCCGTCGGAGAGCGCGACCTGCTCGGAGAAGGTGAGGGTGACCTCGGTGGGCGCCTTGTCGACCACCGTTCCCTGCGCGGGGTCGCTGCCGAGCAGCGCCGCGTGCGCGGAGGCGGGTGCGACCCCGCCGAAGAGCACGCCCATGGCGGCGAGCAGCAGCGCCAGCAGGGCGGGGAGCGCCCGGAGACGGCGTGTGCGCGGCAGCGCGGTACGGACGTCTCGCCGGCGTTGCGCGTCGGGAACGGTGGCCTGCGTCACGGTGATCCCTCTCTCAGTGCCCGGTCATCGGGTTGTACGTGGCCGACTTCACCGGCATCTCGACCGTGACGGTTCCGGACTTGGCAAAGTGCAGCTGCACCGGCACCTTGTCGCCCCGGGCCGGCTTGTGGGCGAGCTTCTCGAACATGAGGTGGTTGCCGCCGCTCGCGAAGTCGAGTCTGCCGTCCGCGGGTACGGCGAACGACTTCTCCTCCGCCATCGCGCCGTCCTTGGTGGAGTGCATCGTGATGTCTCCGGCGAGGCTGCTCGTGACGGAGGTGAGGGTGTCCGCACCGCCGGAGTTGGTGACGGTGAAGAAGCCGGCTGCCATGTCACCGGCGACGGGCGCGGGCATATAGGCACCGGTGATCTTCAGCTCGGGCTTGGCCGAGGACGAGCCGCCCGAGCCGCCGCAGCCCGCGAGCACCAGACCCGCCGCCGTCAGCGCGGCGATCCGGCCGAGGCGGAGTTTCACGGGTTCTCCCCCTTGATGATCTTGGGGAGGTCCTTGGTGTAGTCGTCGACGGTGGCGTCCTCGCCGTAGAGCAGATAACCCCCGTCGGTCTTCGGCGAGAACGCGATGACCTGGGTGCCGTGGGTGGAGACGATCTTGCCGTCCTTCTCCTTCCGCGGCGGCTCGATGGTGATGCCGAGGCTGCGGGCGCCGGCCTGGATCGTGGAGAAGCCGCCGGTCAGACCCACGACCTCGGGGTCGATGCCCTGGAGCCACTTGCCGAGCGCGGCCGGGGTGTCGCGCTCGGGATCGGTGGTGACGAACACGATCTGCAGCGAGTCCTTCTGCGCCTGGGTCAGCTCCTTGTTCTTCTCCACCTCCTTCTTGGCGACGGCGAGGTTGTTCATGGTGAGCGGGCAGACGTCGGGGCAGTGGGTGTAGCCGAAGTAGAGCAGCGTCGGCTTGCCCTTGGTCTGCGCGCGCAGGTCGTACTTCTTGCCGTGGGTGTCGGTGAGGACGAGGTCCGGCTTCGTGAACGGCTGGTCGAGCACGGTGGCGGCCTTGTCCGAGCCGGACTCGGCGGAAACCACGGCGACCGGCTTGCTGCCGCTGTCGCCTGATCCGCAGGCGGAGAGGGTGAACGCGGCGGCGGCGAGGACAGCGGCCGCGGTGAGCGTCTTCTTCTTGCGCATAGAGAAATGTCCCAGATTTAGGCGGTCCGGTGGCGCCGGGGTCGTACGGGGCGCGTCGCGGCGATGCCGTACGACCCCGGCGCATGTCCGGAGGTGAGTCGGACCTCAGGCGTGGTGGGTGCGTCGGCGGCCGGCCAGAACGCCGTACGCCACGCCCGCCGCACCGACCACGATGCCCACGACCCCGAGGACGCGGGCGGTGGTGTCGCTGGTGCCGGCGGAGGGCGCGGAGGCGGTGTCCTTCGCGGAGGCGTCCTGGGCCGTGGCGCCGTGGTGGCCGGAGGACGCGGCGCTCAGCTGGAGCACCGGAGCCGGGTTCTCGGGCTCCTCCTGGCCCTCCTTCTGCGGCTCGATCCACCGCACGACCTCGTTGTTGGAGTACGTCTGGAGGGCCTTGAAGACGAGCTGGTCGGTGTCCTCCGGGAGCTGGCCGACGGAGAGCGGGAACTTCTGGAAGTAGCCCGGTTCGATGCCCTTGCCGGTGGCGGTCCAGGTCACCTTGGTGACCGTCTCGTCGATCTGACGGCCGTGCAGCGTCAGCGGCTTGTCGAGCTTGGACTTGGTGACCTGCACCTTCCAGCCGTCGAGGGGCTGCGGCATCACCGAGGCGAGCGGATGGTCGGCCGGGAAGGCGACCTCCAGCTTGGTGGTCGAGGCGTTGTCGCGCTCGTTCGGGACCTTGAAGTCGACGACCGCGTAGTCACCCTTGGCAGCCGCGCCCTCCGGCTGCACGGTGACGTGTGCGAACGCGGGGACGGACAGAAACAGCACGGCCGACGCGGCGGTGGCACCGGTGACGGCGACACGGGACGTCTTCAGGGAACCCTTGATGGCCTTCATGACGTGAGAACACTCCACTCCGAGTGAGAGTCCGTTGGCGAAGAGAGAGCGCGTGCGGGGGGATCGCCACGGTCGTGGCAGCTCACGGGCACGCGCGTGTGCCGCGCGACGGCGGCCCCTTGCGCAAGGACGAGGGAGCGGCGCGTCGCGTCAGGCAGCGAGGACGCAGGGAGCGGGGGAGGGCGGGCCGCGCCGGATCACCGCGTGCCGCAGTGCGGTCGTGCGCGGCTTCGGCGGCAGGAGGAAGGCGGTGCGCGGGGCGCGCACGCCCGCGCCAGGAGTCGTGGGGAGCCCGGCCACCAGGGCGCGCACCAGGGCGAGCGACGATCGCAGGGCCCGTACGAGCGCCCCTTCCGCGACCCCGTGCGCGGACAGGTGCATGAGCCGCAGCAGCGCCTTGTCCCCGTGGCGCAGCACCCACCCGGCGGCGACCGCCGCGAGGACGTGGCCGAGCAGCATGGACACCGACGGCAGCAGCGACCACCACGAACCGGCCGCGGTCGACAGCGCGTCCGCGGGGTGGTGCACGACGGTGGTGTCCGTCCCGGTGGTGAGCCGCGCGTCGGCGAGGATCTTCTGGGCCTGCGCGGGGGAGATCGCCGCCGCGGTGGTGCCGCACAGCAGATGCGCGGCCCGCGCCACGAGCGTGGCATCGGCCGTCGCGGTGTTCGAGGTCATCGAGCCCATGGACGCCATGGACGCCATCGACCCCGCACCGGCGTGCTGCCCGAGTCCGAACAGGGTGTGCAGCACGGTCTGGCCCACCGCGAGGAGTCCCGCGATGCCCGGCAGTGAACGTTCCCGTCCGGCGAGCGTCACCGTAGAGGCGAACACGCCGAGGAAGCCGACGGCCAGCGCCCACAGCGGAACCATGGCGCAGGACGCGAAGGCGTGCCCGGCCCCGGCCAGCACGACGCAGACCGCGGAGAACACCGCGGCCCGCAGGATCCGCAGATCCCATCCGGTGCGCGCCGTGCGCTGATGGGGGGCACTCATGGCGGCCTCATCATCGCACTGCCCGTCCCGGGCGCGTGCGGCAGGTCCGCAAGGTGGCTTTGGGGTGGTCTGTGCTCCGGTGCGCCGGAAGATCGCATTCCGGCGATGCGGGCGGCGTGCATACACCCCTTCCAAGCTCCGGCGCATCCGCCGTACGGGCGGGATCTCGTCGTCGGGGTGATTGCGGCCGCGTACGGGCGGCAATACGTAACGGTATGTCGAGCCGCGGCCAGGAGGCTGGAGCATGAGCATCTGGTGGTCACTCCATCTGCGGCGTGAAGCTGCGAGCGTGCCGCTCGCCCGGCGGCTCCTGATGGGCACGATGGAGACCGCGGGCGTCGACCCGGACATCTCCTACGACCTCTCAGTCGCCCTGAGCGAGGCCTGCGCCAACGCGGTCGAGCACGGCGGGGACACCGCCCACGGCGGCATGTCGGAGGCGTACCGGGTCACGGCGTATCTCGACGGTGAGACGTGCCGCATCGAAGTCGCCGACTCGGGCCCGGGGTTCCCTGCCGGCCGGTCCCGTCCCCTCGCCCTGCCGAGCTGCACCGACGCGGAGCACGGCCGGGGCCTGTGCCTCATCGAGGAACTCGCCGACCACGTACACATCGGCAGCACGCCGGGGCGCGGCGGGGCGGTGGTGAGCTTCGACAAGACCCTCAAGTGGAAGCAGGGTGCCCCGCTGGCGGCCGTGTAGCCGGACCGCACCGGCCGCCGCGTCCGCCGCGCTTTCCGGTCAACTCCCCCGCACGGGCGCCGTGTTCGCCGACAGGCGGTGGAACGGGTGAAAGGCAGCGACACGGGCGAAGGGCGGCGGAACAGGGAAAGGGCCGGGACCCACCGCTCCGCGGTGACCCGGCCCTTCCGCGCGTATCAGTCCTTCGAGGACGTCCGCGGTCAGCCCTTCAGGGACGCCATCCACGCCTCGACCTCGTCGGAGCGCCGCGGCAGCCCCGCCGAAAGGTTCCGGTTGCCGTCCACGGTGACCAGGATGTCGTCCTCGATGCGGACGCCGATGCCTCGGTACTCCTCCGGGACGGTCAGGTCGTCCGTCTGGAAGTACAGGCCCGGCTCGACCGTGAGCACCATGCCGGGCTCCAGCGTGCCCTCCACATACGTCTCCGTGCGGGCGGCCGCACAGTCGTGCACGTCCATGCCGAGCATGTGGCCCGTGCCGTGCAGGGTCCAGCGGCGTTGCAGGCCCAGCTCCAGGACGCGCTCCACCGGGCCCTCGACCAGACCCCACTCGACCAGCTTCTCGGTCAGCACCCGCTGGGCGGCGTCGTGGAAGTCGCGGTACTTGGCGCCCGGCTTCACCGCCGCGATGCCGGCCTCCTGGGCCTCGTACACGGCGTCGTAGATCTTTTTCTGGATCTCGCTGTAGGTGCCGTTGACCGGCAGCGTGCGGGTGACGTCCGCCGTGTAGTACGTGTGCGTCTCCACGCCCGCGTCCAGCAGGAGCAGGTCCCCGGAGCGGACCGGGCCGTCGTTGCGCACCCAGTGCAGCGTGCAGGCGTGCGGGCCCGACGCGCAGATGGAGCCGTAGCCGACGTCGTTGCCCTCCACCCGGGCGCGCAGGAAGAACGTTCCCTCGATGTAGCGCTCGGAGGTGGCCTCCGCCTTGTCGAGGACCTTCACCACGTCCTCGAAGCCGCGCACGGTGGAGTCGACGGCCTTCTGCAGCTCGCCGATCTCGAAGTCGTCCTTGACCAGACGTGCCTCGGAGAGGAAGACGCGCAGTTCCTCGTCGCGCTCGGCGGTGACCTTGTCGTGCAGCGCGGCCTCGATGCCCGCGTCGTAGCCACGGACGACCCGGACCGGGCCGGTGGCCTCCTTCAGCCTCTGGGGCAGCTCACGCACGTCCGACGCGGGGATGCCGTACAACTGCTCGGCCTCGGTGAGCGAGTGGCGGCGGCCGACCCACAGCTCGCCCTGGCCGGAGAGCCAGAACTCGCCGTTCTCCCGGTTGGAGCGGGGCAGCAGATAGAGGGTCGCCGTGTGACCGTCCGGGGCCGGTTCGAGGACGAGGACGCCGTCCTCGGTCTGGTTGCCGGTCAGGTACGCGTACTCGACGGAGGAACGGAAGGCGTACTCCGTGTCGTTCGAGCGGGTCTTCAGATTGCCGGCGGGGATCACCAGACGCTCGCCCGGGAAGCGCGCGGACAGGGCGGCGCGGCGGGCGGCGGTCTCGGCGGCCTGGGCGATCGGCTGCAGGTCGTGCAGCTCGGTGTCGGCCCAGCCCGACTTCATGCTCTCGGCCAGCTCGTCGGAAACGCCCGGGTACAGGCCGTTCTTGCGCTGCTTGATCGGCTCTTCCGCCTCGTCCGGACCCGCTGCGTCGGCAGCAGGATCCGATACGGCGGGAATGAGCTGGTCCGCCACGGTCATCCTCCTTTGGTACGGCACTGGGCCTCCATCATCGTACGGTCGTACGGAAGGGGGTCCAGGGCCGGAGCACCTATTACCCGAGATGCCGTGTCACCGGGACCGCACGGGTGACCGTGGGTAGCCGTGCCCTCACTCGAACCGCGCCGCCAGCAGCACCACGTCCTCCGCGCTGTCCGCTTCGTCCAGCCCGTCGGGCAGCACCGTGCGCAGCACGTGGTCCGCGACCGCTCCCGGGTCGGTGCGCAGCGGCCTCGGCACACCGGCGGCCGCCGTGTGCAGCCGGGCGAAGGCGCGGTCCAGGGAGTCTCCGGTGCGGTGCAGCAGCCCGTCGGTGTACAGCAGGACGGTTTCGCCGGGTTCCGCGGTCAGCTCGACGCTCGGTGCCTCCCAGCAGGCCAGCATCCCGAGCGGAGCCGACAGCGAGGTCTCGACGAACTCGGTGCGCCGCGGACCGATCACGAGCGGCGGGCTGTGTCCGGCGCCGGCGAGCGTGAGTCTGCGCAGCGCGGGCTCGCAGTACGCGAACAGGGCGGTGGCGGAACGGGCGGGCTCGGTGAGCCGCAGCAGCAGCTCCAGATCGGAGAGGACCGCCACCGGGTCCTCGCCCTCCATCACGGCGTACGCGCGCAGGGAGGCCCGCAGCCGTCCCATCGCGGCGACCGCGCTGGGCCCGGACCCGGTCACGGAACCGACGGCGAGGCCGAGCGCGGCGTCGGGCAGCGGCAGTGCGTCGTACCAGTCGCCGCCGCCGCGCGGGCCGGTCCGGCGCCGCGCCGCGAGCCGGACGCCGGCGACCCGGGGCAGCCGGGTGGGCAGCAGCTCCTCGGAGATCGTCGTCATGCACGCGCGCGTGCGCTCGATCTCGACCATCCGCCCCACGTGTTCGGTCGCGTAGCGGGCGTAGAGGCCGACGAGATGGCGCTGGCGCTCGACCGGTTCCGCGGGTTCGTCGTAGAGCCACACGGCGGCGCCGAGACGGCCTGCCGTCTCGCTGGCAAGGGGGAGTGCGTAGCTCGCGGCGTAGCCGAGCCGGGCGGCCACCTCGCGATGGCGGGGGTCGAGTCCGTCCTCGGCGAACAGATCCGGCTGCGCGATCTCGCACTCACCGCCGGGCAGTCCGTCGAGGATCCTGCCGTACGACAGCGCACTGCGCGGCACGGTCTCGATGTGCCCGAGGTCGGCGCGGGCGAGGCCGAGGCCGATCGTGGTCTCGGGTCCGAGACCGTCCCGGGGCTCCAGTACGACGAGACCGCGCCGGGCGCCCACGAGGGCGGCTCCGGCGCGCAGTACTTCCTGGAGCGCAGCGGCGAGCGAGGTCGTGCGGGCCAGGCACTCGGTGAGTTCATGGAGGGTCGTCAGATCGGAGACCCAGGCGGCGAGCCGGTCCTGGAGGACCGCTCCCGGGCCGATGGGCGCGACGGGGACGGCCGAGGGGGCATCCGTGGCGGCAGGCGTCGGCGCGACAGTGTGTGCGGGCGAGGGAACCGTTGAATCGATTCCGGCCACTTTCGGCGGGTGAGGGGCGTTCATGGCGTCCGGCTTTCGAACCGGTGCGTATTGCTCGATAGCATCGCAAACCCCCATGTCAATCTGCGCCGCTAGCGGTGTCTCCACATGTACACGGACTCGTAAGGGGATGTCCAGCATTGTCCTGCTGGGATTCCTGGTGTCCGTGGGGTGCTCTTACTCTCTTGCAAGGAAGCAAAGTTGGCTTAAAACCGCCTCGGGTATCACCCCATTGCGGTCGACTGGCCTTGCTCGACAGAGCGTCACAACGGTCGTGATGGGTACGTACTCGGTGAAGGCCAGGGGTGGTTGGGGATCACCCGGAACCTGGCGCCGGACCCGGGCGTCTTAACCACCGACGGCCGAGCCCCATCCTCCCGTGGCGGAGGCGCCGAGCAAGAGCGGGACGGCATATCGCCAGGCGCCGCCACCCCACGCCATGCCATGCCCATGCTTGTGTGGGCGCAGTATGGACACGGACACAGCCGACACTCGGCCCATAGGGGTTCCCTCTGTCCATGACAGGGGTGTGATGCGCCAGCAGGTACGCACAGTGAAGTGATCGACACATGGTGTGATGTGGCCCTCGGTGTTGCCAGGCGTGCAACGGAAAGGAACGAGCGCTCATGCGCGAGATCCTCGGAAGGCGACGCAGGCTCCTGTCCAGGCGGAGGGACCGGAAGCCTGAGCAGATCGGCGCGGCCCTGACCTTCGCGACCGAATGGCAGTGGCCCGTTCTCCCGGGTGTGGCACCCGACCCGCAGGGACGTGCCCGCTGCGGATGCCCGGACCCGGAGTGCACGGTGCCCGGCGCGCATCCCTTCGACCCGGGGCTGCTCGCGGCCACCACCGACGAGCGCATGGTGCGCTGGTGGTGGACCAACCGTCCGTCCGCACCGATCGTGCTGGCCACCGGGGGCACGGCGCCCTGCGCGGTGAGCCTGCCCGCCCTCGCGGCCTCCCGCGCCCTGGCCGCGCTCGACCGCAAGGGCATGCGCCTCGGCCCGGTCGTGGCCGGGCCGCACCGCTGGGCGATCCTCGTGGCGCCGTACTCCATGGAGCAACTGGGCGAACTGCTCTACGCGCAGGACTTCGTCCCCGGCTCGCTGCGCTTCCACGGAGAGGGCGGCTATCTGGCCCTCCCGCCGTCCGAGACCGGCCACGGGCAGATCCGCTGGGAACGCGCTCCGCTGCCCGGCTCCGCCTCGCCCTGGGTGCCCGACGTGGAGGCCGTCGTGGACGCCGCCGTGGAGGCCCTCACTCGTAAGGGTGTGAGCGCCCCCGAGTTGTAGGGGCGTCGGCCGCGCACCGGACCGGGCGCCCGTGATCGGCGGATATCTTCGCCCCCATGGTGATGCGTCCTTTGGGACACGGGAGGCGGGGGTTCGGCCTCAGCAGGGACACGCCGGGCCCCGGCCGGCCCGACCCTTGTGGGATCCGGCTGCTCGCGCTCCTGGGCGTGGTCGCGGTCCTGGCCGCGGTTCCGCTCACGGTGGCCTCCGCCGGACCGGTCGGCGACGCGGGCCGTTTCGAGGCCCGCACGCCCGCGCACGATGACGCGAAGCGGCCGGTGTCCGCCCGCTCCCCGCTGCTGTCCGGCTCGGCTCTTGCCACCGCCGCCCACTGTGGACGCCAAATCTCCTCCGGCGACGGCATCGAGGCGCAGACCTGTGTGCTGACACGGGGGCAGGACATCTGGGCGCGCATGTACTACCGCAACGCGCGCGGCGGGGGAATGAGTTCCGTCCTGGATCTGATGGCACCCGACGGGCGCACCGTCGAGATGCGCTGCGCGGTCGGCGTCTCCGACGCCCCGGGGATCTGTGAGACACCCCGGCAGCACCTGACGGGCGACCCGGGGGCGTATGCGGCGGTCGCGGAGTTCGCCCGGCGTGACGGGGGCGGACCGCTGCTGCTGCGCTCCGGAAGCGACCGGCCTCCGTCGGACGACGGGTAAACCGACTGTCGCCCGGGACAGTTGGCGCCGCGCCGACGGGTGGGCGCGCCCGTGCATGGAAAGGCCCGGTTGCTGGCGACGGGGGATGCACCAGCAACCGGGCTACTGGAACGGTAACAAGAGATCGGCGGTTCGCAAATTCGATCTCGGCCATTCCGGCACGGATTTGCCTGTCGCGATGGCGACTTGTGACAGGGGTCACCCAGGGGAGGACACCCCGGTCCGCCTGACCGGTCGGTCAGGCGGAGGCCGGGCCTCAGCTGAGCGTCACCTGCCGGTTGGTCAGCCCGCCGCGCGCCCGGCGCTCGTCCGCGGTGAGCGGTGCGTCCGACGCCAGGGCGGCCGCGAGGCGCTCGGCGAACTCGGCCGCCGGCTTCTCGACGTCCTCCGCGCGCACCTCGCTCGGCAGGTCCCAGACCGGCACCGTGAGCCCGTGCGCGCGGAAGGAGCCGACCAGGCGGGTGCCTTCGCCGAGGCTCGACTGCCCGGCCGCGTGCAGCCGCGCGAGAGCGTCCAGAAGCCGCTCCTCGGAGTGCGGCATGACCCACCGCAGATGGTTCTTGTCGGAGGTCTCACACCAGTAGGCGGCGTCGACGCCCTCCAGCTTCACCGTCGGGATGGCCGCGGCGTTGGCCCGCTCCAGGGAGGCGGCCACCTCCGGCGTCGTGTTCTGCGCGTCCGGGACCCAGAACTCGAAGCCGCTGTGGACGACTGGCTCGAAGGCGCCCTCGGGGTCCAGCAGGTCCTGCAGCCGCGGTCCGCCGACGGGTGCGCGGCGACCCTGGACCGGGGTGCCCGGCTCGGCGGTCATGGCGCGCTGGAGGGTGTCCGCGAGGTCACGGCTGATGTCGCCCGACGCCGTGTCGTTCTGCAGGCCGAGCAGGACCGAGCCGTCGTCGCGGCGCAGGGCCGGCCACGCCATCGGCAGCACCGTCACGAGTGTGACCGAGGGGACGTCCTCGGGGAGGGCCTCCCTGAGCTTCAGCTCGACGGTCGCCGCCGGCACCAGCTCGCGCAGGGCGATCCAGTCGCACTCGCCCGGGAGTCCCTCGAACGGACGCTGCACCAGCTCGGTCACCGCGTGCGCGGCGGCCCGGCCGTGGCAGGCCTTGTAACGCCGGCCGCTGCCGCAGGGGCAGGGCTCACGGGCGCCGACGACCGGGATCTCGGCATCCGTGAGCTGCGGGCGCTCGGCCTGGGTCTGGGGTCGCTTCTTGGCCATCGTGGGTGTCTCCCGGTTACGGCTCGTTTCGTACGGGCGCGAGCCTAGCCGTTCGTACGACGCCCGACGGGATCCTGTGGACAACGCACCGAGGCGTCCTCGAAGCGGTGCTCCGTTCCAGGTCGGAAAGTGTCCGTGGGAGCGGCGTTCAGGCTGTCCCGATCCTTGCCTGGAGCCTTCGCGCACGCCCCGGGACGCGGTACCGTCCCAGTCCGGTCGCTTCAGCCGGGTCCGGCTCGGTGCGGCTCGCAGTCAGTCCAGATCTTCGAACGCGTCCGCGAAGTCCAGGTCGGGCAGCTCCGAGACGGAGGGGGCCGTGACGCGCGTAGCGAAATCGTCGCGTCGGTGCGACGCTCCGACGTCGTTCTGGACGACGACCCAGACCGTGACCTCGCCGCGGACGCCGTCCCGGACGCCCCAGTCCTTGGCCAACGCCGTGATGATGTTCAGCCCGCGGCCGCCGTGCGCGGTGACCGAGGGGGTCGCGGGGACCGGACGAGTGGGGCCTCCACCGTCCGTCACCTCGACCGTGAGCCGCCCGGAGACGTCGACGCGCCATGCGGCGCGTACGTCCCCGTCCCCGTGGAGCCTGTCGCCCAGTGGTCTGCCATGGCGACACGCATTGCTGAGCAGTTCCGAAAGGATCAGTACGGCATCGTCGATGACCGATTCCGCCACGCCACCGGTTCGCAGTTGATCGCGCATCCGATGTCTTGCTTCCCCCACGCCCGCAGGACCATGGGGTACGGCCATGCTCGACGACGTGGGCACCTCCTGTGCCACCACCAACGCCACCCCCGAGACCTCCTTCGCCCCACGCCACGGTGTGAATGCCCCATGGCAATGGCCGGGAAACCGGACCGCGTTCCCGCGCTGACGCATTGCTAACGGCCGAACACACAGCGAACGCGCCGGTGCACACCCTGTCATCGCGTGGCCGGATTCCATCCCTTATGGGAGGTCGAATCGTGCCGCTCTGTGAGCGGGATCGCCCGGCGATGTGACGGGGATCGCCACCGTGCTGTGACGGGAATCGCCACGGCGGCAGGTGCGGGGGCCCGTCCGGCGATGTGAACGGGATCGCCCGGGGGCGGCGCGGACTTCCGGGACGACGCGGACTTCCGGTTTTGGGCGGCGGAGCCGGTCAGCGGCCCAGCTGGCGCAGCACCGCGCGTGGGCGGTTGGTGATGATGGCGTCCACGCCCAGCTCGACACAGAGGTCGACGTCCTCGGGCTCGTTCACGGTCCACACATGCACCTGGTGGCCGACCTGCTTCAGCCGCTGGATGTACGCGGGGTGGCTGCGCACGATCCGCATCGAGGGGCCCGCGATCCGGACACCCGCGGGCAGCCGACCGTCCCGCAGCCGGGGCGAGAGGAACTGCAGCAGATAGACCGTCGGCAGGTTCGGGGAGGCGGTCCGTACCCGGTGCAGTGAGCGCGCCGAGAAGCTCATGACGCGCACCGAGGACTCGGCCGGGGACGCGGGGGCGTCCAAGCCGAATCGCTTCAGCAGCTGCAGCAGCCGCTCCTCGACCTGCCCCGCCCAGCGCGTCGGGTGCTTGGTCTCGATCGCCAGGTCGATGGGGCGCCCGGCGTCGGCGACGAGTTCGAGCAGGCGCTCCAGGGTGAGGACGGAGGTGTCCTCGGGGTCCTGCGGGCGGTGCTCCCAGTCGGGCTCCTCGTCGCTTCTCTTCCAGGAGCCGAAATCCAGGGCGGTGAGGTCGGCCAGCTCCAGGGCGGACACCGCGCCGCGGCCGTTGGACGTACGGTTGACGCGTCGGTCGTGGACGCAGACGAGGTGTCCGTCCGCGGTCAGCCGGACGTCGCACTCGAGGGCGTCGGCACCGCCCTCGATCGCCATCTTGTACGCGGCCAGGGTGTGCTCGGGGGCCTCCTCGGAGGCTCCGCGGTGGGCGACGACCTGGACCAGGTGCTGTCGTGCGTGGGTCACCGCGTCATGGTGCCACCGTCAAGGGGAAGGCGCGGTATCGGAAGGCGACGTGACGGTATCGGCGAGGTGTCGGGGATGCAGATTTTTGTTCGGACAGGTCCGATATAAAGAGAGGACGCGGACCCACAGCAGCCGCTTATGGTGCCCTGACGTCCCGTGGGAAAAGCTTGACGACGTACAAAAGACTTGCACAGCTGATACGCGCCCGGCGCCTCGCAGGGTGAGCGAAGCCGGCCGAGTGCGACCCATTGGAACAGCCGTGGAACGAGGAGAAGAGCTGTGAGCACCGAGAACGAGGGCACTGCGGTACCCCCGGCCCCGTCTGCACCTCCCGTGCCGGTGGACGCTCCCGCTTCCGCGCCGGGCGCAACTCCTGAGGGGCATGCGCCGTCCGGTCCGGTCGCGGGCACGCCCGGTCCGGTCGCGGGCACGCCCGGTCCGGTCGCGGGCACGCCCGGTCCGGTCGCGGGCACGCCCGGTCCGGACGCGGGGAGCACTCCGTTCCCGGAGGGCGCGCCGTACCCCGCCCGGCCGTCAGGCGCGCCGTACGCCGCCCCCTCCGAGGCCGCGCCGACCACACAGTTCCCGCCGGTGCCTCCGGGGCAACCCGGCTCCCCCTCGGCGGCCGGGGCGGACTGGCCGCCGCCTCCGCCGGTGGTCCCCACCTACGCGGGTGGCAGTGGTGGTGCGGGCGGCGCCTGGGGCGCCTCGTACCAGGAGCCGGCTCCGAAGCCTAAGAAGGGCCGCGGCGGCCTGGTCGCCGCGACCCTCGTGGCCGCGCTGGTCGCGGGCGGCGTGGGCGGCGGCATCGGCTACCAGCTCGCCAAGAACGACGACTCCACCGGCTCGACGACCGTGTCCGCCGCCACCAGCGGCGGCGACGTCAGGCACGACAACGGCTCCGTCGCGGCCGTGGCCGCCGCGGCCCTGCCGAGCACGGTCACCATCGAGGCCGAGAGCACCAATGGCCAGGGCGGCACCGGCACGGGCTTCGTCTTCGACGCCCAGGGCCACATCGTCACCAACAACCACGTGGTCGCGGACGCGGTCGACGGCGGCAAGCTCACGGCGACCTTCCCGAACGGCAAGAAGTACGACGCCGAGATCATCGGGCACGCCCAGGGCTACGACGTCGCCGTGATCAAGCTCAAGAACCCCCCGTCGGACCTCAAGCCGCTCGCGCTCGGCGACTCCGACAAGGTGGCGGTCGGTGACGCGACGATCGCGATCGGCGCCCCCTTCGGTCTCTCGAACACGGTGACCACGGGCATCATCAGCGCCAAGCACCGCCCGGTGGCCTCCAGCGACGGCAGCTCCTCCAGCAAGGCGTCCTACATGAGCGCCCTGCAGACGGACGCCTCCATCAACCCGGGCAACTCCGGCGGCCCCCTGCTGGACGCACGGGGCGCGGTCATCGGCATCAACTCTGCGATCCAGTCCACGGGCAGCAGCGGCCTCGGCAGCAGCGGCCAGTCCGGTTCGATCGGCCTGGGCTTCGCGATCCCGATCAACCAGGCCAAGTACGTCGCCCAGCAGCTGATCAAGACGGGCAAGCCGGTCTACGCCAAGATCGGCGCCTCCGTCTCGCTGGAGGACAGCAGCGGCGGGGCGAAGATCACCGACCAGGGCGCGGCCGGTGCCTCCCCGGTCGAGTCGGGCGGCCCGGCGGACAAGGCGGGCCTGAAGCCCGGTGACGTGATCACCAAGCTCGACGACACAGTGATCGACAGCGGCCCGACCCTGATCGGCGAGATCTGGACCCACAAGCCCGGGGACAAGGTCACGATCACCTACGTGCGCGCCGGGAAGACCCACACCGCCGACGTGACCCTGGGCTCCCGCGCCGGCGACGGCTGAGCCGGCGGGCCGCGGGGCGGGCGGGACGGGTCACCCGTTCGGCCCAAGGGGACGGTCCGGAAAGCCGCGGTGGCGCGACAGCGCTCCCGCGGGTCCGCCCCCACCGCCCCGCACGTCACAGACGCACTGGTCAGAAGACAGACCTACGGATCGGAAGGGGCGTCGCTCACCGAGCGGTGCCCCTTCCGTGTACCGGGAAGTCAGCCGTTCAGCGGTCGTCGCCCGCCTGAGGTCTGCGGCGGAGCAACTGCCAGGGCGCGCGCCGCGGCGGCCGGGCCACGATGTCGCCGCCGGTCGACCTGCCGGTCAGCACCACACGCAGCCGCACCGGGGTGTCCGGGGCCATGGCCGGGAGGACCTTGATGTCGCCGCGGCTGTAGCTGACGTCGTCGGCGTCGACCACGATCCCCGGTCCGGTGATCAGCGTCAGATGTCCGCCGATGCGCAGGTCCACCTCGATGTACAGGGTGTCGTGGGTGATCACGGCCTCGGTGAAGTCGAGCTTCAGCTCACTGAACTTCAGCCGGATCTCCATCCGGCGCGGCACCAGCCAGCGACCGGTGCGCTTGCCCTCTCCGAAGCTCTGGTCGATCCGGATCACCTCGCGGGCCTGCGGCGGCATCCCTTCGAGCGGCAGATCGGCGACCAGCACCGCGAGGTCGGAGGCGGTGCGTGCCACCAGTGCGGCCTCGACGCGCTCGTCCAGCTCGGCGGCGGTCAGCCGGCCGTCCCCTGCCGCGACCCGGAGGATCTCCACGGCCTGGTCCCGGTCTCGATGAGACACCCGCTGCTGGGACACGGGGGTGCGGGAGGAGGAGTCATCTGCTCCGGAGATGTCGCCTGGCATGGGTTCAGTGTGCTGGCGGGCTCGGGGGACCGGCAATGTCCGGCCGAGGAAATGGGTGAAGACCCTGAGGGATCTCAGGGGAGCCCGATGGGAAGCCCGGTCCGGCGTCGGCAGGCCCGGCCGCGGGGTCCGGCTCCAAGATCGGGACCTGTGGTGGACCAGGGCCCCCGCGAACCCCGTCCGGCCGGTACGCTGTATCCGCTCCGCCCCAGGTGGGCGGTGCAGGGGTGGGTTGCCCGAGCGGCCTAAGGGAACGGTCTTGAAAACCGTCGTGGCGCGAGTCACCGTGGGTTCAAATCCCACACCCACCGCCAGCGGAAACGGCCCCTGACCAGGTAATACGGTCAGGGGCCGTTGTGCTGTGCGGCGCCCGCTCGCCACCGTGATTCCCCGCGGCTTCCCGCACGATCGGGCACGGCTGGGGCACGCCAGGGTACGGTGCGGCCCAGCCAGCCGATGTCGCCGCGGTCGAGTGCGACCCCGGCTCGCTTCCGACAGGCCACGGGGTCGCCGCGAGCAGTTTCGTTACGTGTTCGGCGGGGTGGGCATCTGCGTGAAGGTGCACGGCACCGTCAGCGGCAGCGTTGAGGTGCAAATGCCCTGCCACACCTCTCCCGTTGAAGTCAGCTCGGTGACCAGGAGCTTGGCGTCAAACACCGCCAGGGTGGCGTCGAAGACGTTGGTCGGGCCTCCCACCGACTGCCAGAAGATATTGCCTGGACCGGCAACAGGGGTCGGCGGATTCGGACCAGCCTCGTTGACGGACAGGACGCGCACCTGCCCGCTACAAACGACCGAGACGTACTTGGTCATCCCTTGAACTGCCGAGTCGATGTCGTTGCAGCCCGTGGGCGGAGGGGTCGGCGTCGGCTTCGGCTTGGGCTTCTTGCACTTGTCCTTGCCCTTACCGTCCTTCTTGCACTTGCCGCCGTCGGCGGACGCGACGCCCCCATGGGTGGTCACGGTGTGTGCGATGGCCGCAGCAGGGGTGACCAGTCCGAGCGTCACCAGCAGCGCGACGGAGGCGAGCCCGCCAACCTTCTTGCGTCTGCCTCGGGCCGTCGGTCCAGACGGCGTTGGGGTCCCGTGCTCAGGACTCATGTGTGCTCCTAGTTTCAAGCGGTCGGATGACTCCTACATCCGATGCGAGCTTGAACCGCACAGACTGGATCACTTAGCACGTTCAGCGACAACACGCTGATGTATCAACAAATCGGACCAACGGCCGGGATTCTGGCATCTCTTCACCTCAGCACACCACTCACCCCAGCTCCCATCCCGTCTGCCGTCGACCCACACACCGTGGAGCGGGCGTGGTCCCTGGCGTCAAGGTGGAGCGCGCCACTGTACGAACGACCTTGACGCCAGGGACCACGTCTGCTCGGCTTTGCCTGGGTCGACGGTGGACGGGATGGGAGCTCCCCGCGCACGCCACCACTCGGCCGGCACTCGCGAACGGCGCCCCCTCCATCTCGGAGCCTGAGCGCCCCCGCCGGAGGCACGTTCTGACCGTCGCCGCTCTATGCGGTGATCGACTCATGGCCTCCGGGCCCTATCCACATGTGGGCGCGCGTCGGCGCAGCGCGGGCGGAGCGGGCCGGAGGCAGGAGCGTCGCCCGCAGCGGAGCCGGGAAGCGCGCCCGGCGGAGCGGAGCGCAGCCGGGGCTTGATGAGGTAGAGAAACCTGTAACAGCTGGCGCTGGGCTACGCGTCGAAGTCGTACTCCAGGATGTACGAGGCGGCGTCGAGCGTCATCTCGTTGATCTCGACGGGGCGGCCCTCGTCCGCGAAGGCGGTGCGGCAGATGAGGATGACAGGCGTGCCCGCGGACATGCTCAACTGTGCCGCTTCGTGCTTCGTGGGCATGCGTGAGCGGATCTCTTCGCGGAAGTGCACCGGCTTGTAACCGAGTTCGGCAAGGCGGGCGTATGTTCCGCCTGGTCCGGTGTCTTCCTGGGTGATCGCCGAGCCTGCGACCACCGAAGTGGGAAGGTAGCTCGTCGCGAGAAGAACGGGCTTCCCGTCCAAGACGAACCGTCGGCGCCGCACGCAGACGGTCTCTTCTTCCCCCAGATCCAGAACCTGGCCAATGCGTTCTGGTGCCGCTTCTTCCGACACCGTCACTTGATCGACCACCAGCGTGCGGTTCTCAGTGTCGGCAGACCAGATGGACCGGCCGCTTCCCCACTGTTCCTGCGCAAGCCGCTGGATGCCTTTGCGCCTCAGGGGACGGAAGGCTCGTACGAACACGCCCGCACCCTTGCGGGCCTCCGCGACTCCTTCGTCCTTGAGCACGCTCAAGGCCTGGCGGGCTGTCATGCGCGCCACGCCATGCGTGGCCATCAGCTCGTTTTCCCCCGGAAGCCGATCACCCGGACCGTACTCACCCGACTCGATCGCCTCGCGCAGAGAGTCCGCGATCTTCTGGTACTTCGGCCGACGGTCGTCGTCGGTGTTGGCCATTCCGGAGCCCTCCTCTCTTCTCTAGACAGCCTAGGCCATACGTGCGCCACCTGCCCGATGCGTGTAGCCCCAATCTGACCCTTCGAACATCTCTAGACATCACGCTTGACGTCTCTAGAGATCTGCGCTCCAATGGAGATGTCTAGAGAGGTCGCACCGGGCGACCTCCTCGGTACGAGGGATGTGCTCATGCCGTCGTTCAAGATCGACCTTTCGACTGCTGTGGTGTTCGTCGCGACTCAGCCCGTGCCGAAGCTGGTGAGCCAGAAGACCGGTGAGCGGGCCGTGGACCGGGAGACCGGTGCGAGCCTGTCGACGGTGGGCCTGCTGGTCTCGGACGAGGGGGAGGGGAACCTCTACCAGGTGACGATCCCGGAGACGGGTCTCCCCGAGAGCCTGGCGCCGGGAATGCCGGTGCGCGTGGTCGGCCTGAAGGCCCGGGACTGGGAGAACGAGTTCAACGGCCAGAAGCGGCACGGGATCTCGTTCCGCGCGGTCGCGCTCACCGCGGGGGCCTGACCATGACCGACCTGACCATGTGGCTGGAGGCCACGGGAGCCTTATCGGGAGCTGGTGGACTCGGCTACGCGAAGGTACGCGCCCCGCGCGTGTACTGGTCGCTGGTCGGCCTCCCGGTCACCTGGGGCCGATTCACCTGGACCTACCGCTCCACGATGGACGTGTGCGGGCTGACGGTGCAGCCGTCCGGCTTCCGCGCCTTCATGACCCGCAACGTCACCCGCCGCGAGGTCCGCCCGGTGCCGCCGAAGGTCCGCCGGATCCGCCTGACCTCCACCGGCCTCAAGGTCTCGCTCCGACTGCCGGCCGGACTGGAACCCGCAGATGTCGCCGCCTCCTCCGAGCGCCTGCGCCACGCATGGGGCGTGCGGTCGGTGACCGTCGCAGAGACCAAGCCGGGCTACGTCGAACTCCGCATGACGGGCTATGACGTGCTCAAGCGGGTGCGTCTACCGCGCTCGGTGCAGTCCCGAGACCTTGTGGTGCCGGTGGCCCTGCGCGAGGACGGCTCGGTGTTCGAGCGGGACTACCGGAAGGTGCCCCACGCGCTCACCCTCGGGGCGAACCAGTCCGGCAAGTCCATGTATCAGCGCAACCTGATCAAGGGGCTGGCCCAGCTGCCGGTTGGCCTGGTCGGCATCGACTGCAAACGCGGCGTGGAACAGTCCCGCTACGCGCCCCGCCTGTCCGCCCTGGTCACCACCCCGGACGACGCCTCCAGTCTGCTGGATGTGCTGGTGGGCGAGATGGAAGACCGCTTCGACCTGCTCGCCGAGCACGGGGCGTCGGATGTGTGGGAACTCCCGGACGCGGTGCGGCCGGTGCCCCTGGTCGTCCTGGTCGACGAGGTGGCAGAGCTGTTCCTGGTCACCTCGAAGAAGGAGGAGGAGCGCCGGGACCGCTCGGTCATGCAGATGGTCCGCTTGGGCCAGATGGCCCGCGCGGTCGGCATCTTCCTGGAGGTCTGCGGACAGCGCTTCGGCTCAGACCTGGGCAGGGGAGCAACCGCGTTGCGCGCTCAGCTCACCGGGCGCGTGGTGCACCGCGTCAACGACAAGCAAACGGCCGAGATGGGCTTGGGCGACATCGCGCCGGATGCCGTGATGGCCGCGACCACGATCGCCCCGGACCGCCCCGGCGTGGCGGTGGCCGGTGACACCTCCGGCGGCTGGTCCCGCATCCGCACCCCCGAAGCCTCCACGGATGACGTCGTGGCCGTGTGCCGCCAGTTCGCCCACCTCACCCCGGAACTGTCGTTCCTGGCCCCGTTCCGGCCGACCGTCCGCCCCGTTCCGGTGCCGGAACCGGTGTCGCCGCTGATCAAGGCGCGCCCAGTCATGGAGAGGGAGGTGAGGGCATGACTCGCTCGATCCGCCTGGATGCCGTGCTGGTTCAGGCCGTGATTGCTGGCGCGTTGTCCTTCGCCCACCTGCACGACTTGGCCGCAGCAGCTGGACAGACAGGCTGGAAAGCCTGGGCCTACCCCGTCAGTGTCGACCTGCTCTTGGTCGCGGTGTGGCGGCGGCTCCGCACAGATGGACCGTCCCGGCTGGCCTGGTGCTGGTTCCTCGTGGCCCTGGTCGCTTCGCTCGGAGCCAACATCGCCACAGCTGGGCTCCTCGACCTGGGCCATGTCCCTGCCTGGCTCCGCATCCTCGTCGCCGGATGGCCCGCCCTGGCGTTCCTCGGCGGCACCCTGCTCGCCCACACGCACGGCCACGCCGGGGACCAGGCGCTGGTCCCGCCGGCGCCCGTACCCACAGATCCCGCGCCGGAAGTCGAGCCCGCCCCCGTCACCACTGCGGAGCACGCTCCTGCTCTGCCTCAAGCCGCCCCGGCCACGCCGGTACCTCCGGCACTGGTCGACCACGCCCGCAAGGTCGCAGACGACCACCGAACCCGGACCGGCGCGGAGATCGACACAGCCACCCTGCGCGCCCGCCTCGGCATTCCGGAAGACCTCGCCGGAGCGATCGTCGCCCAACTCGCCTGACGGGCAAGGAGGTCCACGCATGGCTCGCCCGAACCGCTTCTACGACGTGATCCGCATAGGGCCCGTCCGCGTCGGCTCGTACCACAACGGCCGGGGCCAGACCCGGCACACCGCAGCCTGCACCGCCCCGGAGTGCGGTTTCTCCACCGAACACCGTGACCGCTCGGCCGCCGAACTCGCCGCTGCACTCCCTGATCGCGAGAGGAGACCTGCCCCGTGTTCACCCCGAAGTACCCGCGCCCGGATGTGGCCCCGACCGCGCTGACCACCCCGGAGCCGTCCGCCACAGCGGCCCCAGCCCCTGCCCTGCAGGAGAGCCCTGCCATCGCCCGGCCTACCGTCCAGCTCACCCCTGGTAGCGCGCTTGCCCTCGCCGCCGGTGGTGGTGCCGTGGTCCTGGTCGTCGGCGCTGTCCTGGTCTCCCTGCTGCTGGCCGTGGCCGTCACCGGCGTGTCCGTCACCGTCGTCGCGGTCGTCCTCCGCCTGCTCGTCAAGGACCTGCACAAACACTAATCGGCCCCCGGAGCGGCCTCCGTCGCCAAACTTCCGCCGCTCCGGGCGCCTTCCCACCTTCCTGATCCAGCGGACCCGAAAGGGAGCCCAATCATGCCCCAGCGCGTCTCGAACACGCCCATCTGCCGCGACTGCGACGGCTTCGCCAGTGCTGCCGTGGCCACTGGAGCCCGCCACCGTGATGGCTCCCGCGTCACCATCCGTGTCGTCTGCGCGGCCTGCCAGGGCTCAGGCGCCGTCCGCCCGGCGCGTGTGCGGGTGATCGCGTGAGCGACGCCGCCACCATGGCGGGCCTGGACCCGGCCACCCTCGCCGACGTGCTGAGGGTCGCCGGGTCCGGCGACTTCGACCGCTGGCAAGAACAGATCCGCCGTACCGGCGGCTGCTCCGACCCGATCCGACTCATGGGCGCAACCAAGACCATCGACCCGGCCACCGGCACGGTCCTGCACGCCTACACCACCGACCATGAACCAGGCGGCATGCTCCGCGTGGCCTGCGGCAACCGTCGCGCATCCCGCTGCCCCGCTTGCGCCTGGACCTACGCGGGCGACACCTACCATCTGATCCGCGCCGGACTGACCGGAGACCCTGACAAGGGCACCCCGCACGCCGTCCGGGATCACCCCCGCGTCTTCGCCACCCTCACCGCCCCCTCGTTCGGCCCCGTGCACAACCGCCCCGGCAACCGGCCCTGCCGCTGCGGCACCCGCCACCCTGAGGACGCCGCGGAGCTGGGTACCCCGCTCGATCCGGCGACGTACGACTACGCGGGCGCCGTGCTGTGGAACAACCACGCCTCCGAGCTGTGGCGCTACTTCACGATCTACCTGCGCCGCGAGATCGCCCGTCGCGCCGGCCTCACCCAGAAGGACGCCCGCGAACAGTCCCGCGTCTCCTTCGGCAAGGTCGCCGAATACCAGAAGCGCGGAGCCGTCCACTTCCACGCCGTGATCCGTTTCGACGGACCCGAGGGGCCAGACACCCCGCCCCCGGCCTGGGCCACGCTCGACCTGCTCGCCGACGCGATCCGCGCCGCTGCTGCCCGCGTCCAGGTCGACGTACCGCTCGCGGGAGACCAGCCCGCACGCACTCTGCGCTGGGGCACACAGCTCGACGTCCAGCCGATCGGCGCCTTCGCCCACGGTGAGGAGATCACCGAACAGGCCGTGGCCTCCTACGTGGCCAAATACGCCACCAAGGCGGCCGAGACCACCGGCACCGTCGACCGCCGCATCGGCAACAAAGAAGCCCTCGTCCTGCTCGCCGTGCCCGACCACCCCCGCCGACTCATCGAGGCTTGCCTCGACCTGCACCCGCTCTACCCGGACCGCAAGCTCCGGGACTGGGCCCACATGCTCGGCTTCCGCGGCCACTTCTCCACCAAGTCCCGCCGCTACTCCACCACCCTCGGCGCCCTCCGCCAGGTCCGCGCCGACTACCGCGCAGCCCAGCACCGCGAAGCCCTGGGCCTGCCCGATCCCGACGACGACCCGGAGGCGACCACGCTCACCCTCGCGCACTGGACCTACGCCGGTCACGGCCACACACCTGGCGAAACCTGGCTTGCCGCCAACATTCGTCGGGACATCCAACTGAACCGAGAGACAGCACGCGAAGCGCTCGCCGACATGTCGGGCCTTGAGTTGGAGGGGGAGTGGTGACCATGGACAGGCTGCTCACCGTGCATCAGGTCGCCGAGCGTCTCGGAACTGGCGTGCGCTTCCCGCGTCGCCTCGTCGAGGAACGTCGGATCACCTTCGTGAAGGTCGGCCGACACGTCCGCATCCCGGAGAGCGCGGTGGACGCGTATGTGAGTGCCCACACGGTGGAGCCGGTCGTCCTGCGGCCCTCGGCGTTCAGGAGGGCTGCCTGATGGCGGGCAAGCGCCAGTCCCGCCGGAACTTCGGCCGTGTCCGCAAGCTGCCGTCCGGCCGGTTCCAGGCGCGGTATCCGGGCCCTGACGGCGTACTGCGTCCCGCCGATCGGACGTTCGCCACGTCGACGGACGCCGACCGGTGGCTCATGCGGAAGCGCGTCGAGATCGAAGAGGGGCGCTGGCTCGACCCGGCCGAGGGACAGACCACCGTCCGCGACTGGGCGGCCCGGTGGCTCGCCGCCGTCTCCCCGCAGCTCAAGCACAAGACACAAGCCTCGTACCGGTCCCTGATCACCTCACTGATCAATCCGGCGCTCGGCGATCGTGAGCTGTCCAGCCTCCGGCCGATCACGATCGCCGAGTGGGTCGGCGGGATGAAGACCAAGGGCCTCAGCGCATCACGGATCAGGCAGGCGTACCGGGTGCTGTCGCAGATCATGCGGTCAGCCGTGGACAACGACATGATCCCGCAGACGCCGTGCCGAGGCGTGAAGCTGCCTCGGATGCCTCAGACCGAGCCACACATCCTCACCCCGCTGGAAGCCTCGCGGATCGTCCGGAGCGCGGCCAAGCCGCATGATCTGCTGATCGCCCTTCTCGCGTACGCGGGCCTGCGGGTCGGTGAGGCCTTCGCCCTCCGGCGCGCGGACATCGACGTGTCCGACGGCTTCGTCCTGGTCGACGAGAACCTGGCTGAGGCCAACGGCGCCTTGGTCTTCGACACCCCGAAGTCGCATCAGAAGCGGCTTCTCAAGATCGGCCCGTCCCTCGCGAAGCGGATCGGCCGGCACCTGGAGACTCTGCCCGGCGGGGGTGACGCGCTCCTGTTCACTACCCCTGGCGGCAAACCGTTGCGCTACAACCAGTGGCGAAAGGCGTACTTCGACCCTGCCGTGTCGGCGGCCGGGGTGACCGACGTCACTCCGCATGATCTCCGCGCTTCGCACGGGACGTGGGTTGCCGACCGGTACGGCGTGATGACCGCCGCCCACCGGCTCGGTCACTCGAACGCGAGCGTCACGACCCGGCACTACGCCCGACCGGTCGCCGGTCGTGATGATCAGGTGGCCGAAGCGGCGGACTCCTGGCTCAGCGGGCACGATCACGGGCCAGGGGCACGCAGCGGGCACGACGATGACGACGACGGCTTGGCGGGAGTGCCTGCACGCGTCTGACCTGCGGCGCAGCGGTCAACGGCCATGATCGCCGAAAGGTCTTGAAAACCGTCGTGGCGCGAGCCACCGTGGGTTCAAATCCCACACCCACCGCGCAGGTTGACGGCCCCTGACCAGGTACGACGGTCGGGGGCCGTGCTGCTGGGCGCCGCCGCTCCGCGCCAGGGGATCTGGGCCCGGAGGACCGGATCGACCGGGACTTCCTCCGGGAACTGCACGGCCCTGCGCTGGACGAGGTTCTCGGCTCTCGGAGCCCGCGCCCCGCACCTGATCCCGCCGAAGGGCGCGAAAGCCTGAAATCCGTCGTGGCGCGGTGGCTCGCCGCCGAGGGGCTGTTGCCCTCGCGTCAGGCACCTGTTGCGCGCCGCTGTCCCGTCATGCGCGCCGCCGACGCGACCGTCGAGCGGGCCTCGCGCTGAGTGAGGCCGGTGCGGATCGCCGCGTCCACCAGGGCGGGGGTGAGGTCGGGGCCGATGCCGTTCTCGTACGCCCGGCAGGCGGCCCAGAAGAGACGGGTGTTGCGCTGCCCCTGATGTGCGGCCAGGACGAACTGGACCAGACCCTGGCCGTGCCCCCCGGTCGACGAGGGCGTGGGGTGCCGGGTGCGCGGCGGGGGCGTGAGGAGGCGCAGCAGGGCGGGTGGACAGGGCGCGGGCGCCAGGTGCGCGGTGCCCGGCGCCGTACCGTACGTGCCGTGCTCGGTGCGTGAGCCGGGGCCGACCAGATAGCCGCCGGCGCCCCGCACGTCGATGCCGGGGGCCAGACGGCTCGCCGAGTTGGGGACGACGACGTCCGGTGGCCCGCTCAGCCACAGGTGACGGCCGCCGCTCGGGGTCAGGACGACCACCGTCTCCGGGATGGTGAACAGATGGCGCAGCGCCAGTTCGCGCAGGGCGGCCGAGGAGTCGGTGCCGGACTTGGTGTCGAGGTCGATGCCGATCAGATGGTGGGGGTGCAGTCCGCAGGCGATGCCGTAGCCGGTGGACCAGGGCGCGGCGGCGAACAGCGCGCGGATGCGGCGGGGGTCGGTCGTGGCGTCGTAGACCCCGTGGCCGAAGCGGCCGCACTCGCCGTGGCACACGGGGGCAGTCGGATCGGGGTCGTCACGGTGGGGGGAGCGCAGGGCGGGCAGCTTCGCCCGGGACAGCGGGATCACCGCCAGTCCGCGTTCCGCGGCGGACAGGGCATGGGCCAGGGCCAGGGTGGTGGCCTTCCGGTCGATGGTGGCCATGGGTCCATGTTCGTACGTATGTTCGAAAAAGGGAAGGGGGAGTCGGCGCCCGGCCGGGCTTCGCCGGGGCGGCCTCCGTTCCCCACGGATCGACCTCAGCCCTGGGGTGTCCTGCGGCCTCGGCGCCCGCCCCCGCGGTGCCCGGCGGAGAAGTGTCGCGAAAAGGGTTTATCGACTACTTCTCACGCTTAGGGGCGAATCACTGCTTCCGGGGAGATTCGCCGATGGCGCGGTGGGCAACTCTGGAGGCGCGACGTCGTACACCGTCCGAGGCGGTCGGCCAACTGCCTTGGCAAAAGCCGCACTTCACGTACGCACCGGCGACCCGGCCGACGCGTACAGGGTTCTGGAGGAAACACATGGCAAGCATCCGTACCGCCCGCGTCCTCGCCGCCGTCGCGGCGCTCCCCCTCGCCGCCGCCCTCTTCACGGGCGTCGCCTCGGCGGACAACGGGGCCCTCGCGGACGACGGATCGAACGCGGCGGCGGCGAGCATCGTCGGCAGCGGCGTCGGCCACGACAACAACGGCAACTCGTCCACCACACAGCAACAAGCGGTCGGCACCGGTGCCTCGAACCAGAGCAACACGGCCCAGGTGAACCACTCCGCGTTCACATCCATCAACCAGCGGAGCCAGACAGTGCTCATCCACTTCACCCGTCTGTGGTGAGCGGGGGGCCGGCGCGCCGTCGTCGGTCCTGATTCCGTCTGTGTGCTTTCAGGGGTCATCACGCGTCCGCGCGGCGGTACTTCGGTGCCGCCGCGCGGACGTTTTCGACATCCACGCGCGCGTACCCGTCTTCCTGGCCGGTGTGCCCGTCCGCCTTGACAGTCGACCGGAGCTGACGGACAGTCAGAAAGGCTTGCTCCGGGACGCTCCGGGATGTTCCGGGATGCTCCGGGGAGAGGGGGAGCCGATGGGCGACGGGGGCGAGGGTGCGTTCGCAGCGCGGCTGAAGGCGTACGAGGGCGGGCCGGCCGCGGTCGCGGGCGTCGGCAAGGACCGTGTCAACGCGCCCATGATCCGGCACTGGTGCGAGGCGATGGGCGACACCAACCCCGCCTACACCGGCCCGGACGCCATCGCCCCGCCCACCATGCTCCAGGCGTGGACGATGGGCGGTCTCAGCGGGCACACGGGACGCACCGGGGCGTACGACGAGCTGCTCGGACTGCTCGACGAGGCCGGTTGCACCTCGGTCGTCGCCACGGACTGCGAACAGGAGTATCTGCGCCCGCTGCGGCCCGGCGACGAGGTCACCTTCGACGCGCTGATCGAGTCGGTCTCCGACCGGAAGCGGACGAGACTCGGCGCCGGGTACTTCGTGACGACGCGGATGGATGTACGGGTGGACGGGGAGCGGGTGGGGACCCACCGGTTCCGCATCCTCAAGTACGCACCGGCGCGGCACTTGACCGCGAAGGAGGCGACCGCGAAGGAGGCGACCGCGAAGGAGACGCCCGCGAAGGAGGCGACCGCGACGGAGGCGACCGCGACGGAGGCGGCCACGAAGGACGCGCCCGCGCAGGACTTGCCCACAAGGCGCCCGCCCGCCCCCGACAGCCCCGCCCACCGAAGGCCCCGCCCAGTCATCAACCGGGACAACGCCGGGTTCTGGGAGGGCGTGGCCCGGCACCGGCTGCTGTTCCAGCGGTGCACCGCGTGCGACACTCCCCGCTTCCCCTGGCTGCCGGGGTGCCACGCCTGCGGCTCCCCCGAGTGGGACACGGTCGAGGCGGCCGGGGCCGGGACGGTCCACTCGTACGTGGTCATGCACCATCCGCCCTTCCCGGCCTTCTCCCCTCCCTACGCGGTCGGCCTGATCGAGCTGGCGGAGGGCGTGCGGATCGTCAGCAATGTGATCGGGGTGCCGTACGACAAGGTGCGGATCGGCATGCCGGTCCGCCTGGAATTCGTCCGGTACGACGACGAGTTGGAGCTCCCGGTGTTCCGGGCCCAGGACGGGAACGGGGGCTGATCTCCGCCATGGACGGCGAACTCGAACCGGACGCGCAGCTTCGGCCGGGAACGCGGCTGCCACCGCTCACGATCGAGATCACGCGCACGCTGATCGTGGCCGGGGCGATCGCCTCCCGTGACTACCAGGACGTGCACCACGACGCGGAGCTGGCCCGCCGAAAGGGCTCCCCCGACGTCTTCATGAACATCCTGACCACGAACGGTCTGGTCGGGCGGTATGTCACGGACCACTTCGGTCCGGCGGCGGTCCTGCGCAGGGTCGCCGTCCGGCTCGGCGCGCCCAACTATCCGGGGGACACCATGGTGCTGACCGGCACGGTCGAGGAGGTCGACGAGGACACCGCGACGGTGCGGGTGGTCGGGGACAACGGCATCGGCCGGCACGTCACCGGCACGGTCATCGTCACCCTCCCGGGCGGGGGCGCCCGATGAGCGCCCGGACGAGGGACGCACTCGGCGGACGGGCGGCGGTCGTCGGGATCGGCGCGACCGAGTTCTCCAAGGACTCCGGCCGCAGCGAGCTACGGCTCGCGACGGAGGCGGTACGGGCCGCGCTGGACGACGCGGGGCTGTCGCCCGCGGACGTCGACGGCATGGTCACGTTCACGATGGACACCAGCCCCGAGATCACCGTGGCCCAGGCGGCCGGGATCGGTGAGCTGTCCTTCTTCTCGCGGATCCACTACGGGGGCGGGGCCGCGTGCGCGACGGTCCAGCAGGCCGCGCTCGCGGTGGCGACCGGGGTGGCCGAGGTCGTGGTCTGCTACCGCGCGTTCAACGAACGCTCCGGCCGTCGCTTCGGCGCCGGGGTGCAGCACCGGGAGCCGTCGGCGGAGGGGGCGGCGCTGGGCTGGTCGCTGCCGTTCGGGCTGCTCACCCCGGCGTCCTGGGTGGCGATGGCGGCCCAGCGCTACCTGTACGTCCACGGGCTGACCCCGGAGGCGTTCGGCCAGGTGGCCGTGGTGGACCGCCGCCACGCGGCGACGAACCCGGCGGCGTACTTCCACGGCCGGCCCATCACCCTCGCCGACCACGCGGCCTCCCGCTGGATCGTGGAGCCGCTGAGGCTGCTCGACTGCTGCCAGGAGACGGACGGCGGTCAGGCACTGGTGGTCACCTCTGTCGAGCGGGCACGCGACCTGCCGCACCCGCCCGCGGTGATCACGGCCGCCGCGCAGGGCGCGGGCCGCGCCCAGGAGCAGATGACGAGCTTCTACCGGGACGACCTGACCGGGCTGCCGGAGATGGGCGTGGTGGCCCGACAGCTGTGGCGGACGTCGGACCTGGAGCCCGCGGACATCGACGTGGCCATCCTCTACGACCACTTCACGCCGTTCGTGCTGATGCAGCTGGAGGAGTTCGGGTTCTGCGCACCGGGCGCGGCGGCGGACTTCGTGGCCTCGGGAACGCTGCCGCTCAACACCCATGGAGGGCAGCTGGGAGAGGCGTATCTGCACGGGATGAACGGCATCGCGGAGGCCGTGCGCCAGCTGCGCGGCACCGCGGTGAACCAGATCCCCGGTGCCACCCGCACCCTGGTCACCGCGGGTACCGGGGTCCCCACCTCCGGTCTGATCCTGACGGCGGACGGCTGAGGCGTCCCTCAGGGGCGAACCCTCAGACGCGGGCACCGGCTCGTCCACCTTCAGGAGGTGTGGATGACCCCCCGCATACAACCTGAGGGGGAGACGGCTTCGGGACCTGCGGCCGATCCGCCGCACGGGGTGTCGAACCTAGCGTGGAGCCATGACCACACCCGTCTGCACCAGCGCTCCGAACGCCGCTGCATCGGCGAGGCAGACCCTTCCCTATCCGTCGTTCTCCTCGTACGTCCAGGCACGCCAGCCGGTGCTGCTCCGTACCGCCCGGTCGCTGACCGCGAACCCGAGCGATGCGGAGGACCTGCTGCAGACCGCCCTCGCCAAGACCTATGCCGCATGGGAGCGGATCGAGGACCACCGGGCGCTCGACGGGTATGTGCGCCGCGCACTGCTCAACACGCGGACCTCGCAGTGGCGCAAGCGTAAGGTCGACGAGTTCGTCTGCGACGAGCTGCCCGAGCCGGAGGGGATGCCCGTCACGGACCCGGCCGAGGAACAGGCGCTGCACGACGCCATGTGGCGGGCGATCATGAAGCTTCCGGCACGTCAGCGGGCCATGGTCGTCCTGCGGTACTACGAGGACCTGAGCGAGGCCCAGACGGCCGAGGTGCTCGGTGTCTCCATCGGCACGGTGAAGTCCGCGGTGTCCAGGGCCCTGGGCAAGCTCCGCGAGGACCCTGAACTGGAGCCGGTGCGTTGGGCGTCATGACCGGAACCTGATCGATCATGCCGGGGAGTAGTGACATACCACGTGGTATGTGCGCAGAATCAGCGGAACCCCCTACCACCGCGTAGGCAATGCCGCCCCGGGAGGACGCCGTGCAGAGCACGATGCAGGACGTACCGCTGCTGATCTCGAGGATCCTGACCCACGGGTCGACGGTCCACGGGTCGTCTCAGGTGACCACCTGGACCGGTGAGGGTGAACCACACCGCCGCTCCTACGCCGAGATCGGCGCCCGCGCGGCCCAGTTGGCCCACGCCCTGCGCGAGGACATCGGCGTCCGGGACGACGACCGGGTCGCGACCCTCATGTGGAACAACGCCGAGCACGTCGAGGCGTATTTCGCGATCCCCTCCATGGGCGCCGTCCTTCACACCCTCAACCTGCGCCTGCCGGCGGAGCAGTTGGTGTGGATCGCCAACCACGCCGCCGATCGGGTCGTCATCGTCAACGGCTCCCTCCTGCCGCTGCTCGCCCCGCTGCTGCCGCATCTGAAGACCGTCGAGCATGTGATCGTGTCCGGCCCGGGAGACCGTTCGCTGCTCGCCGACGTCTCCGCCCAGGTGTACGAGTACGAGGACCTCCTCGCCGGCAAGCCGACCACCTACGACTGGCCGGAGCTGGACGAACGCCAGGCCGCCGCCATGTGCTACACCTCCGGCACCACCGGCGACCCCAAGGGCGTGCTCTACTCCCACCGGTCCGTCTACCTGCACTCCATGCAGTGCAACATGGCCCAGTCGCTGGGTCTGACCGACGAGGACACCGCGCTCGTCGTGGTCCCGCAGTTCCACGTCAACGCCTGGGGTCTGCCGCACGCCACCTTCATGACCGGCGTCCACCTGCTCATGCCGGACCGTTTCCTGCAGCCCGCGCCGCTCGCCGAGATGATCGAGAAGGAGCGGCCGACCTACGCCGCCGCCGTCCCCACCATCTGGCAGGGTCTGCTCGCCGAGCTGACCGCCCGGCCCCGGGACGTCGCCTCCCTCGGCCATGTCACCATCGGCGGCTCGGCCTGTCCGCCCTCGCTCATGGCGGCCTTCGACAAGCTCGGCATGCGCGTCATCCACGCCTGGGGCATGACCGAGACCTCCCCGCTCGGCACGGTGGCCCGACCGCCCGCCCATGTGCTGGGCACGGAGGAGGAGTTCGCCTACCGGCTCACCCAGGGGCGCTTCCCGGCCGGCGTCGAGGCCCGTCTCACCGGCCCCGGCGGGGAGCGGCTCCCCTGGGACGGCGAGTCCGCGGGCGAGCTGGAGGTGCGCGGACCGTGGATCGCGGGCGCGTACTACAACGGCGCCGACGCCGAGCCCTTGCGCCCCGACGACAAGTTCAGCGAGGACGGCTGGCTCAAGACCGGGGACGTCGGCACCATCGACCGCGACGGCTACCTCACCCTCACCGACCGGGCCAAGGACGTCATCAAGTCCGGCGGCGAGTGGATCTCCTCGGTCGACCTGGAGAACGCGCTGATGTCCCACCCGGATGTCACCGAGGCCACCGTGGTCGCCGTGCCCGACGACAAGTGGGGTGAGCGTCCGCTGGCGATCGTCGTGCTGCAGGAGGGCTCCACCGCGGACTTCAGCACCCTGCGGACCTTCCTCGCCGAGGAGGCGAGGATCGCCAAGTGGCAGCTCCCGGAGCGCTGGACGATCCTCGGGACCGTGCCCAAGACGAGTGTCGGCAAGTTCGACAAGAAGCTGTTGCGTCGGCAGTACGCGGCGGGCGAGCTGGACGTCACGCACATCTAGGGCCGCACGCAGGCTCGTTGAATGCGTGTGGGGCGCTGTTTCACGTGAAACAGCGCCCCACACGACGTATGAACCGTTAAGTCCCTTTCGGGACGCCTCGATTGACGCCGATCAGTTGGTACCGATCATTTGATGCCGATCAGTTGGTGCCGATCAGTTGGTGCCGATCCGCGCCAGCAGATCCACGATCCGGTCCTGCACCTCGGGGCTCGTCGAGCGCTCCGCCAGGAACAGGACCGTCTCCCCCGAAACCAGCCGGGGCAGCTCGGCCTGGTCCACGGCCGCGGTGTAGACGACGAGCGGGGTGCGGTTGAGCAGGTTGTTCGCGCGCAGCCAGTCGACCACCCCGGCCTGCCGGCGGTGCATCTGCATCAGATCCATCACCACCAGGTTCGGCCGCATCTGCGCCGCCAGGGTGACCGCGTCCGCGTCCGACGCGGCCCGCGCGACCTGCATGCCTCGCCGCTCCAGGGTCGCCGTCATGGCCAGCGCGATCTCCGCGTGCTCCTCGATGAGCAGTACCCGCGGCGGGTGCTGCTCGGAGTCGCGCGGGGCGAGGGCCTTCAGGAGCACGGCCGGGTCGGCGCCGTACGCCGCCTCACGCGTCGCCTGTCCGAGCCCCGCCGTGACGAGCACGGGGACCTCGGCGGCCACCGCCGCCTGGCGCAGGGACTGGAGTGCGGTCCGTGTGATCGGGCCGGTGAGGGGATCGACGAAGAGCGCGGCCGGGAAGGCGGCGATCTGCGCATCGACCTCCTCACGGGAGTTGACGATGACGGGCCGGTAGCCGCGGTCGCTCAGCGCCTGCTGGGTCGTCACGTCCGGCGCGGGCCACACGAGCAGCCGACGCGGGTTGTCGAGCGGCTCCGGGGGCAGCTCGTCGTCCATCGGCCGTGACTGGGGCTGGTCGGCGATCTCCACGGCGCCACCGGGACCGTCCAGCGGCTCGGGCCCCTCGGCGGCGTTCACGTCCGGAGCCCCTATGGCGTACGAGCGCCCGTTGCCCTCGGTGGTGCCGGCCAGGCGCGACTGCCCGGCCGACGAGGGCTGCGACGGGAGCGGAGCCGTGGCGGACTGGGGATGCGGACGCGCCGTCTTCTCCGGGCGCTCGCCCGCGGGCTCCGGAGGCGTGCCGAGCTTGCGACGACGACCCGAACCGTTCGACGCGTGCGGCGGTGGCGTGGACGACTGGGGGCGGGGCTGGGCCGTCCCCTGACGCGCGAAGGGCACGCCCTGTCCGAGCGTCCGTACGCTGATCGCCCGCCCCTGCGTCGAGTTGGAGTCCATGGATGCGGCGGACTCGGCCGGCAGCGGCTGGGCGGCCCGCGGCTGGGCGGCGCGCTCCGGAGGCAGCGGCGTACCCGCCGACGGCGTGGGCTGTGGCAGCGGGATCCCGGCCCCGGAGGTCTCGCCCGAGCCGGACCAGGCCCCCGGCGGGGCGGTCCGCGGAGGCACCGGGGTCCCGGGCGCGGGCGTGGCCTGGGCGGGCACCACCGGCTGCGCCTGTGCCGCGGGCCGCGGAGCGACGGAAGGCTGACCGGGGACGGGCTGACCGGGGACGGGCTGACCGGCTGCGGCGGCGGGGGCCGGCCGACCCGCCACGGCGGGCAGGCGCTGGTCACCGGCGCCGGACCTGTCCCCTCCCGCCTGGCCTGGAAGGGGCTGCGCCGGGAGCCCCTGCGGGGGCACGGCCGGCGGAGGCGCCGCGGGCAGGCCGGGGACCGGGACGGGCTGGGGGACCTCGGGTGCGGGGCCGCCCGGTACGGGCACACCTTGGGCAGGCACGGTGCCGGTGGCGTCCGGCTGCTGCCCGGGCGCGGCGGCCGGACGGGCGCGGCGGCGGCCCGTGGGCGCGGCGACCGGGTGCGGCTGCGGCGGAGTGTGGTCGTCGGCCGTGTCGTGCGCCACCGCGTCATGGCGGCTGTCGTCCGCAGGGCCGGGAGCGGGAACGAGAGCGGCGGGGGTGGGCTGCTCCGGAGTGCGGTCCGCCTCGGCCGGCGGCAGTGCGAACACGGGCCGGGGACCGGAATCCGCCGCGGCGGCCCGCTCGTTCGCGGCGGCCAGAGCACGCCGACGGCGTCCGGCCGCCGTGTCTGCGGCACCGGAGTCCTGGGGGGACGACGCATCGAGGGCCGCGGGCAGCGCCGGCGGCAGCGCCTGCGGCTCGGTGTCCCGGCGGGCGCGACGGCCGGTGGACACCGGCACCCCCTGCGGCGGTACGGCCTCGCCCAGTCCGCTGGCCGACGCGGGGGTTCCGGCGGCATGCTCCGCCGCGGTCACCACCGAGCCCTCGGAAACACCCTCGGCGGGACTCGGCCGCCCGCGCCGCCGTCCCGTGCCACCGGAGGCCGGGGCGTCCACCGCGTTCTCGCTCTCGGCGGTCTGTGCCGGAGCCGGCGCCTCGGCGGCCTGCTCCGCCGCCGCACGCCGCCTGCGCCGCCCGGTGGGCGCCGCGGCCGGCTCGGAGGACGCGGCCGACGCGGCGCCGACCTCGCTCTCCAGGAACGCGTCCACGGACGACCGGCGGGCCCGCCGCCGGCCGCCGCTCTGCTGGGCGTGCTGCTGCTCCGGCTGCGCGCTCTCGCCGCCGGGTTCCAGCACGGCCATCGTCACCGGCGGAGGCGTGACCGTCCCGGCGCCGCCGCCGAGCGGCACCTCGAGCACATACGCGCTGCCGCTCATCCCCGGCACCTCGTGCGTCTGCAGCACCCCGCCGTGCGCGCGCACGATCCCGGCGACGATCGGCTGGTGCACCGGGTCTCCCCCGGCGTACGGGCCGCGCACCTCGATGCGTACGACCTCGCCGCGCTGCGCGGCCGCCACGACGACTGTGTTGTCCAGGTAACCGCCCGCCGAGACGGGCGCGTTGCCCGTGGCGTCGACGCCGGCCACATCCGCGACGAGATGCGCGAGCGCCTGGGCGAGCCGCTGGGGATCGACCTCGGCCTCGATGGGCGGGGCGTGGACGGCGAACTGCACCCGTCCGGGCCCGATCAGTTCGACGGCGCCGTCGACACCGGCGGCGACGACCGCGTCGAGCATGACGGTCGTCCGTACGAGCTGGTCGTCGCCCGCGTCCAGCTGCTGGTAGCCGAGCACGTTGTCGACGAGCGTGGTGATCCGCGAGTAGCCGGCCGCGAGGTGGTGGAGCACCTGGTTGGCCTCGGGCCACAGCTGTCCGGCGTCGTCCGCGGCGAGCTTGGACAGCTCGCCGCGCAGTTCGTCGAGGGGGCCGCGCAGCGACTGGCCGAGCACGGCGAGCAGTTGGTCGTGCCGGGCGCCCAGGGCCTCGAAGCGGTCCTTCTCGCGCTCGCCGAGCGCGGCGTAGCGCTCCTCGCCGGCCGCGATCTCCTCCGCGTGCCGCTCGCGCACCTCGGTGAGCTCGGCGGAGTGCTCCTCGCGCAGCCGCGCGAGCTCCTCCTCGTGCTCCTTGGTGATCCGCTCCAGCTCCTGCTGGTGCTGCCGGTCCGCCTCCTCCTTCTCCGCGGCGAGCGCGTCGAAGGGGCGCCGGTCGGTGAACGTCATCACGGCGCCGACGATCTGGTCACCGTCGCGCACCGGCGAGGTCGTCAGGTCGACCGGCACCTTGTTCCCGGACTTCGACCACAGCACCTGCCCGCGCACCCGGTGCTTGCGCCCGGAGCGCAGGGTGTCGTGCAGCGGCGACTCCGTGTACGGGAAGGGGCCACCGTCCTCGCGCGAGTGCAGGACGAGGGTGTGCAGCTCCTTGCCGCCCAGATCGCTGGCCCGGTAGCCGAGGATCTGGGCGGCGGCGGGATTGACGAGCACGATCCGCCCGTCGGTGTCCGTGCCCACCACGCCCTCGGCCGCGGCCCGCAGGATCATCTCGGTCTGCCGCTGGGAGCGGGCGAGTTCGGCCTCGGTGTCGACGGTGCCGGACAGATCACGGACGACGAGCATGAGCAGCTCGTCGCCGGTGTAGCCGTAGCCGTCGTAGGCCTGGCGGCCATCCTCCAGGTTGGCGCTCGTGACCTCGACGGGGAACTCGCTCCCGTCCGTGCGCCGCGCGATCATCCGCGTCGGCTTGGTGCGTCCGTGCGTGTCCGTGGAGTCCGGGCGCCGCATGGACCCGGGGATCAGCCGCGAGTCGAACTCCGGCAGCAGGTCGAGCAGCCCGCGCCCGACCAGGGCGGTACCGGGCGTCTCGAAGGCCTCCAGGGCGATGGTGTTGGCGTTGACGACCGTTCCGTTGGCGTTGACCAGCACCAATGCGTCGGGAAGCGCGTCCAGTATGGCAGCGAGGCGAGCAGCGCCTCGGGATGGCCTGCTGCTCACGAGACGATTCCTCCCTGTTACCGCACCTTGCCCACCGCGGAGGCCATCTTGCCAACCGGCCCGCGGCGTGTCACGCGAGGGAGTCTACGGGCACCGGCCCGGCGTGCGGCGCCGGATGAGAGGGAGGTCGCACGCGGAAGTGACGCAGAAGCTGTGACCGCGCAGGTCGTCGCGCGAAACCCCCGAGATCAGCTCGGACGCATCCCGGCGCCGACTGTGGCCGAGTGGTGCTCGTCCTGCGCACGCACCACCGGCAGCAGGGGCACGAGGCTGTCCCAGCGGGCCACCTGGCAGCCGTCGCGGCGGTCGTAGCGCGCGTCGACCGGCCGGCCGGCCCAGGTCCCGGAGATACGCGCCGTGGCCGGGCCGCCGTACTGCATCGTGCACAGGGCGCGCGGCGGCACCGGGGCGAAGGGGTCGCGGCCCCAGACGGTGCGCCGGTCGAGCGCGGAGCACGCGGCGGCGGGGCTCGGGTGAGTGCCGTGCGACGGGTGGCAGCGCAGCACGTACGTCCCGTCGGCGCGCCCGGCGTTCCGGACGGTGATCACGAGCTGGTCGCCGCGGGGCAGGGGCGGGGTGCCGGAGGCGTTCGCCGGTGCGGTCGCCGCGACGGCGGCGAGAACGGCGACGGCCCCGAGGAGCACGGCACGCGAGGAGAACTGGAGCATGGCCTGACTAACGGTGGCGGAGCGGGACGGTTTCGGATGTGACCCGAGTGGCGGAGGTGGCTCCCGTGGCGAACCGGGGGCGCCTCGACGGTGATCGCGAGGACACTCCGGCCGGAGAGATCCATCTGGGGAGATTCGCTTGGGGAGATCCCCGGAAATCCCGGCGGAACGGTCAGGAACCGCCCCCGTCGTCCCCCCGGTGCCACCCTCGAAGGATCCCGCCCCGGATCAGCGGCCCTGTGCTTTGCCCTGTGGCCTTCCTGCCTAGTACCGTGGGGGGCGATTGGTGACAGCCCACTCGGCTGTGTCATCATCTGCACGCACCATTCGCGCTCGCGCGGACGGTTGTGCTGGAGGCGTCGCCTAGTCCGGTCTATGGCGCCGCACTGCTAATGCGGTTTGGGCCTTAAAGCCCATCGAGGGTTCAAATCCCTCCGCCTCCGCACCTCATCCCGAAGCCCCGGTCCCCGTGACCGGGGCTTCGGCGTTCCCGGGCCCGGAGCCTCAGCGCCCCCCGGCTCACTGCCTCCCTGCCCGCCCGCAGGGCGTTTCCGCAGGTCACAAGGGGTGTGCCTAATGGATTTCACATGGCGGCGGCAGTCATGTAATGTTCTTCCTGTCGCCGCGAGCGGGCCGGAAGGGCCGGGAGCAAAGACAAAAACAGAAAACAAGCACTCGTAGCTTAACGGATAGAGCATCTGACTACGGATCAGAAGGTTGCAGGTTCGAATCCTGCCGAGTGCGCACAGGTCAGAGGCCCCGGAGAGATCCGGGGCCTCTGACGTTTCAGGGTCGTACAGCAGCGAAGTACAGCAACCGCATCAACCGCTACCGCCCATGGCGTCGGACAGCTTGCCGATCGCGGCGCGCACCTCTTCCTCGCTCGCTTCGGCGTAGACCTCCATCGTCATGGCGATCTGCGAGTGGCGAAGGATCCGCTGCGCCACCTTCGGGTGCACCTTCAGCGCGACCAGGAGCGAGCTGCACGTGTGCCGGGTGTTCCGGAGCGGGATGACCCGGACACCGGCGCGGCGAGCCCGCAGGGCGAACATCCGGGTGAGGTTGCCCGGTTCGATCGGGGTGCCGTACTTCGTGGTGAAGATCAGATCACGGCTGCCCTGCCACAGCTCCCCGGCTGCCTTCCGGTCACCGATCTGCTGCGCCCGACGCATCCGGAGCGCCTTGAGACAGAGCGCCGGCACCGGAAGGAAGTCGTCGGACTCCTCGGTCTTGGTCTCGCGGTGCAGGATCTGCCGCCCGGCCCGCTGGATCTGGTGATCCACGTAGATCTCGCCGGTTTCGAAGTCCACCGACTTCCAGGTGAGCCCCAGGACTTCACCCCGACGCAGGCCGAGGCAGAGCACGAGCATCCAAGCGGCGAAGAGGTGATCGTCCCGAGCGGCACAGTCGGCGAGGAACCGTCCGGCTTCGGCGACCGACCACGGCTTGATCCTCTGGCGACGAGGCTTCGGGACCTTGACCAGGGAGGCTACGTTCTTGCCGATCTCCTCTTCGGCCACGGCGTGGCTGAGCGCGGCACGGAGGGCGTCACGGGCCGCCTGGACGACGCGCCGGGAGGGGAAGGTCTCGCAGCACTCGCCGATGGCGCAGCAGCGCCGCTGTTCGGGCCGACGCTTCGCATCCTTGCCCTGCGCGCAGCACTGGCACGTGGTGGCGAGCTTGTTGACCCACTCGCGCACGTCCCGGACCGTGAGCTTGTCGATCCTCTTCGTGCCGAGGTGGGGAGCGATGTACAGCCGCACCGAACCCTCATAGGAGACGTACGTCAGAGGTGCGAGATTCGGTTTCACGATCTCGTCGAGCCAGTACCCGAGGAACGCGGCGAGAGTGCGGTGCCGGGTGGCCACCGGCCCCTTCTTGGCTTCGGCGTGCAGCTTGATCCACTTGTCATGGACGTCTTCGCGTGTCTTGTCGTACACGTGCACCAGGCCAGCCGGGACGGTCCGTCGGCGCGGAGCCGTCGCCAGGCGGCGACCAGGAGCAGGTCCACCGAGATCGGGTAGGCCCAGGCTTTCCAGCCGGACTGTCCGGCCGCGGCGGCGAGGTCGTGGAGGTGGGCGAAGGACAGGGCTCCGGCGGTCACGGCCTGTACGAGAACGGCATCCGGGCGCAGTGCGGGGCGCATCACGGGGTCCTCCTTCCAGCAGGGTTGGGGGCAGGGGCGGGGCGGGGATCGGTGTCCGGCCGCCCCATCCCTGGCTGATGTTCAGTCGGTAGGGGCTTCGCCGGTGCCCCAGCAGGCCAGGCACAGGCCGGTCTGGTGGTCGCCGGTGATTCGGCTCTTGCGGGCGCCGACCCGGACGGCTTGGGTGATCTCGCCGTTGCCGTCGCAGTCCGGGCACTTCACCGGCTCAGGTTTCGGCGCAGCCGTCTTGCGGCGGGCGGTGGGCCGTTTCGTGGTGGCCACGGTCACGCCCCCTGACCGGGGTACTCGGGGCCGTCGTTGGGGTCGTAGCCGGGCGGGAAGACCAATTGGCGGAGAAGGCTATGGCCGGCGGGCAAGTTCGCGTCCTGCTCGGTGACCCCGAATCGCAGATGGTCCACCAGCGCGGCGAAGAGGAAGGCATCGGTGGCGATCTGGCCGCCCGTGCGCGGATCACTCGGCGGTACCTCGAACCGGCCATGACGACGCCGGGCGTCGAAGTCCGGTTGCATGACACGATCCTCTACAACTCGATCTACCGGTTCGACGACGACGTGTTGGTGAACCCGCACGTACTCGGCGCGCCCGGGGGGCAGAACCCGGTGCTGCACTTCCGCTACATCCCGGGGGCCCGGACGTTCCGGCACTACATGCGGAGCTTCGACTACGCGTGGGAGCGCGGGCGGCCCGAGTAGGCAGCCAGGACGCGTCATCCACCCGGCAGAGCGTGTAAGGCTTGGCCCATGGCCCGAGTCGACTACTTCAACGATCCGAACGCCCCCAAGGCGAACAGCATCGTTCCGTCCGTCACCGCAGTGGCGCTCAACGATGCCGGGGAAGTCCTGCTGATCCACAAGACGGACAACAACCTGTGGGCGCTCCCTGGCGGTGGCGTCGACGTCGGCGAGTCAGCCCCCGATGCCGCCGTACGTGAGACCAAGGAAGAGACCGGGTTCGACGTCGAGGTGGCGGGACTGGTCGGCATCTACACCAACCCAGCGCACGTCATGGCGTACGACGACGGCGAGGTGCGCCAACAGTTCTCGATCTGCTTCCGGGCGCGCATCGTCGGCGGCGAGCTGCGCACGAGCAGCGAGAGCAAGGAAGTAGCGTTCGTCCACCCCAACCAGCTGGACGACCTGAACATCCACCCGTCGATGCGGATGCGGATTGATCGCGGGCTGACTGATCGCTCCGATCCCTACATCGGCTGACCAGCGAGGCGGGAGCGCGTCCGCTCGACGGCGGCCCCGAGGTACGGACGCGCCTTGCTGATCGCGTTGTGCACCTCACTGCCCGCCTCGTACCGCACCAGGATCTCGTCAATGCGTTGATCGAAGTCGAAGGGCTGCCCGGCCGGACCAGTCGTCATGTCCGCATAGATCAACGCGTCGAGGACGGGAGAGTCCTCCCGCTCGTACACGTCCAGCTCGGCAGTCAGCCCACGCTGTTCAGCCTCGTAGGCGGCCCCCGAGTGATGGGCAACGAGGCGTACGAGCCGGGAGGGCGCCCCGAGACTTTCCAGATGGCGGGCACCATCGAGCGGGTGAAAACCCGTGTCTCGCAGCTCCGGGGCGTAGCCGATGTCGTGCAGCCAGGCGGCGGCGACGAGTAGATCACGATCCTCTTCGGACACAGCCGCGGATGCTTCGCTTGCACGAGCCGCCACCGCCTGAGTGTGCAGCCAGCGGTTCCCGAGCGGAGGCAAGAGCGACTCGGCCAGTTCAGCCGCGCCTTGAGGCGTGTCCAGTCCAGAGGGCGTAGACCGCACGGTAGCCCAGACGCGCGCGTAGCCGACACCCCGAGATCAGCGGCCCGGGGCATGGCGCGGTGAGAGTTTCCCTACTTCATCAAGCCCCGGCTGCGCTCCGCTCCGCCGGGCGCGCTTCCCGGCTCTGCTGCGGGCGACGCTCCTGCCTCCGGCCCGCTCCGCCCGCGCTGCGCCGACGCGCGCCCACATGTGGATAGGGCCCGAGGCCATGAGTCGATCACCGCATAATGCGGCCCGCGGTCAAGGCAATGCCTCCGGCGGGGGATCGGCCGGCACCGGGATGGAGGGGGCGCCGTTCCCGGATGCGGGTTCGTAGTGGCGTACGGGATGGGAGCTGGGGTCAGTGGTGGGTTGGGGTGGTGGTTCAGGCACCGTGCCAGATGCCGGGGGAACGGGGGGGAATCACGGTGAGCAGCGGGTCACTCAGCCCGACCCACCTCAGTCAGGCAAATCCGCAGATCAAGGCCCTGATCGCCTAACCTCGCTCCTAAAGCGGGGGGCGTCGGCATGGCGGGCGCACTGCTCGGACCCGTCTCGTGTGGGCGTTTGACCAGCGGTCATCGAGACTCAAGCCCAAACCCGATCCGCCGACCTACGTCGTCCTTTGGCTGCGTGGAATGAGCTGGACATACACACCGCCGAGAGCCAGCGACCATGGCAGACCGCGCGCCACAGTCTGACACCCTCCATCGAGCATCTGAGCCCGCACGCGGTCTGCCGCCTCTTTGAGCTTCACCCACGCCAGCTCATTAGAGCCAAAGGCCCGCCGTGAGCGCTCAACAGAGCCATCCAAGACTTCGGCGGCCGCCGTGACATCAGAGACTGTTTGTCCAGCGCTTCCAACCCCTTCGAGCGTCCACGACATCCACAGGCCCATGTGCCTACGATCGCATTACCGACGGGACACCAGTCGATGCGCCATGCGAACGTCTTTGCCACACCACGCCGGTCCTCTCAGCTTCCGCGTGCCCCCTGCGTGCCCGATCCGGTAGTACCAGACGGGGAACAGCGGGGAGTCACGGTGACTGTTCCGGGAACACGCAGGTCAGCGTCCTGCCAGGTCAGCCGTGATCCGGTTACGCGATCTTCCGAACTGGTGCTCCAGGACCTGAGTGCCGGCGCTTGACCGGGTCATTAAGACTCCACCGACCTTGTGGCCCCTGTCCGGGAGGAACTCATGGCAGAACCAACGACGCCGGACGGAGGCGTGCACCAGAGTTTCTGTCCGGCCGTCGCACCAGTCGACAGCGGTAGCCGGAGCGGACTTGGATCGAACTTACAAAGCAGTGGTCGTCTGCCGGTCCGCGCAGATCCTTTCCGTGGAGCACAGGCGGGCCGTCCGGTCGGGAGAGGTTCTGGGCCGTCCGAGTGGACCAGTTTGCCGCCGCCCATATCATCCGTATCTGGCCGCATAAGATCCCTTACCAGCCGTCTGTCCACCGGAAGGGGCCACGGATCGTGACCACGTCGATCATCGTCGGAGGAAGCGGCGGCCTGGGACGCGTTCTGGCGCGGCGATTCGCCGACCGCGGCGACACCGTCATCATCACCAGCCGCACACGGGAGCGCGCCGAGACCGTGGCCGCGGAAATCGCAGGGACCGTGCGGGGCCTGGCCGTTGACCTGTCGCGGCCGGAAACCATCGAGGGGGCGCTCGTCGACGTACCGGAAGCCGACAACCTGGTGATCACCGCGATCACGGAGGATTTCACCACTGTCGCGGACTTCGACATCGCCAAGGCCGTCCACGCCGTGACCACCAAACTGGTGGGGTACACGGAGACCGTGCGAGTCCTGCATGACCGGTTCACCCCCGGCGCCTCGGTCGTACTCTTCGGCGGCCTGGCCAAAGAACGCCCCTACCCCGGCTCCACCATCGTGACCGCCATCAACGCAGGTATCACCGGACTGGTGAAGACCCTCGCAGTGCAGATTGCGCCCCATCGCGTCAATGCCATTCACCCGGGCATGGTGGGCGACCATCCGAGGTGGCGCGACGTACCCGAGAACCCCAAGTATCACGTACCCCCATCGGGCGGCTCGTGACGATGGCGGAGGTCGCCGACGCCACCGACTTCCTCCTCCAAAACAGCGGCGTCAACGCCCAGGACCTGTTCGTCGACGGCGGAGTACGCGTCACCTGATACGAGTGCCGCATGTGGTCGCGCCCGCCAAGGCACAACCGATGCGAGCTCGCTCACGCTCGCCCACTGTACCGATGCCAGCGTCTTAGTTAGAGCCGCATCTCGGAGGAACCCCAGGGAGCTGGTAAACCAGCGCACCGGATTAGTGCTGGCCCCAATGACACAGGCCGCGTGTTGTATTCAACGGACCCAGGCTGCGTGTGGTTATATCGTGACAGTGAAGGTGATGGCGGTGGCAATTAACCAGCACACCCAACGTCATCGGCTATCTGGGAACACGTACGCAGGGCCGTATCGGCATTGCGAACCCCGCACCGCGAGCAGACCCTTATGGCGGAGACGTAGTAGCCTGGCTAATCGGGTGACGGCCCTCAGTTGCGGCGCACTCACCCAGTCCTCACCCTCCATTTTAACCCCTGACCCCTCCGATGCGCATGAGTGGAGGGAAGGTCAATCACGGTCATTCGAGCAGGTCGAACCCTCGATACCGGGTGCTTGGCGGACATTTACTCCACAGTGAGGGAATACGTTTCATGACGGACGGCAACGAAAATGTGCGTGCGGGGCGACCAGGCGGGAATTTGAATAGGCGGCGCCTCCTTCAAGGTGCAGCGGGCGCCTTCGGTGCCGCTCTAGTATCCGCCGGCATCTATGAGGTGATCCCCAGCATTGCAAAACCACCGGAGCGACCCGCTGCTGGCACCGACAGCCAGCCCATCCAGGAACAATATATCCTGCAGAATGAGCAGGTGGTCATGGTCGATGGCTCGGGCGTGAAGAGCAGCAATGGCACGATTGCGGTGCGGGTGCCGGCCCTGCACGATCATGTCATCACCGCAAGGCTGAATGTGCCGGCGGATGCCAAGGCGTTGCAGGAGGCACAGCACCACTTCGAGTCCGCCCTTCTGGGTCTGGAGCGCGAATTTCCGCCCACTCCCACGGGAGTGGCCATCACGGTCGCCTGGGGACTTCCCTACTTCCAGCACTACATCCCCACCCTGGGCAAGGCGTCGGGTTTCTTCAAGGCTGGGACACGTTACCCGGCGTATCTGCCGGTCGATTTGATGACCTCCAAGGTGGAGGGCCATACCGTATATGCCCTGCAGGAGGCCAGGACGTTCCCCAGCGACGAGCCCCCGCCTGGCTTCGGGCCGGTCCGTTTGGAACAGAATGACGTGGCCGTGCTGCTCCGCAGTGACTCGCTCTCCAATATCAAGGAAGCCCAAAACGCCCTCTTCGGGCCTGGAAGCAACCAGGCGGGCAGCCTGTTCAAGGTGACGAGTATCCGCCAAGGCTTCTCAGGGGGCGGTTTCTACGGGCAACAGGGCCTCCCGAGCAAGATGGCGCTGGCCGCTGATATCCCCGGTGCGCAGTGGATTCCTCGACAGGCGCAGGGCTTCCTCGGCTTCGCCACAACCCTGGACTCGAATATGGGACCCGGCAACATCGCCAGTCTGGAGACTCTGCCTGGCCTCACCGATCAGTGGCCCTACGGTTACTTCAAACAGGGGACCACCATGGGTCTCTCGCACACGTATCAAGATCTGGTGACCTGGTACGAAAAGAACTTCCCTCAGTACGCGGATCGCGTCCAGGCGATGCTCCAGCCCGGCCTCTCGCCTGCGCCGGGTACGTACGCCCTCCAACCGCCAGGTCAAAGTGAGGCCGAAGTGGCGCAAGGGGTTCAGCGGTACCACGCCTACGGCCACGCTGGAAGCATGTCGCAGGTGGACAGCACCACATCACCGACGACCAGCAACTACGGGAAGGCCTACCCCACGGGGACGACCATCCCCGTGCGCGGCGATTTCGACACGCTGGACAATCCATTCCACTACACATCCGATCCGACGGGAGACCACTACAGCAAGAAGCCGGCGGCCGGGTTGCACTTCATTCAGTTCCAGCCGACGATTGCGATCTTCAACCGCGTTCGGCTCGCGATGGACGGCCACTATCCAGATATGACTCTCCCTATGTCACCGCGCAGCCCCCACGCGGGCATCAACTCGGTCCTGCACACGACCCACCGGCAGAACTATCTCGTCCCCCCACGTCGCCATCGCTCCTTCCCGCTCGCCGAGTTCCTTGTCTGACTACTAGACTAGGTTTCGCCGTCGTTGGGGAGACTCCAAGCAAGCAGACTGCGGGCCAGGGAGTGTGCACGCATCCTGGACCGACAGACTGAGCCGCGCGGACAGAACACGGTCTCAGTTTTGGTCTCATTCGTCGGCGGTCGGAACTGTTCACGGGCGTACGAACCAGCCGTCTGGAACGCGGTGGTGAACAGGCGCGGACGGGGCCGAACGGTGTCCCGACCTGGACGGGCAGAACTCGAAAGCGAGCGTGGCGCAAGTCAACGGGCTGAGGCCGTGCCAGACGCGTGCCAGGTTGTGCGGGAAACCACGGGGAACACCGGGGTATCGAGCGGCGGTTCTCCAGGGCGCCAGAGCCCTCGGTCGCAGGTCAGCAGAGCACCCCGGGCCAGAAGACGAGCTTCCCAAGCTGATGTCTCGACAGCGCCACGGAGGTAGGCTCCGGGCATGCCTGAAGGCCGTCCCGCGATCCCTGCAGAACTACGCCAAGCCGTTCTAGTCGGGGCTGGCCACCGGTGCGCCATCCCCACGTGCCGCCAGTTCCCGGTGGAGATCGAGCACATCGAGGACTGGGCGCAGGTCAAGGAGCACAGGTTCCAGAACCTCATCGCACTGTGCCCAACCTGCCACGCGCGGAAGGGCAACGGACCTGGGCAGATCGATCGGAAGGCACTGCGCCAGTACAAGGCGAACCGCGCTGTCCTGACCAGCCGGTACAGCGATGCGGAAAGGCGTTTGATCGAGCACTATGCCAAGCAAATGGAGTTGCGGCCCGGCGTTGGCATCCTCGTGCCGCTCCCCTTCGGAATGGACTGGCAGATCACGTACCTGGTTCGGGATGGCGACCTGGAGAAGCAGCACCCGCTCAATGGACTGGGTATGAGCATCAGTGGGCTCCCGCTGGTCGAGTTCTACGCGTTCACGCAGGCAGGCGTGGAGTTCGTTCAGCGCTGGGCCCATGCGCAACCGCTGGACCCTCCCCGGGACGAGTCCTGAGTCGTGCCGAGCGAACGATGGGCAACGCGAGATAAGCGTGCTGGACCAGGCCGCTGTTGGTGATGCCGCAAGTGCTGTACAGCAGCGAAGTACAGCAACCCCAGCAACCGACCATGACCGACAGCCACTCGGACGGACCGAACGGCAGCCTCTATGACCCTCGTTGACCGATCTCTGTAGAGCTACGGATCAGAAGGTTGCAGGTTCGAATCCTGCCGAGTGCGCAACAGATCAGAGGCCCTGTGGAGTGATCCACAGGGCCTCTGGCTTTTGCCTTGACGGCAGTGTTTGACGGCAACCGCCTCACGCGGCGGGTGCGGGGCCGATCAGGGGTGTCAGGTGGATCATGGGACCCACCTGGGCGGAGCTGAGTACTCGTACTCATGCGCCCGCCTCGCCCGCACGAGCAAGGTGGCGAGTATGAACTTACCCGTCGCCCCGCCGGCCTTCGACGCGACCACCGGCCCGGTACGGCGCCGCCGTGCCGACCGGGGCGCCGACATCGGAGCCGGATGCGGTCTCGTGTTCCTGGAACTGATCGCCTTGGCGGTGATCTTTGGACTCTGGTTCCTGTCCGGGTTCAACCTCGACCCGGGCAAGACCGTCACGACCGACTCGTTGTGGAACTACCTGGCCGCCGCTGGCGGAGTCGGAGTCCTCGCCATCGCGGCGGCCGCGATCGCTGCGCGGGCCGGGGCCGCCGTAACGGTTGTCGCCCAGGTCATCATGGCTGCCCTGATCTGCGTCATCGTCTTTGGCGGGGCTGCGGCGCAGTCGCACCAGGATCAGTTGTGCCGTGACATGCCGTCAGCGGCGGGCTGTAGGAGCAACAGTTAGACGGCTGCGAGAGCACCGGTCATACCGTCGCCATCGTCCGGTCCGTTGCCGTCACCCCTGAGCACGTCCCCGACGCGGTCGAAGGCGGAGTGCTGGGAATCAAGGCGGCCCGCCTACGGCGGCCCGCGCGCGCTGGCGGCCCGTGGCCGCCGCCGCTCCATGTCTCCGCCACCGTTCCGGCGGCCCCCCGCCGCTCAGCGCGCAGCCTCGCCAAGGCGAAGAGTCAGACCAGGAGGCAATCCGACCACTCCGAGCACCAGGGCCGGGTCGACACCCACCGACCACGACCACGCCCGCCAATCGCCTGCCGCTCCGGGTCACACGACTCAGAGAGCCGCAGTTCGAGCCCAGTTGCCATGCCACGTCGGCAACGCTCAGGCCGGGTCGAGGTGCGGTCCGCGACGCAAAGAGGAAGTGTGGCTGAGGCCGGTGCGGGGTTGCTGGAAACACACGTGGCGGGTGGTCGTTCGGTGCACCCGTCGTCGTGGCTGACTTTCGGTGGCTCAGGTCGGAACCCTCTCTAACTCGACGAGGTGGAGCCGCAGTTGTGGCAGCACCCGCATCCGAGCACGCCGATCGCCCCGGTGCCATCGGCACCGGGGTCCTGATCAGGGATTCGTGACCGGACCACCCGGAATGCTGTCCAGGCTGAGGGGTGGTCCGGTCTTTGCGTTGTCGGTTGCAGCCGTGTGGCCGGCGCCGATGAACCGGCGCTTCGGGATCAGCTCAGGGCCTTGCCCACCTCGTAGATGGTGGGCCTGTCCTCGGGAGCGTGGCTGAGCATGGCGTCGATCAGTTCTCCCAGTTCACCGGGCGCCTTCACGGGGCGGCGCTTGCCGTTCGCCACGGCCTGCCTCTGGAGGGGGCGAGGAGCATCGTCGGGGTATTCGACCGCCCGCCAGCCGGTGGCGGAGATGAGCAGGGAGGCTCCGAGGGCGTAGACGTCCGCTTCCTGTGTCGGCTCGGCTTCTCCCGTGGCGAGCACGCTGCGCGCGATCTCCGGTGCTTCGTAGTGGACGAGGCAGCCGCGGAACGGGAAGTCGTACCCCTCGGGGATGCGTTCGCCACGGGCCAGGGCGAGGTCGATGAGGTGTGTCCGTTCGGGCCCGATGATGAAGTGGGCGGGTTGTACGTCACCATGGGCCCATCCCTTGGCATGGAGTCCGGCCAGTGCCTCCGCGATCGGTGCGCCGGATGCTCTGGTGGGCGTTGGCGACCGCGGAGGAGTGTGTGGCCGGGCCGATCCCGCGGGCCATCACGTCGGCGTTCTGCGGGAGCGATGCCGCTGTGCCGCCGTCCTGGTTCGGCTGCGCCTGCAGGAGGTCGGTGCCGAGCGCGGTCAGCTGACGCAGCAGCGCCTGCCGGCTGGACGAAGGGATGCCGGTCACCATGATCATCGTGGCGATGCAGACGCCGGCATGTGGGCCGATGGGCGCCCGATCCCGTGCGTCAGCGAGATGATGCGCCCCCTCGTCATCGGACGGGAGGACTGCCGCAGGTGAAGACGTTGGAGCGGCTCGACAGGCTCGTGGGCCGATCCGGGTTCGCAGCCTGCCGAGTGCGCAGATCACCTGGGGCGGCCGAAGGCGCCGTGGGATTCACATCCCGCCCGCTGCCGACAGACGGAACACCGGGTTGCGGACACCCAGGACCCCGGGCACGTCCTGCCACAGGGCCGCACCGTTCTCCCGCTCCCAGCGGGCTGTCCCCCGGGAGCGGGCCCACTGGGTCACGGCCGGCCCGACCAACATGATGGGCGGCATCAGGTCCTGGAACGTGACGCCGGTGATCGCCGTCCAGCAGGCCACTGCGCCGACGAAGCCGGCCGTGCGCCGTAGCGACAGCCGCCGCGCCGCGTCCTGGCCGGCGCGCGGCTCCTCGACGACGCCGATCCGCGCGGCCTGCTCGTACTTGCGGCGGCGCCGGGTGGGCAGTCGGAGACCGAACGGCAGCAGCGCCAGGCACACCAGAGTGACCGCGACCGCGCCCACCAGCAAGGTCTCCAGCCGGTGCGTCGTCTCGACCAGGACCAGCAACAACCCCTCGGACAACACCGCGCCCGCGAACGTCATCAGCGCAGACGTCCGCTCGAAGTACGCGACCCTGATCAGTCCGGGTCCGGCACCCTCAGTCATCGTCCCAGCTCTCTGCCCGGACACCCGCCCGGGCAGGGAAGATGCAACGCCGTGCGGAGCGCGCGGTCAATACGGCGACGTGTCAGAACATCGTCAAGAGGGTCCGACCCCGAACGCCTGGCTCGCACAAGGCAGTCGGCCTGGCCTGAAACGTGTTCCGGGACCGGGTGCGGGTCAGTAGGTGCCGGCCGGCATCTGGAGGACTTCCTCCTTCTCGCACGGCTGGATGCCCTCGCCCGGCCGGGAGCCGAAGGCGTTGTCAGTGGTGGCGCCTACTCTCGGTGGTGATGAGTCGGGCGTGGAGATGTACGGGGCTGTCGTGGGTCGACGGCGGGCCGACGCTGCGATGGGAAGGGGGGCGGCGCAGTGAGCTGGAACGGGGGAGCCGGGTGGCCTTCGCGGTCGTGCCGGGGAGCGTCCGGACCTGTGTGGGGGCGCGGGGGCACGGATGCCCGACGCGGACCGGGGTGTCGGGGCGGAGTACCGGCGCGCGGTGCGATGAGTGCGCGCGACTGGACCGGGCGCACTCGGTGGCCGCCGACACCGTCGCTGACGATCCACGGCCGTACCGTGTGTATCTGGCCTGCTTCGGGCCCGGCCTGGTCAAGGTCGGTATCACCGCGGCCGAGCGCGGACCGGCACGGTTGCTGGAGCAGGGCGCCGTCACCTTCAGCTGGCTGGGACAGGGCCCCCTGATGGCGGCGCGCCGCACCGAGGAGCTGCTGCGGGCCGCGCTGGGGGTACGGGACCGGATTCCGTACGCCGACAAGCGCGCGGTGCGGTCCGCGCTGCCGCCGGCCGGGGAGCGGGCCGCCGAGCTGGCGGAGCTGCATGCGCGGGCGGTGGGGCTCGCCGGCTGGCCGGAGTCGCTGGAGCGGGCGCCGTTCCGGGCCGTCGACCACGGCGCGGTGTTCGGGCTGGAGGGGCTTCGGCGGGCGGACGCCGTGGTGAGCGAGCTGACCGCCGGCGGGGTGGTGAGCGGTGAGCTGCTCGTCGCCGCCGGGCCCGATCTCCATCTGGCCACCGGACGCGGGGTCGTCGTACTCGACACACGGCTGATGACGGGGTGGGAGCTGACGGGGACCACAGAGGAGGAACTGACCGTGCCAATCAGGGAGATGGGGGCGCCGGGCGTACAGGACGGGTTGTTCTGAGAAAGGGGTGGACGGACGTCGTGTCGCCGCCGATCGTGGTGCCATGAGCGATCACCGCAGTACGCCCGAGGCATCCCCGGTCCCCGTCCCCGCCCACGAACCCCCTTACTACGCCGTGGTCTTCACCTCCCGGCCCACCGAGGACCGCGAGGGATACGGGGAGACCGCCGAGCAGATGGAGGAGCTGGTCAAGGAGGTTCCCGGGTATCTCGGCATGGACCAGGCCACCGCGCCGGGCGGACTGTCGATCACCGTCGGGTACTTCCGGGACCTGGCCGCCATCGAGGAGTGGCGGAGCAATCAGGAGCACCGCGCGGCCCAGAAGCGCGGGCGAGCCCAGTGGTACGAGTCGTACTCGCTGCACATCGCCAAGGTCGAACGCAGCCACGCCTTCGACCGGGGCACGGCCGCCCCGCCCCGCTGAGTACCGCTCATCCCCAGTCCGCTCACAGCCGCTTCACGGCCCCGGGCACTCATCTCCGTCTCATCTGCGCCCCGTGGCCGGGCCATCGGCCCCTGGAACCAGGTCATTTGGCGATCTATCCAGGGGCTGCCTGAGAGGCGCCTGTGTGTTTCTCAGGGAAATCACAGACTCGCGAAAGGGCTTTCTCAGGGGCCGCGGACAAGGTGTCACCATGACCACGACCTCGCCCCACGGGCGCACCGAACTGCTGAGGCCGGACGGGAGCCCCGTCCGAGTGCTGGTGGTGGACGACGAGCTGTCGATCACCGAACTGCTGTCCATGGCTCTGCGTTACGAAGGCTGGCAGATCCGCAGCGCGGGGGACGGGCACGGCGCGATCCAGACCGCACGCGAGTTCCGGCCCGACGCCGTCGTCCTGGACATGATGCTCCCGGACATGGACGGCCTGAGTGTCCTCGGGCGGCTGCGCCGCGACCTGCCCGACGTGCCGGTGCTCTTCCTGACCGCCAAGGACGCCGTGGAGGACCGGATCGCGGGTCTGACCGCGGGCGGGGACGACTACGTCACCAAGCCGTTCAGCCTGGAAGAGGTCGTGGCCCGGCTGCGCGGACTGATCCGGCGCTCCGGCGCCGCCGACCGCCGCTCGGAGTCCGTGCTGGTCGTCGGTGACCTCACCCTGGACGAGGACAGTCACGAGGTGTGGCGGGCCGGGGACAGCATCCACCTGACCGCCACCGAGTTCGAGCTGCTCCGCTTTCTGATGCGCAATCCCCGGCGCGTGCTCAGCAAGGCGCAGATCCTCGACCGTGTGTGGTCGTACGACTTCGGTGGCCAGGCCAACGTGGTCGAGCTGTACATCTCGTATCTGCGGCGCAAGATCGACGCGGGTCGTGAGCCGATGATCCACACTCGGCGCGGCGCCGGTTACCTGATCAAGCCCGCGGTGTCATGAGCAGCCGACGACGGCCGCGTACGCAGAGGCGAGCACGACAGCCGCGCACGCTGCGGGCCCGGCTCGTCGTCTCGGCGGTCACACTGATCGCCGTGGTGTGCGCGGTGATCGGCACGGTGACGACGATCGCGCTGAGCCAGCATCTGAACCAGCAGAAGAACGCGCAGGTGGGCGAGGCCGGCCGACGTGCCGCCGGGCCGCCCAGAGGGGTACCCGACGGGGGACCGCCCGGACCCGGCGGCGGCTCGGAATCGCCGTCCGGCACCGGATCCCTGCCGGGCGCCTCGGACCAGGTCGACTCGGCGGACGCGAAGCTCGACTTCATCCTCACCAAGGGCGGGACGCAGCCCAGGAACGTCGCCGCCGTGGTCGACTCGACCGGCCGGATCGTCAAGGCGGCCGTCGCCCGGGCGAACAATGACAAGGGCATGGTCCTCAGCCGGCTCGACGCCGCGCAGGTCGCCGCGCTCGCCACCGTGCCGAAGAAGGGCGGCATCCACAGCGTCGACATCCCGGGCCTGGGCGGGTACCGGGTCATGTATGTGTCGGGCACTCGCGGCAGCTACTACATCGCGCTGCCCACCTCCGACGTCACCGACAACATCGACACTCTCATCGTGGTCGAGGTCAGCGTCACCGCCGCCGGTCTCGTCGCCGCCGGGATCGCCGGATCCGTGCTCGTCGGGCTCGCCCTGCGGCCCCTGCGCAAGGTGGCCTCGACCGCCACCCGGGTGTCCGAACTGCCCCTGCACACCGGCGAGGTCACCCTCGACGAACGGGTGCCGGAGTCCGAGACCGATCCGCACACCGAGGTCGGGCAGGTCGGGGCCGCGCTCAACCGGATGCTGGACCATGTCCACGGCGCCCTGCACGCACGGCAGCAGAACGAGATGCGGGTACGGCAGTTCGTCGCCGACGCCAGCCATGAGCTGCGTACCCCGCTCGCCTCCATCCGGGGGTACGCCGAGCTGACCAGGCGGGGCCGTGAGGAGACCGGACCCGACACCCGGCACGCCCTCGGCAGGATCGAGTCCGAGGCCGGCCGGATGACCCTCCTCGTCGAGGATCTGCTGCTGCTCGCCCGGCTGGACGCGGGCCGCCCGCTCCAGTTCGACCAGACCGACCTCGTGCCACTCGTCGTGGACACCGTCAGCGACGCGCGTGCGGCCGGCCGGGACCACAACTGGCGGCTCGAACTGCCCGACGAGCCGGCGCTCGCCCTGGCGGACGCCGCCCGGCTCCAGCAGGTGCTCGTCAATCTGCTCGCCAACGCGCGCACCCACACCCCGCCCGGTACGACCGTCACCGCACGCGTCGCACGGCGAGGGCACTGGCTGTGCGTGGACGTCGAGGACGACGGCCAGGGCATTCCGCCCGACCTGCTGCCGCATGTCTTCGAACGGTTCGCGCGCGGCGACTCGGCGCGCTCCCGGGCCACCGGCTCCACCGGTCTCGGGCTCGCCATCGTGCAGGCCGTCGCGGCCGCGCACGGCGGCGCGGTGACCGTCGACAGCGTGCCCGGGCGGACGGTGTTCACCGTGCATGTGCCCGCGCTGGCCCCGTACGCGCCCTCACCCGCGTCCGAAACGAACCGGCAACCGCACTCACAGGCACACCACAGCGCCACCACACGGGTGCGACAGGGCGCTTGAGAAGAGTCGGTTCCATGCGAACCGATTCTTCTCCCGGCACCCTGCCGGCGCGGGAGCACCTCCCGGCCGCCGGAGCCGGCACGCCGCTCCTGGACGTAGTGATCCCCGTCTACAACGAGGAGAAGGACCTCCAGCCGTGCGTGCTCAGGCTCCATGAGCACCTCACGCGTACGTTCCCCTACGCCTTCCGCATCACGATCGCGGACAACGCGTCCACGGACACCACCCCCGAGGTGGCCGCACGGCTGGAGGCTCAGGTCGCGGAGGTGAGGTCGGTCCGCCTGGAGCAGAAGGGCCGCGGCCGCGCCCTGCGGACCGTCTGGTCGGCCTCGGACGCCCCGGTCCTCGCCTATATGGACGTGGACCTCTCCACCGACCTCAACGCGCTGCTCCCGCTGGTGGCACCGCTGATCTCGGGCCACTCCGACCTCGCGATCGGCTCCCGGCTCGCCCGCGCCTCCCGGGTCGTGCGCGGTCCCAAGCGGGAGTTCATCAGCCGCGCCTACAACCTCATCCTGCGCGGCTCGCTCCAGGCCCGGTTCTCGGACGCCCAGTGCGGCTTCAAGGCGATCCGCCGCGATGTGGCCCAGGTGCTGCTGCCGCTGGTGGAGGACACCGGCTGGTTCTTCGACACCGAGCTGCTGGTCCTCGCCGAGCGCGCCGGTCTGCGGATCCACGAGGTGCCGGTCGACTGGGTCGACGACCCCGACTCGACCGTGCACATCGTGAAGACGGCGACCGACGACCTCAAGGGTGTGTGGCGGATCGGCAAGGCGCTGGCCGGCGGCTCGCTGCCGCTGGACCGGCTCGCCCGGCCGTTCGGCGACGACCCGCGCGACCGGGACATCCAGGACGTGCCGCGGGGCCTGGCCCGCCAGCTCGTCGGCTTCTGTGTGGTCGGCGGTCTGTCCACCCTCTTCTACCTGGCGCTCTACAGCCTCTTCCGGCAGTTCTCGGGCGCGCAGATCGCCAACGCGCTCGCCCTTCTGGTCTCGGCGGTCGCCAACACGGCGGCCAACCGCCGGCTCACCTTCGGGGTGCGCGGCCGGGGCGGCGCCGTCCGGCACCAGGCGCAGGGCCTGGTCGTGTTCGGTATCGGTCTCGTCCTCACCAGCGGTTCGCTCGCCGCCCTGAACGCGGCGATCGGCAACCCCGCGCACTCCACGGAACTGGCGGTGCTGGTCGCCGCCAACCTTGCGGCGACCGTGCTGCGGTTCCTGCTCTTCAGGGCCTGGGTCTTCCCGGACCGGCACGACGACGGCCCTACGCCTCCCCCGGCCTTCGACGCCGCCGGTCCGTACGCGACGCACCAGTTCCCGCAGCACCCCCACCAGCCGCACCAGGACCAGTACCAGCCACACCAGTACCAGCCGCACCAGCACTCCCAGCAGCAACCTTCGCTGCCCCAGCGCTCCGCGGCGCCCCAGTCCTCGTACGACCCCACCCCGTTCCGCGCCGGTGCCGACGCGGACCGCGCCATCTGGAGGGACGCGACCATGCCACTGCAGCCGGTGCGTCCGCAGGACACCGACCCTAGGGACTACCGATGACCACGCAGTACGAGCAGCCGACCCACCGAGAGGGCGCGGATCCGCGGTTCTGGGGACCGCCCACGGCCGAGTCGCAGCAGCCCGTCACCCCGTCGGCGCCCGCCCCCGGCGCCGGTGAGCCCAGGCAGCCGCTCGCGCGGAGATTTTTGCGGGGCCGGCCCGAGGACCCGCGGTGGGCGCGCCCGGCGTTCCTCGGTCTGCTGCTCGCCACCGGAGTGCTGTACCTGTACGGCCTGAGCGCCTCCGGGTACGCCAACTCCTTCTACTCGGCGGCGGTCCAGGCCGGCAGCAAGTCGTGGAAGGCGCTCTTCTTCGGCTCGCTGGACGCGGGCAACGCGATCACCGTCGACAAGCCCCCGGCCGCGCTCTGGCCGATGGCCCTGTCGGTGCGGGTCTTCGGCCTGAACTCCTGGGCGATCCTCGTCCCCGAGGTCGTCATGGGCGTCCTCACGGTCGCCGTGGTGTACGCGGCCGTCCGGCGCCGGTTCAGTCCCGCGGCCGGCCTGATCGCGGGTGCCGTGCTCGCGCTCACCCCGGTCGCCGCGCTGATGTTCCGGTTCAACAACCCGGACGCGCTGCTCGCGCTGCTGATGGCGCTCACCGTCTACCTCGTCATCAGGGCCCTGGAGGACGGCCGCACCAAGTGGCTGGTGTGGGCGGGGACCGCGGTCGGCCTCGCGTTCCTGACGAAGACCCTGCAGGCCTTCCTGATCCTGCCCGCCCTCGCGGTCGTGTACGGGGTCTGCGCGCCCGTGAAGCTCAGGAAGAGGCTGGTGCAGCTGGGCCTCGCGACGGTCGCGCTGGTCGTCTCCGGCGGCTGGTGGGTCGCGATCGTGGAGCTGTGGCCCGCGTCCTCGCGCCCGTACATCGGCGGCTCGCAGAACAACTCCTTCCTGGAGCTGACCTTCGGCTACAACGGCCTCGGCCGCATCAACGGCGACGAGACCGGCAGTGTCGGCGGCATGGGCGGCGGCAACGGCGGCCAGTGGGGCGCCACGGGCTGGAACCGGATGTTCAACTCCGAGATCGGCTCCCAGATCTCCTGGCTGCTGCCGGCCGCGCTGATCCTGTTCGTCGCGGGCCTCGTGCTGACCCGGAAGGCCCGGCGCACGGACCTGACGCGCGGCTCGTTCCTCGCCTGGGGCGGTTCGCTGCTGATGACCGCGGTCGTCTTCAGCTACATGGCGGGCATCTTCCACCAGTACTACACGGTGGCCCTTGCGCCCTACATCGCCGCCCTGGTCGGCATGGGCGTCACGGTGCTGTGGGAGGAGCGGTCGAAGACGTGGGCGTCGCTCACGCTGGCGGCCACCACCACGGCGACCGCGGCCTGGGGGTATGTGCTCCTCAACCGCACGCCGGGCTATCTGCCCTGGCTGAAGTGGCTCGTCCTCCTCGGCGGCCTGGCCGGTGCGCTCGGCCTGATCTTCGTGGCCCGGCTCGGGCGGCGGCTGGCCCTCGCGACGCTGGCCCTGAGCTTCACGGCCGCCCTCGCGGGTCCGACCGCGTACACCCTGACCACGGTGAACGAGGGCCACACCGGTTCGATCGTGACCGCCGGTCCGGCGGGCGCGAGCATGATGGGCGGCCCCGGCGGACGCCCCGGTGGCGGCATGCGCGGCGGCTTCGGCGGCGGCATGCCGGGCGGTAGCCGGCAGAACGGCAACGGCACCACCCCCAACGGCGCCCAGGGCAACGGCTTCCCGGGCGGAAACGGAGGGACCGGAGGCACCGGCGGCACGGGCGGCATGGGCGGCTTCCCCGGCGGCGGGATGCCCGGCCAGAACGGGCAGGGCCAGAACCAGCAGCAGGGCCACGGCACCGGCCGGAGCCAGCAGGGCAACGGCTTCCCCGGCGGCGGCCGGACGGGTGAGGGCGGCATGGGCGGCGCCGGCGGTATGGGCGGTCTGCTCAACGGCGCCGAGGTCGGCTCCGCGGCCAAGAAGCTGCTGGAGAAGGACGCCGGGACCTACACCTGGGTGGCCGCGTCCATCGGCTCCCAGAACGCCGCGAGCTACCAGCTCGCCACCGGTGACCCGGTGATGGCGATCGGCGGCTTCAACGGCAGCGACCCGTCCCCGACGCTCGCCCAGTTCGAGAGGTACGTGGCGCAGGGCAGGATCCACTACTTCATCTCCGGCGGCGGCTTCGGCGGCGGGGGCGGCGGCACCGGCGACTCCAACGTGTCCTCGCAGATCAGCACGTGGGTGACGAAGAACTTCAAGAAGGTGACGGCCGGTTCGGCCACCTTCTACGACCTCACGCGCAAGACCGGCGGCTGACGCCCGGTCGGCGGAACCCCAGGGACGGCCTCGAAGCGGTGGGCCGGGCACACGCCCGGTCCACCGCTTTTTCGCGGCGGCGGAACGGGAAGACTCGGGGATGGTGACCGCGTGGCGTCACCGTGCGGGAGACGGCCTCGCGCCCCCAGGGGTCACCTGGCATCGTGATCAGCGGTCGAGTGTCGAGGAAGGTGCGCCATGGTGAAGACGGCCCAGCGGGCGGGGCGCCCGGCGCGGACCAGCGTCTGGCTGGAGGGCAAGGCGCCCCGGGGTGGTGGCCCGCGCGGGGGCGGCGGTCAGCCGTCCGGACTGGACCGCGACCGGATCACCGCGGCGACCGTACGACTGCTGGACGCGGAGGGCCTCGCGAGGTTCTCGATGCGCCGCCTGGCCGCCGAGCTCAACGTCACGGCGATGTCGGTCTACTGGTACGTGGACACCAAGGACGATCTGCTGGAGCTGGCGTTGGACGCCGTCTTCGGGGAGATGCGGCTGCCGGCCGCCGACTCCGACCGGGACTGGCGCGATCAGCTGCGGGCGCTCGCCGCGGAGTACCGGGCGCTGCTGGTGCGCCATCCGTGGCTGTCACCGCTGGCCGGGCGGTTCCTCAACATCGGCCCGCACGCCGTGGCCTTCTCGCTGGCCGTGCAGCGGGTGATCCGGCTGACCGGGCTGCCCGCGCACGGCCAGATGGGTGCGATCTCCGCGGTCTTTCAGTTCGTGTACGGATTCGGCACGATCGAGGGCCACTTCATCGAGCGCTGTGCCGCGGCCGGGACGACCCAGGACGAGTACGTCCGACAGGCGCTGAGCGCGGTGACGGAGAGCCCCGACCACAGCGAGGTCGCACACCACACCGCGGACCTCATCGAGGCCCGCGGCGGTGACACGGTGGAGGAGATGCGCGACCGCGACTTCACGTTCGCGCTGCGGACGTTGATCGCGGGGATCGAGGCCATGGTCGCCCGGGGGTGACGGCCGCGGGCCCCCCGGCGATCAGTCCTGCGGGGGCGCGAGCCGGGCGGGGAAACCGCCGGTCGCCACCGGGCCCCACTTCACCGGGGTGATCCGGATGATCGACTTGCCCTGCTTGACCATGGCCTCGCGGTACTCGTCCCAGTCCGAGTGCTCGCCCGCGATGTTGCGGTAGTACTCGACGAGCGGCTCGACGGAGTCCGGCGCGTCGACGACCTCGGCGGTGCCGTCGATCTGGACCCACGGCCCGTTCCACTCGTCGCTGAGCACGATCAGGCTGACCCGCTCGTCCCGCTTGGCGTTGCGCGTCTTGGCCCGTTCCGGGTACGTGGAGACCACGATCCGTCCCGAGTCGTCGACCCCGCAGGTCAGCGGCGACCCCTGGGGGCTGCCGTCGGCGCGCCGGGTCAGCAGGATCGCGCGGTGCCGGGGACGGACGAAGTCCAGCAGCTCGTCCCGCGATACGGAGGTGTTCGTCGCGATGTTCGGTGCCATGGGACGCAAGCCTAGGCGCTCAGCGGCCCCGGGAGCCTGACCCTGCCGTGCCTACGCCTGCGGGAGTGAGTCGCCCTGCACCGCCTGGACGTCCAGCTCCACCCGCAGCGTGGTGCCGATCGCGGCGATGCCCGCCTGGAGGACCTGGTTGTAGTTCATCGCGAAGTCCTCTCGGCGCAGTTCCGCCGTGGCGCGGAAGGCCGCGCGGGTGCCGCCCCACGGGTCGGCGCCGGTGCCGAGGTAGGCGAGGCTGAGGTCGACCGGGCGGACGATGCCGCGCATGGTCAGCTCACCGTGGACGGTCCAGCGGTCGGAGCCCGCGGCCGTCAGGCCGGCCGAGCGGTAGGTGATCTGCGGATAGGTCTCGACGTCCAGGAAGTCCGCCGACCGCAGATGGGTGTCGCGCATGCTGTTGCCCGTGTCGATGGACGCGGCGCTGATGACCGCCTCGACGCGGGACTTCTGCACCTCGTCCGGGGCGATCTCGATGCGCCCGGAGAACTCGGTGAAGCGTCCGTGCACGCTGGAGATGCCCAGGTGCTGGGCGACCGCGCCCACCGAGGAGTGCACCGGGTCGATGGTCCACGGTCCGGGCGGGGGCAGTTCGGCGCCGCCCTGCCGGGCCAGCGTCACGGTGCCGATCTCGGCGCGGCCGCTCGCGGTGACGATCGCGCTGGAGGCGGCGGGCGCGTACCCGACCGCGGTCACGATCACCGTGTACGCGCCGGGCGTCAGCGTCGTCGTGTCCCGGATGGTCCCCTCCGCGTCGGCCTCGGCGCGCAGCACCTGCGTACCGGTCATGTCGGTCACGGTGACGACCGCGTGCGACACGGCCCAGCCGTCCCGCGTACGGATCCGTGCGGTCAGTGCCATCGTGTGGTCTCCCTCTAAATCCTTGAATATCCCCGTAGAAGGCTCAAAAAACCGGCCCGCGGGGGCGCACCTCCGCTCAGAGCGCGCCCCCACGGGCCGGGGTCCGGCCTACTCGCCCGGGTGGGCCAGCGTGATGTCGTGGTCGTCGACGCCGCGACCGCTCACGTTCACGGCCGTGGCCGCCGGCGGGTAGCCGGTGGCGATGACGGTGTACTCGCCGTTGTTCAGGTCGGTGAAGGCGTACGCGCCGTCCGTGCCGGTCGTGGCCGTGCCGACCACGTTGCCCGCCGCGTCCACCAGGGTCACCCGGGCGTCCGCGAGGGGGCCGTGCGGGGCCCGTACCACGCCCTGGATCTGGGCGCCGGAGTCGAGGTCGATCTCGATCCGGGTGACCCCGGTGCCGCCCACCTCGACCGGCAGCGCCCGCGGCCGGAAGCCGACGGCGTTCACCGCGACGGTGACGGAGCCCGGCACCAGCTCGGCGAAGACGAAGTCGCCCTGCTCGCCGGTGGTGGCGGTGGCCAGCAGATCACCGCGGACATCCGTGACGATCACCATGGCGTCCTTGACCGGCAGCGCGGTCTCGGTGGCACGCACGACACCGGTCAGACCGCTGGTGCCGCTGAGCAGGATGTCGTACGACACCGGCTCCTCGTTCACCACGATCGTGGAGGCCTGCGGCTGGTGGCCGTCGGCGGAGGCGATCAGGACGTACGTGCCCGTGCCCGGCGCGTCCACCGCGTAGGAGCCGTCGGCCCCCGCGACCGACCGGCCCAGCTGGCGTCCCCCGAGGGAGATCAGCGTGACGGCTGCCTGCGGGACCGCGGCGCTCTCGGCGCCGCGGACGAAACCGCGCACCGGGACGCCGCCGGAGGACGTGGACTCACCGGGGGCGGCGATGGTGGCGACGGCCGCGTGCTGCACCTGTGTGGCCGTGCCGTCGGGCGTGGCCTCCGTGCTCGCCACGGCCCAGCTGGGAACCTTCTCCTCGGCCGGGGCGGGTATCGCGGCGGTGGTCGCGGCGACCGCCGGGGCCTCCTCGGTCGCGGCCGCCGCGGCCTGCGCCAGACCGCCCTGGGTCTTCAACGGGACCTCCTTGATGAACAGCGTGATCACGAAGGCGAGGAAGGCCAGGCACGCGGCGACCAGGAAGACGTCGCCGATGGCGTGGCCGTAGGAGCTCTCCATGAGGGTGCGCAGCGGACGGGGCAGCTTCGCCAGGTCCGGGATGGCGCCGTCCGAGCTCGAATGGGCCGCCAGCCGCTGGTACTTCGGGCTGAGGTCGGCGAGGCCGTCCGTGAAGTAGTGGGTGATCCGGTGGGCCATGAACGCGCCGAGCGCGGAGACGCCCATCGCACCGCCGAGGGACCGGAAGAAGGTCACCGTGGAGCTGGCCGAACCGAGGTCGCCGGGTGCCACCTGGTTCTGCGTGGACAGCACCAGGTTCTGCATCATCATGCCGATGCCGAGGCCCATGAGCGCCATGAAGACGGCGGTCTTCCAGTAGTCCGTGTCGTAGCGCAGGGTGCCGAGCAGACCCAGTCCGGCCGTGATGAGCACACCACCGCTGACCAGCCAGGCCTTCCACTTGCCGGTCCTGGTGATGATCTGGCCGGAGACGGTGGAGGAGACGAACAGGCCGCCGATCATCGGGATGGTCAGCACACCGGACATCGTCGGGGACTTGTCGCGGGCCAGCTGGAAGTACTGGGCGAAGAACACCGTGCCGGAGAACATCGCGACACCCACGAAGAGCGAGGCGAGCGACGACAGGGTGATGGTGCGGTTGCGGAACAGCCGCAGCGGGATGATCGGCTCGGCGGCCTTGGTCTCGACGAAGACGAAGATCGCGGCGAGGACGACGGCGCCCGCGACCATGGTGTACGTCTGCCACGACAGCCAGTTGTACTTGTCACCGGCGAAGGTGACCCAGACCAGCAGCAGGGAGACGGCGGCGGAGATGAAGAACGCGCCGGCCCAGTCGACCTTGACGTCCCGCTTCACCACGGGCAGGTGCAGGGTCTTCTGCAGCACGATCAGCGCGAGGATCGCGAAGGGCACACCGACGTAGAAGCACCAGCGCCAGCCGAGCCAGTCGGTGTCGGTGATGACACCACCGATCAGCGGGCCGCCGACGGTGGCGACGGCGAAGGTGGCGCCCAGGTAGCCGGAGTAACGGCCGCGCTCACGCGGGGAGATCATCGCCGCCATGACGATCTGCGCCAGCGCGGACAGACCGCCGACGCCGACGCCCTGGACGACACGGCAGGCGATGAGCATGCCGGGGTTCTGCGACAGGCCCGCGGTCATCGAACCCAGGACATAGATGACCAGGGCTATCTGGACGAGCGCCTTCTTGCTGTAGAGGTCCGCGAGCTTGCCCCACAGCGGGGTGGTCGCGGTCATGGCCAGCAGCGACGCGGTGACGACCCAGGTGTAGGCGGACTGGCCGCCGCCGAGGTCGCCGATGATGTGCGGCAGAGCGTTGGACACGATCGTGGACGACAGGATCGCCACGAACATGCCGAGCAGGAGGCCGGACAGGGCCTCCATGATCTGCCGGTGTGTCATCGGAGCGCCGTCCGGGGAGCCTCCCCCGTGCTTGGCGTGAGCCCGCACACCGGCTGGTGTGGTCGTTGCCATGGGCTTCCTTTTCTTACGTTATGCGGGTGTACGGGTGGTCCGGTCGGCAACGGATTCCGCCGCGGGGGCGAAGTGCGCGAGCCGGGGCGCGGAGCGGCAGTCGCCGAAGCTCTCGCGCAGTCGTGTCATCAGCTGGATGAGGCGGCCGACGTCGTCGTCCGACCAGTCGGCGAGCCGTTCGGCCAGCAGGTCGGTGCTGCGCCGGGACAGTTCGTCGAGCTGGACGTGGCCGGCCGCCGTCAGGCGCAGGATGCGGGAGCGTCTGTCCGCGGGGTCGGGGGAGCGCTCGATCCAGCCGCGCTCCGCGACATGGGCGACATGGCGGCTGGTGACCGACATGTCCACGGCGAGCAGCTCGGCGAGCTTGCTCATGCGCATGTCGCCGTGACGGCCGAGCAGTGTCAGCACGGCAGCGGAGCCGCCCGGGCAGTCGGGCGGCAGGATCCGCCCCAAGTCCCTTTTCACGGCCCCGACGGCGCTGAGCTGACGTGCCAGTTCCTCGTACTGGGCCTGCGCGGCCATCGCACCTCCTCCAATTCGTTGCCTGGAGCAACCGTAGGGAGATTGGTTGCTGCAGGCAAATTAATCGGCGGCTTTCGGGGCAAAAACTTGGCAAAGGCAAGTGTTGCGAACGTAAACGACGAGGTGGGAGGTGGGGGACCATGTGTCGCCAGGGCGTGGACCGGGCTGTTCCGGTGGAGACCGGGTGTGAGAGCGGATCCCCCACTTGGGCGGCACCCGGGTATTCGCTAGGGTCTCGGGCCATGGCTAACACCCAGGGCCCCCAGGGCAACTACGACCCCGCCGGCAGCACGCAGATGTTCCGTGCGTTCGTCGACGAGGCGCCGCAGGGCAGGCAGCAGGCGTCCGCTCCGGCAGGGCCGCGCGTCGGCCTGATCGTCGGTGTCGTCGCCGCCGTGGTGATCGTCGCCGCGGTCGCCTGGCTCGCGCTGATGTAAGGGGCAGCCGGACTCCGGAAGGAGCCGGCCGCCTTCTCCCCCGTCTTCTCACGACCGTCGCCGGCCCGTGCCCTCGCGCGCGCGGGCTCCGCGACGTGCGCTCGGCACGGCGTAACCAACGGGCGCCGCGCTGCGGGCGTTTGCCGTGCCACCGGGTGAACGCGCTCGTACGACCGGGTTTGGCGACGCCCGGCCGTGGAGGTCACTCCGGACCGGCAGGCCCGCCCGGCGGGCCGTTCTCGCGAACGGGGCGGCACGGGCGGGGCGTCGGACGGTCCCTGCGCTGTGGAATCAGGCCCCGAGGGCGTGTTGCGAAGTCCCGCCTGCCTCGCCCTTCGGGCGAACGACGGGACTTTCACAATACGCCCTAGTCGGAGATCAGACCCTCTCGCAGCTGTGCCAGCGTGCGGGTGAGCAGCCGGGAGACGTGCATCTGCGAGATGCCGACCTCCTCGCCGATCTGCGACTGCGTCATGTTCGCGAAGAAGCGCAGCATGATGATCCGCCGCTCGCGGGGCGGGAGTTTGGCCAGCAGCGGCTTGAGGGACTCGCGGTACTCCACGCCCTCCAGCGCCGAGTCCTCGTAGCCGAGACGGTCCGCGAGCGAGCCCTCGCCGCCGTCGTCCTCGGGAGCGGGCGAGTCCAGCGACGACGCCGTGTACGCGTTGCCGACGGCGAGGCCGTCGACCACGTCCTCCTCCGACACTCCGAGCACGGAGGCGAGTTCGGTGACCGTCGGCGAGCGGTCGAGCTTCTGCGACAGTTCGTCGCTGGCCTTGGTGAGCGCCAGGCGCAGCTCCTGCAGCCGGCGCGGCACCCGCACCGACCACGACGTGTCCCGGAAGAACCGCTTGATCTCACCGACGACCGTCGGCATCGCGAACGTCGGGAACTCCACGCCCCGTTCGCAGTCGAACCGGTCGATCGCCTTGATCAGCCCGATCGTGCCGACCTGGACGATGTCCTCCATCGGCTCGTTGCGGCTGCGGAAGCGGGCGGCGGCGTAGCGCACGAGGGGGAGGTTCAGCTCGATGAGGGTGTCCCGGACGTAGGGGCGCTCAGGGCTGTTCTCGTCGAGGGCGGCGAGCCGCAGGAAGAGGGAGCGGGACAGGGTGCGGGTGTCGATGGCCTCCGGGGACGGAAGGTCCGGTGCCTCGGGAGCCGGGAGGGTCTCGGCACCCGGGAGGTCCTGAGGGGCCTGAAGGTCCTGAAGCACATCGGGCGCGGAGTCGCTCTGCATGAGCGTGAGCACCTTCGAGCTGCCCTTGTCTGCGGACATGCCACCCCCTTTGGGTCGCGGGACGGTCGCGGCGGACGCTCCCGTCGTAGGGAACGCAGCCTCCACCTGAATACCGGCCACGAGGCTGCGGCAAACGCGCTCCCGGAAGAATGTCACATGTCGGCAACACGCTGTAGTGACATGTCGACATGCAAGAGGTGAATGCGCCCTGGTTGGAGGAGTTCTGATGACCTTTCAGCGCAGAACTGTCGGCAAGAACTCTTGCGGGTGATTCGCTCGCGTGAGTTAGGCGTCGATCCTGTTTGCGGATCTCAGTCGCGCGAAGCTCCTGGCGAGGAGCCTTGACACGTGCATCTGCGATACACCCAGTTCGGCGCTGATCTGTGACTGGGTCAGATTGCTGTAGTAGCGCAGCAGCAGGATCCGCTGTTCGCGCTCCGGCAGCTGGACGAGCAGATGCCGTACGAGGTCGCGGTGCTCGACCCCGTCGAGGGCCGGGTCCTCGTAGCCGAGCCGATCGAGGAGGCCCGGCAGTCCGTCACCCTCCTGGGCGGCCTCCAACGAGGTGGCGTGATACGAGCGCCCCGCCTCGATACAGGCCACCACCTCCTCCTCGGTGATGCGCAGCCGCTCGGCGATCTCGGCGGTGGTCGGGGAGCGCCCGTGCGTCGTGGTGAGGTCCTCGGTGGCGCTGTTGACCTGCACCCACAGCTCGTGCAGCCGGCGCGGGACATGGACCGTGCGGACGTTGTCGCGGAAGTAGCGCTTGATCTCGCCGACGACGGTCGGCATCGCGAAGGTCGGGAACTGCACGCCGCGGTCGGGGTCGAAGCGGTCGATGGCGTTGATCAGCCCGATGGTGCCGACCTGGACGACGTCCTCCATGGGCTCGTTGCGGGAGCGGAAGCGGGCGGCGGCGTAGCGCACGAGCGGGAGGTTGGCCTCGATGAGCGCCCCGCGTACGCGCTGGTGCTCCGGCGTGCCCGGCTCCAGGTCCCTGAGCTGGCCGAAGAGCACCTGGGTGAGGGCCCGGGTGTCGGCGCCGCGGCGCTTTTGGGGGGTGGTCGTCGAGTCGTCGTCCTCGGCGTCGGAGGGGGTGGAGGGGTCGCCGTCGGGGGGTGCGGAGGGGTCACCGTTCGGTGGTGCGGACGAGGAGGGCGTGCTGTCCGGTGGTTGAGCGGCGGATGAGGCAGGTGAGGTGAACGTGGTGGAGGGGGTGGAAGGGGCTGAGGCGGTCCTGTCGGGGGGCTGGGGGGCGGGGCGTGCGGTGTCGGGCTCCTGGGGCTCGTAGGGGGCGGTGTCGGATTCCTGGGGCCGTGCGGAAGTTGTGGCGGGTGTCCGGTGCCGGCCGGGACTCGGGCTTGGAGCCTCGTCCTGAGGCGGCGCAGTACTGGCCGACACGGTCAACGCCACCTCTTCATCCGTCAACGCCTCTGTCAACTCACCGTCAAAAGCGGTCATAGCATCACAAGAATGGACGCTGGGTGCAAGCACCGCATAACGCCGTGTTGAAGGAGAGTTGGGGCACAAGACACAGGAGAGCCCCCCATCGTTGAGATGGGGGGCTTCGTGGGGGGTGTCGCGCGGAATCCGTAGGCGGTGTCGCTCAGATTTCGTAGTCGGCGATCACCCATGTGGCGAATTCGCGCCACATCGCGACACCCGCCTGGTGTGCCGGATGCTCCAGATAACGCCGGAGCGCGTCCGTGTCGTCGACCGCCGAGTTGATCGCGAAGTCGTAGGCGATGGGCCGGTCGGTGATGTTCCAGCCGCACTCCCAGGCGCGCAGCTCGTCGATCCGGTCGCCGAGGCTCTCGAAGGCGCTCACCCCCTCCACCACGCGCGGGTCGTCGCGCCGGACGCCCTCGTTGAGCTTGAAGAGGACCAGGTGACGGATCACGGGCGCTCCCGGGGGTGTGACGGGGGCCGCCCGGCCGGGAGCCTCACTTGGCTCCGTCGGCGATCCAGGTCATGAAGTGGCCGACGGCCTTGGCGGCGCTGGAGATGCCCTCGAACCCTATCTCGACGTAGCCGGCGGCCTTGGCGGGGTCGGTGATGATCACGTAGAGCGCGAAGACCACGAGCGCGTACACCGCGATCTTCTTCCCCTGTACCGCCACCGCGGCCTCCCCCGTCTGCCGTGCCCCGCGGGCCCGTTCGCCGCCGGTGAGTGTATCTCGGCCGGTTGTTCGGGAACCGCAAAAGATCACGAATCGCACCAGGCCCTCACCCGGCCTTTTCCCGCGCGTCGTGTCGCGGGCTCCGGTCCGTGGACGCACAAAGGGCCCCGTCTGTCGACGGGGCCCTTCCACAGCGGTAGCGGAGGGATTTGAACCCTCGGTGACTTGCGCCACACTCGCTTTCGAGGCGAGCTCCTTCGGCCGCTCGGACACGCTACCGAGGGAGACCCTACCCCACGGGGGGCCGTGGTCTGAAATCCGTTTCTGCGGATCGCCCGGGGCGGGTCCTCAGCGGGTCCGGAAGAAGTCCGTCAGCAGTTGGGCGCACCGGTCGGCGAGCACGCCGTCGATGACCTCGGGGCGGTGGTTGAGGCGCCGGTCGCGCACCAGGTCCCACAGCGACCCGGCCGCGCCGGCCTTCTCGTCGCGTGCGCCGTAGACCAGCCGGTCCACCCGGGACTGCTGCAGCGCACCCGCGCACATCGTGCAGGGCTCCAGCGTGACGACGAGTGTGCAGCCGGACAACCGCCACTCGCCGAGCGCGCTCGCGGCCCGGCGGAGCGCGAGGATCTCCGCATGGGCCGTCGGATCGCCCGTGGCCTCGCGTTCGTTGTGACCGACGGCCAGCACCGCGCCGTCCGCGGACAGCACGACGGCGCCGACGGGCACGTCACCGCCCTCGGCGGCCTGGCCGGCCTCGTCCAGGGCGAGCCGCATCGCGGCCCGCCACCGGTCGCGCACCGGATCGGGGGCCGGCGTCCCGTCCTCGGTCACCCGGTGCACCTAGCGGACGGTCTCCAGGACCTCCGAGGCGCCCAGGGCCTCGGCGATCGAGCTGAGCGCGTCCTCGGCGTCCAGGATGCGCAGCTCCTTCTCGCTGACGCCCAGGTCGTCGAGGATCTCGCTGTCGCCCACGGGGCCGTGCGGCACGGAGGCGTCCGAGGCCGCTCCGTCCTCGTCGGCGTCGGGCTCACCGTCCTCGGTGCCGTCGAGGTCGAGGGAGTCGAGGTCGGCGCCGTCGTCGCCGGGCTCCCTTCCGAGCAGTTCGTCGGTGAGCAGGATCTCGCCGTACGAGCTACGGGCGGCGGCGGAGGCGTCCGAGACGTAGATACGAGGGTCGTCCTCGCCGTCCAAGCGGACGACGCCGAACCATGCGTCCTCCTGCTCGATGAGTACGAGCACCGTGTCCTCGTCGACCGAGGCGTCACGGGCCAGGTCGGTCAGATCCGACAGGGTCTCCACATCGTCGAGCTCTGTGTCGCTCGCTTCCCACCCGTCTTCGGTGCGCGCGAGCAGTGCGGCGAAGTACACCGTGACTCTCCCACTGGTCATAGGCGTGCCGGTTGGGGTTCCCCCCGGCGGAGGTTATGGGCGGGGAATGGTCTCTCCGAGCCCCACCCACTCGGAATCGTGGCAGAAACAAGGCGCTCAGGGGACGTCTTCGGCTCCCTGTGTCTGGCCGTTTCGATCGCGGATGCTCCGATTGAACACCCCGGCCGAAGCGGTCCACCCACCAGCGCACTCATTGCCGCCACCAGCGGATCGTACGCGGCCCGGGGCGGTGTGGCCGCACGGCCACCCCCAAGGCGGCCGCGTCGCTACCAGCGGAAGGTGCGCATGCGCATGGCGTGACGCAGGCGCGCGACCTTGGCGCGCCGGGGCTGGACGCGGTCGCGAAGCTCCCGGGCCTCCGCGAGTTCGCGCAGGAACAGGGCCCGGCGCCGCCTGCGCTCGGCGTCCGGCTCCTGCGCTTCGGGCTCCTCGTGGGATTCCCCGTCGGGCATAGGCACACCACCCCAGTTCCGTCCTTCCCACTTTCCCCCTGATGGGGGGTCCGAAGCCAGGAAGGCCGGAGAGGGGCGGCGGGGACGGGGGCGGCCCGCGGACGAGCCGGGGCAGGGCGGCGGGCCGGACGGCGGGGCCGGGGCCGCACACGGCGCGGTCGCCGCGGAAAGCCCGGTTACTGTTAGGGCCATGCGTCTCCACGTCGTCGACCACCCCCTGGTCGCCCACAAGCTCACCACGCTGCGCGACCGCCGCACCGACTCCGCGACCTTCCGTCGGCTCGCCGACGAGCTCGTCACCCTGCTCGCCTACGAGGCCACGCGGGACGTGCGCACCGAACAGATCGACGTCGAGACCCCGGTCGCCGCCACCACCGGCGTCAAGCTGTCCCGTCCCCGCCCGCTGGTCGTGCCGATCCTGCGGGCCGGCCTCGGCATGCTCGACGGCATGGTCCGGCTGCTGCCGACCGCCGAGGTGGGCTTCCTGGGCATGATCCGCAACGAGGAGACGCTCCAGGCCTCCACGTACGCGACACGCATGCCGGAGGACCTGTCGGGGCGCCAGGTGTACGTCCTCGACCCGATGCTCGCCACCGGCGGCACCCTCGTGGCGGCGATCCAGGAGCTGATCCGGCGCGGGGCGCGCGACGTGACCGCCGTGGTGCTGCTCGCCGCCCCGGAGGGCGTCGAGGTGATGGAGCGCGAACTGGCGGGTACGCCGGTCACGGTGGTCACGGCCGCCGTCGACGACCACCTCAACGAGCTGGGCTACATCGTGCCGGGACTCGGCGACGCGGGGGACCGGCTGTACGGGGCGGCGGAGTAGAACCCCCTGCCCTCTGCCCCACCCCCGCCGGACCGGCGGGGGTTCGTGGGTGGTGGCTCAGCAGTTCTTCTTGCCGTCCTTGCCCGGTGGCGCCGACGCGGCCGGGGCGGTCAGGGCCGACAGGGCCTTGTCCGCGGCCGGCTTGTCCGTCAGGGACTTGAACCCGTCGCCCAGGATGAGGTCGACGGAGCCTCCCGTACGGGTGTCGGTGCGCTGTTCGGCGTCGGCGAGCTGGGTGCCGAGGACGGGCAGGCTGGTGCCCGTGGCGGCCTTGGCGCCGAGCAGTACCCCGGCGCCCTTGACCTTCTTGTCGTAGTCCTCGGTCGCGTTGCCCACCGTGCCGATCTGGAAGCCGCGCTTCTTCAGCTCGTCGGCGGTCTCCTTGGCGAGGCCGCTGCGCGCCGTGGCGTTGAATACGTTCACGGTGATCTGGCCCGGCGCGGGCAGGGCCTTCGCGGTGGCCGTGGGCGACGGACCCACCTTGGGTGCGCAGCCCGCCTTGGAGCCGGCCGCCAACGTCCTGTCGCCGCCGGTGAAGACATCGATGAGCTGCAGGGTTCCCCAGCCGATCAGTCCGACAGCGGCCACCGACGCGACGATGGCGACCACGAGCCTGCTGCGGCGTCGGGGTCGGCGCATCCTCGGGTACTTGCTCCCCGTGATCCGGTACTGGCCACCCATGCCGGGGGGAGTCAGCATGCTCATGGGCGCAGCGTAGTGCGCCCAGGCGGCAATGCCTACTAGATGATCATTGGGTGCCCCTCAGTCCAACCCGAACGGGTCATCGGGGCGAACGGACGGCCACGCGGGCGCTTACGGCGGGTTGTGCACACGGGCACGGCCGGCGAGGAAGCGGACGTAGGGGTCCGCGCGGGGGCGCAGATGGACGGCGCGGGCGCGGGGGCGGGCGCGCCGGATCGAGCGGAGTGCGCCGGAGCGGCGAGATCCGCAGGAAGGGTGGACGGACCCCCGGGTAGGGGGCGGACGAACGCCCGGGGTCAGTCGAGTTCGAGCACTCTCGCGTGCAGGACCTGGCGCTGCTGCAACGCCGCGCGCACCGCGCGGTGGAGGCCGTCCTCCAGGTACAGGTCGCCCTGCCACTTCACGACATGCGCGAAGAGGTCGCCGTAGAACGTCGAGTCCTCGGCGAGGAGGGTCTCCAGGTCGAGTTGCTGCTTGGTCGTCACGAGCTGATCGAGGCGGACCGGGCGCGGCGCGACGTCCGCCCACTGCCGGGTGCTCTCCCGGCCGTGGTCGGGGTACGGCCGGCCGTTTCCGATGCGCTTGAAGATCACACGGAAAGCCTACCGGGCCACACGTTCCGGGCGCAGCCATGGCGACGGAGTGCGAGGCTGGAAAAGATGCAGTAAACGGGTGCAAAACGGAACAGGTGCTTCGAGATGAGCGACAGCCGGCCGGTACCCGGGGCCGCCGCGCCCGCGACCCCGGAGAGCGCTCCCGCGCTGCCTCCGCAGGCCCTGGAGATCGCGTCCGGGTACGCCTTCGCGGGTCCGGCAGTCGACCTGGGCGCCCTGGTGTGGGACGGGCAGTGCCTGCCCGGCGCGCGGATCCGCGTCCCGCTCTCGGTGCTCAACCGGCACGGCCTGGTCGCGGGCGCGACCGGCACCGGCAAGACGAAGACGCTCCAGCTGATCGCCGAGCAACTCTCGGCGCAGGGCGTGCCGGTGTTCCTGGCGGACGTCAAAGGAGACGTCTCCGGTGTCTCGGCGGCCGGGCAGGAGAACGAGCGGGTGCGCGCACGGGCGGCCGAGACCGGCCAGAACTGGACGCCCACCGCCTTCCCGGCCGAGTTCTACGCACTGGGCGGCCTCGGCCGGGGCATCCCCGTACGCGCCACGATCACGAGCTTCGGGCCGGTGCTGCTGTCGAAGGTGCTCCAGCTGAACCGGACTCAGGAGCAGTCGCTCGGGCTGATCTTCCACTACGCGGACACCAAGGGCCTGGAGCTGGTGGACCTGAAGGACCTGCGGGCGGTGGTGGCCTTTCTGACCTCGGACGAGGGCCGGGCGGAGCTGAAGCAGATCGGCGGTCTGTCGACGGCGACGGCCGGGGTGATCCTGCGGGCGCTGACGGCATTCGAGGCGGAGGGGATGGCGCCCTTCTTCGGGGAGCCGGAGTTCGACACGACCGAGCTGCTGCGCACGGCGCCCGACGGCCGGGGCACGCTCTCCGTGCTCGAACTGCCCGCGGTCCAGGACAAACCGCAGCTGTTCTCCACCTTCCTGATGTGGCTCCTCGCGGACCTCTTCCACGATCTGCCGGAGGTCGGTGACGTCGACAAGCCGAAGCTGGTCTTCGTCTTCGACGAGGCGCATCTGCTGTTCAGCGGGGCGTCCAAGGCGTTCCTGGACGCGATCACCCAGACGGTGCGGCTGATCCGCTCCAAGGGCGTCGGCGTCCTCTTCGTCACGCAGACCCCGCGGGACGTGCCCGCGGAGGTGCTGGCCCAGCTCGGCAGCCGCGTCCAGCACGCGCTGCGCGCCTTCACCCCGGACGACCAGAAGGCGCTGAGGGCCACGGTGCGGACCTTCCCCACCTCCCCCTACGACCTGGAGGAGGTGCTGACCGGCCTCGGCACGGGGGAGGCCGTGGTGACGGTCCTGAGCGAGCGGGGCGCCCCGACACCGGTCGCGGTGACCCGGCTGAGGGCGCCGGAGTCCCTGATGGGGCCGGTGGACGGGGAAGTGCTGGAGCGGGCGGTCATGTCGTCGCCGCTGTACGGGCGTTATGCGCAGGCGGTCGACCGTGAGTCGGCGTACGAGATGCTCGCGGCCCGGGAGGCGGCCCTCCGGCCGGTCCAGGAGACGACGGCCGGGAGCGGGCGGGAGACCGGACGGGAGGAGCCGTCCCTGGTCGAACAGGTCGTCACCAGCGACGCCTTCAAGTCCCTGGCCCGCTCCCTGGGCACGCAGCTGGGCCGGGAGATCACACGCTCCCTCTTCGGGACGGCCCGCCGCAGGCGATAGTGCTGTGACCGGAAAGGTTCACCGGCTCGCGGCGTGCGGCGAACCGTGCCGGCCACAGCACCGGATCTTGCAGGGGCGGCCGCCCGGGGCGGGCGGCCGCTGTCTGCTACTCGTGGTCGCTCTCCCGGGCGCCGGCCGTCGGAGGCTCCTCGCCGGTGTCGGGTTCGGGATCGGGTTTCGGTCGCTGCTTGGTGCTGCGGACGGCCTCGGCCCGCAACAGGGCGAGCAGAGCGGCGTACGGATCTCTGGGCATGACTACGTCCTTGCGTTGCTGACGGCGGTTGCTGACGGCGATCGACGGTGCGAAGGCCGGACCGGTCAGCAGCGCAGGACGACGGTGCGCAGGGCGCACAGGGCGGGGAAGATTGGTGCCCGTGCGGGCATGGGGGCGGGGTCCAGCGGTGCGGACGGTCCGCCGGCCCCCCGTGCCGCCGGCCGCAGCGGCACGGGGGCGCGAGGTCCCTGGGGGTTCGCCGGCCGCAGTGCCGCGTCGAGCACCTCGTGCTCCGCGTCGCAGGACTGGGACGCGGACACCGTGTCGGAATCGGCAGTCACGGCCTCCGCGTGCGCACCGGCCGCGAGCAGCGCGATGAGCACCAGGAGCGCCCGCAGCCAGGCATACCGACGAGCGGTACGAGGGGGGTGCGGGGTGGTGCTCACAGGGGTCATCTGCCCGTCGACACGGCGCCGTTCATCGCATCGGACGGCAGAATCGCCCGGTCGAGTGAGGTGTGCGGTGCGGGGTTGACGCGTTCACACGGTGTGCGGGATCCGCTCGGCGCGGCCGCGGAGACGGAACGCCGTGATCAGCTCGACGATGCCGACCACGATCAGCCACCAGCCGGCGATCAGCGTGAGCACGGCGATCGAATGGAACGGCGAGACGATCAGCACGACCCCGGCGACGAAGGTGACGATCCCGAGGATGGCCTGCCAGCCGCGCGCGGGCACTGCCGGGTCATGGGCGGCCGCCACGGTCTGGGCGATCCCGCGGAACAGCCAGCCGATGCCGATCCACAGCGCGAGCAGCAGGATCGACTCCAGGGGGCCCCGGAAGCAGAACAGCCCCAGCACGATCGACAGGGCGCCGCTGAGGAAGCCGAGGACCCGCAGCGAGGTGGCGCGGTGCGTGCCGAAGGCGGACGCGACCTGGAGCACGCCGCTGACGATGAGGTAGAGCCCGAAGAGGACTCCGGCGGCGAGCAGCGAGGGGCCGGGCCAGAGCAGGATCAGGATTCCGAGGATCAGGGACGCGACACCCGTGGCCAGGACCACCTGCCAGGCGGTGCGGGAGAGCAGGTGCAGGAGCCCCTCGACGGGTGGCTCCAGTCCGTCCGGCAGTGGTCGTTGCGTGTGCGGGTCGCGGCCGGCGTGGACGTGGCGGTCGTCGTACTCGGGTCCCCACGGGGAACCGCTCGGTGCGTCGGTCATGATCCATGCTTGGACCGCTGCCCGGGGGCCCGCCACCCGGGCGGTCCGATCGACGGACACCACGCGGCCTGGCGGCCGCCCGGGCTCCGGCGGCCGTGTCCGCCCGAGCCGGCGACCGCCTCCCCGGGCCGAGTCCTACGCGCGTGCCGTCCTGGTCGCCTTCGCCGCCTTGGCCGCCGCCTTCATCTCCTGCTTGTGCGCCCGCACCTTCGCCAGCGACTCGGGACCGGTGATGTCCGCGACCGAACGGAAGGACTCCGTCTCGCCGTACGACCCCGCGGCCTCCCGCCAGCCCCGGGGCCGCACCCCCAGCTGCTTGCCGAGCAGGGCGAGGAAGATCTGTGCCTTCTGCTTGCCGAACCCCGGCAGCTCCTGGAGCCGCTTCAGCAGCTCCGCTCCGCTGTCGACGTCCCGCCAGAGGGCCTCGGCGTCGCCGTCGTAGTGCTCGACGAGACAGCGGCAGAGCTGCTGGATGCGCCCCGCCATCGATCCCGGGTAGCGGTGCACCGCGGGCTTCTCGGACAGCAGCGCGGCGAACGCCTCAGGGTCGTACGCCGCGATCTCGTGTGCGTCGAGGTCGTCGGCGCCGAGCCGCTGCGCGATGGTCCAGGGCCCCTTGAACGCCCACTCCATCGGGATCTGCTGGTCCAGCAGCATCCCGGTCAGCGCGGCGAGCGGACTGTGCCCGAGGAGCGCGTCGGCCTGGGGGTCCTGGGCGAGGTGCAGCGTGACATCCATGTCCCGATGATCGCCCCGCCGGACGCCGTCCGCACCCTTCGCGTACGATTCTCTGGCTGCTTAGGGAAGGCTTACCTAAACTGGACCGTCCGTAGCGATCACAATGGGGTGCAGGGTGACCACCGAGACCTACCGCGACGCCTGGGGCATCCCGCATCTGCGAGCCGACGACGCCCGGGCGCTGGCCCGGGCCCAGGGCCGGGTCACCGCCTTGGACCGAGCCTGGCAGCTGGAGGTCGAACGGCACCGCGCCCAGGGCACCTCGGCGTCCTTCCTCGGCCCGTCCGCCCTGGCCTGGGACGTCCTCGCGCGACAGGCCCGTATCGAGGACACGGCGCGACGCTGCTTCGCCGCCCTGGAGCGACAGGACCCGGAGACCGCCGACTGGGTGCGCGCCTACACCGAAGGGATCGCCGAGGGGCTCGGCGAAGGCGCCCGGCGCGCGCCCGAGTTCGCGAGCGTGGGGCTCGCCCCCGGGCGCTGGGAGCCCTGGCATCCGCTCGGCGTCTGGCTCGCCACCCACATCCTGTTCGCCGGGTTCCCCGCCAAGCTCTGGCGCGAGAAGGTCGTCCGGCATCTCGGCGAGGACGCCGTCGCCCTCTTCGCCACCGACGGCCCCGGCACCCTGGGCAGCAACGGCTGGCTGGCCGGCGGCGAGCGGACCACGACCGGGCAGGCCCTGATCGCGGGCGACCCCCACCGTTTCATCGAGGAACCGGGCGTCTACCAGCAGATCCGCCTGGCCTGCCCGGAGTTCGACGTCGTCGGCCTCGCCGTCCCGGGCGTCCCCGGCGTCGCCCACTTCGCCCACACGGGCCCGGTCGCCTGGGCGATCACCAACGCGATGGCCGACTACCAGGACCTCTACAGCGAGCGCCTGCGCCGCACCGCGGCCGGCGGCGTGGAGGCACTGGACCCGGACGGACGGTGGCGTGCCGTGGCCCGGCACCTCGAGAAGGCCGAGGTGGCCGGGGGCAAGCCGGTGCAGGTGGAGGTGATCGAGACGCCGAGGGGCCCGGTGGTCAGCGGCGGCCCCCAGGACGCCCACCCCGGCCGGGAGACCGCCGCCGAACAGGACCCCCCGATCGCCCTCGCCCTGCGCCACCCGGCCCGTGTCACCGGCGAACTCGGCTTCGGTGCCCTGCTCCCGCTGCTGCGGGCGCGCAGCGTCGCCGAGGTGGACCGGGCGCTGGACCGGTGGGCCGAACCCGTCAACGTCGTGCTGGCGGCGGACGTCCACGGCGGAGTGCTGCACCGCGTCGCCGGTTCCGTGCCGCAGCGGGCCGAGGCCAACCGCACCCGGCCCGTCCCCGCCTGGGAGCCCGGCCACGAGTGGCGGGGATGGCAGCCGATGCCCCGCGGGACCGTCGACGACGGCCTCGCCGTGATGGCGAACCAGCGCGGTCTCGCCGCCCCGCTCGGCGTCGAGTTCGCCCCCGCGCACCGGGCCGACCGTATCCGCGCCCTGCTGACCGGGAAGGCCGCCTGGTCCGCCGAGGACATGCCGGCTGTCCACATGGACACCCATCTCGCCTCCGCCGCGCCCCTGCTGGACCGTCTCGCCGCCCTGGACGGCCTCACCCCCGGGGCGGCCGCGCTGCGCGAGCGCCTGCTGCGCTGGGACCGGCACATGGACGCGGCCGGCCCGGACGCGGCGGTGTACGCGGCGGTGCGCGACGCGCTCGTACGGCGGCTGGCGGCCCATCCCGCCCTCGCCGCGCTCGCCGCCCCGACCGGGCACCCGGAGGTCTTCGCGCCCTGGCTCGCGCTCGTGCCCCGGATCGGCTACGCCCTCGAACACCTGCTGAGGGCGGAGCGCCTGTACGGCGCCGACCGGACGGCGATGCTGCGGGAGGCCGTCGAGGAGGTCGCCGCGAACCCGCCGCGGGGCACCTGGGGGGACACCCACCGGCTGGCCCCCTGGCGGGCGCTGGCGGAGACGTCGTACGAGGAACCGGGTCTGTCCGGCGACCACGACTGCGTCCTGTGCACCTCCGCCGTCCCCGGACTGACCGACCTGAGCGCCCGCGGGCCGGCGGCCCGTTACGTCTGGGACCTGGCCTGCCGCGAGAACAGCCTCTGGGTGGTCCCCTTCGGCGCGTCGGGCGTCCCGGGCTCGCCCCACCACCGCGATCAACTCCCCTTGTGGCTGAAGGGGGATCTCGTCCCGGTCGTCACCGACTGGGACCGTCTGACGAAGGAGAGCACCGATGGCCGCTGAGCCGTACGCCCCCGACCGCGAGGCCGTCCACGAACAGCCGGTCGACGGCTTCGGCACCGTGCGGATCCTGCGCCTGGACCCCCGCGCCGACCTGGACGTCGTGCACGGCTGGGTGAGCGGCGAACGCGCTTCCTTCTGGGGCATGAACGGTATGACGAGGCGGCAAGTGGGCGAGATCTACGCCCATATGGACACGCTCGACACGCATCACGCCTTTCTCCTCGTCAAGGACGGCGAACCGGCCGCGCTCCTGCAGACCTACGAGCCGGAGGCCGATCGGGTCTCCGAGTGCTACCCCGTCGAGCCCGGCGACCTCGGCGTCCATCTCCTCCTGGCGCCCGCCGGACCCGGCGGGGCCCGGCCCGGCTGGACGTCGGGCCTGCTGGCCGCCGTCGTCGCGTACGTCTTCACCGTTCTCGGCCGGCGCCGGATCGTCGTCGACCCCGACGAGCGCAACACGAAGGCGATCGCCCGCTTCCTGCGCCAGGGCTTCGTCCCCGGCCCGGCCGTCGTCCTGCCCGAGATCGACCTGCCGGACGGGTACCTGCCCGAGAAGCGCGCCCGATTGGCGTTCCTCGACCGAGAGAGGGCCGTCGGTCACTAGAAGACTCATGAAGATCTTGGGGTTCTGGCCCCGCCGCGTGAGCGGCGGGGCCAGACTCGTTTTCGTGGTGATGGGGGAATGGGCCGGGGAG